>NZ_JBSXNM010000032.1:0-155064 GCF_056857655.1 Paracoccus sp. L-17
TTCCTGTTCCTGCCGCCCTACAGTCCCGACCTGAACCCCATAGAAATGGCGTTCTCGAAGCTCAAGACGCTGGTCAGGAAGGCAACGGCGCGAA
The DNA here is from genome assembly GCF_056857655.1 of Paracoccus sp. L-17. NCBI lineage: Bacteria > Pseudomonadati > Pseudomonadota > Alphaproteobacteria > Rhodobacterales > Paracoccaceae > Paracoccus > Paracoccus sp. L-17. The sequence goes on from NZ_JBSXNM010000032.1 coordinate 95, forward strand.
CCTACGATCAACTCTGGGCCGCCGTCGGACACGTCTGCGACCTCTTCTCAGACGAAGAATGCTACAACTCCTTCAAGGCCGCCGGGCATGAGGCCAATTGAGTGCGACACGCTCTAGCGGTGCATCCCCGCTCTGCGCGACTCCCGCACGCCCCTGACCGCGGCATGGCTCAGGGTTGCCGTTTCCGGAGCGGCGCGCCAGCCTCGATCAACCGCGTCGAGGCAGCCATTCCCGCCATCCGCCCCGTCAGCAGACACCCGCTGAGAAGATAGCCGCCGGTCGGGGCTTCCCAGTCCAGCATCTCGCCCGCGACGAAGACATTCGGCAGGGCGCGCAATTCCAGATCGGGGGTGATCGCCGCCTCGGTGACCCCCCCGGCCGAGGAAATCGCGCCTTCGATCGGCATCGGCCCGCCCAGCGGCATCGGGACGGACTTGGCAAGCATCGCCCATCCCCGCGCATCGCCTGGAAAGGGTCGCCCCCATTCCAGCATCAGCGCCACCTTGATCGGATCGCCCAGGATTCGCCGCAGCCAATTGCCCAGCGACAGCTTCGCCCGGGGCCGCGCGAACCGCCGGACCAGCGCATCCGGCCCCAGATCCGGCGCAAGATCCAGACGCACCCCGGCCCCGTCCCGGATCACGGCGGCAATCTCGTAGATGCCGCCACCCTCGATACCCTGGCGCCCGATCACCCACTCGCCCCGGCTGACCATCTCGCCCGCGCGCAGGGCCACGCCCTTCACGGCCGCCCCGAGATGGCGATTCATGGCGGGCGACCAATCGACACGAAATCCCATATTCGCGGGACGGAACGGCGCGATCCGCACCCCCGCATCGCGCAGCAGCGGAACCCAGGCCGCATCCGATCCCAGCCGCGGCCAGCTTGCCCCGCCAAGCGCCAGCACCGCAACATCGGCGCTGACCTGCCGCGGCCCCTCGGGCGTCTCGAAGAGAAATCCGTTCTCAAGGTCGGTCCACCGCCAGCGGGTCCGCAACCGGACCCCGCGCGCATCCAGCCGCGCCAGCCATGCCCGCAACAGGGGCGAGGCCTTCATCCCGACCGGAAAGACCCGGCCGGTGGAACCGGTGAAAACGGCGATCCCCAGCCCGCGCGCCCAGTCCATCACCTCGGGCGGGCCTAACACGGCTTTGCCTTGGTCGAAATATCCCGGGGTCCGGGGCGGCGCCCCGGTCGCGCCGCCGAAGTGACGCAGGAACGCCGGCAAAGGCTCGTCCCTGGTCAGGTTCAGCCCGGACTTGCCGGCCATCAGGAATTTCCGCGCCGGTGTCGGCATCGCCTCGGCGATCACGACCGCATGTCCCGCCCCCGCCAGCATCTCGGCCGCCATCAGGCCGGCCGGGCCGGCACCGATCACCAGCGCCTCGACGGTTTCGCTCACCGCCGCCCCGCCTGCATCGCCAGCCGGATCAGCGCACGCTCGACCAGCGGCATCTGCGGCGCGCGGCTGGAACTGCGCAGGATCAGGTCAGTGTCCAGAAGCGCGTGCACCGCCTCTTCCAGCGGACCCAGGCCCCAGCTTTGCGCCTGCCGGGCCATTCTGTCGCGGCGGGGACCGAAGACCGGCGGGCGCATCCGCGACAGGCCCGCGCCCGGCCCCTGCGGATCGGCGGCGGCCAGGTGCAGCGCCCTGAAATGGCGCAGGGCGGCGATGGCCAGCGAGACGGGCGTGACGCCCTGCCCCTCGATCCGCCGCATCAAGGCGCCGAAACGATCCGATCGTCCCTCGGCCACGACGTGCAGCAATTCGTCCAGATCAGCCTCGATGGTCGCGGGCGCCATCAGCGCCACCTCGGCCGGCGTCAGGGGCGTATCATCGCCATATTTGTAAAGCCCGATCTTTTCGATCGTCTGGCGCAGATCGCCGGGATCCAGGGCCCGCGCAAGCGCCGTCAGATCGCGCATCGCCTCGCGCGACACTTCGCCGAGGCCCGACGCGGCCAGCCAGCGCGCGATCTCGTCCTCGCCGGGGGGATCGTCGTAGACCGGGGCCGCGACCGCCTGCCCATGCGGCTCGAACAGCTTGCGCAGGGCCGAGGATTTGGCCAATCCCCCGGCCGTCACCACGATCACCGCGTCACCGGGCTGCCATTCACCAAGCGCCGCCGCCACCGCCTCGGCGGCCGTATCGGGCGTATCCTCGACCAGAACGACGCGGGGGCCGGGAAAGAAGCCGACCGCCTTGACGGCGTCCAGCAGCGCGGCCGGATCCTTCTTCAGCCCGCCACCCGCCAGCCGGGTCAGGCGCATTTCCTCGTCGGCCTTCTCTCCGGTCAGCGCGGCCACCGCCTCGGTCCGCTTCAGCGATACGCGCATCGCGTCCTGGCCATAGATCAGCAGGGCCGGGCGCGAAGGGTCGGGCCGCGCCAGATAGCGGGCGATCTCTCCGCCCTTAAGGTTCATTCCGGCAGCGAAGCGGACGCCGCCAGCAGCCGCGTGACCACCTGATCGGCCAGCATCGTGGCCAGCCGCTGCCGGGCATCACCCTCGGCCGACAGCGTGGCGATGGTCGTGCCGGTGGTGGAATACGAGGTAAAGCTGCTGACCCGCCCTTGCGCAAGGACGCGGCCCGCCTGGTCCTTCAGGGCGAAATCGGCGGTGCCGCTCAGCGAATAGCGCGTTGTCACCTCGTCGGGCGTGATCGCCTGCGGAACGACGCCGATGGCGATGCCGTAATCCAGATCGTAGAGATCGCCCTCGCCGCCCAGACGTTCGGCCAGGCGGCGGTTGAAGATAAAGTCCTGGTAGGTTTCCGGATCGCGCGGGCGGATCTTGCCGAAAAGGCGGCGCCCCGCCCCGTTCGGGCCATAGACAGGCGTCAGCCCGCAGGCCGAGACGGCCAGCAGGCCCAGCAGGGCCGCGCGGCGCGACAGGCGGTCACGCGACGACATTGACGATCCGTCCCGGCACCACGATCAGCTTCTTGGGCGCGGCCCCGTCAAGGAACCGTCGCACCGTCTCGTCGGCCATCACCATGGCCTCGATCTGATCCTTGGGCATGTCCCTGGCGACGCTGATCTCGGCCCGCCGCTTGCCATTGATCTGGATCGGCAGGACGACATTGTCATCGACCAGCAGCGCCGGGTCCGCCTGTGGCCAGGGGGTATCGACGACCAGGCCCTGCCCGCCCGACATGGTCCAGATATCCTCGGCCAGATGTGGCACCATGGGCGCCATCAGTTGCGCCATGATCCGCAGAACCGCCTTGCGCGGTTCGCCCCCGGCGCCGGACCTGCCGATCGCATTGGCCAGTTCATAGAGCCTCGCCACCGCCTTGTTGAAGGTAAAGGTCTCGATGGCGCGGGTCACGTCGGCGATGGCGCGATGGGCGGCGCGGGTCAGATCGGGATCGTCGCGATCTGCGCCCGCATCCTCGGCCAGCCGCCAGAGGCGCGACAGGAATTTATGTGCGGCCTCGGCCCCGGCGGCGGTCCATTCGACATCGCGTTCGGGCGGGCTGTCCGACAGCATGAACCAGCGCGCGGTGTCGGCGCCGTAGCTTGCCACGATGTCCAGCGGATCGACGACGTTCTTCTTGGATTTCGACATCTTGGCCGAGGGGATGACCTTGACCGGGGTTCCGTCGGCCAGACGGCCGTCGGTCACATCCTCGGGCAGGTGATAGACGGCGCGGCCCCGCGCATCGGTGGTCATGTAGATCTCGTGCGTCACCATGCCCTGCGTGAACAGCGCGTTGAACGGCTCTTTCGCGGTCTCGGGCAGATGGCCGGTCCTGACCATCGCGCGGGCGAAAAAGCGCGAATACAGCAGATGCAGGATCGCATGTTCGACGCCGCCGATATACTGGTCCACATTCATCCAGTAATCGGCCTCGGTGCGGTCGGTCGGGGTCGCCGCATGGGGGCTGGTGAAGCGCGCGAAATACCACGAGGAATCGACAAAGGTGTCCATCGTGTCGGTCTCGCGCAGGGCCGCGCCGCCGCATGTCGGGCAGATGGCCTGACGCCAGGTCGGATGCCGGTCCAGCGGGTTGCCGGGCACATCGAAGCTGACATCGCGCGGCAGCAGCACCGGCAGATTGGCCTTGGCCTCGGGCACGGTTCCGCAGGCGTCGCAATGCACGACCGGGATCGGACAACCCCAATAGCGTTGCCGCGAAATGCCCCAGTCGCGCAGGCGGTATCTGGTCACACCCTCGCCCCAGCCTTCGCGTTCCGCATGGGCGATGGCGGCATCGACGGCGGCTTCGCCGGTCTGGTCGGCCGCGCCGGCGAAGCCGCGGACGTAGGTGAGGGTTTCCGATTTCGGCGGCACATAGGGCGCGGCCGCGACCAGCGCGTCGGCCTGTGCCGGATCCATCCCCTTCTCGCCGAACGTCGCCCGGATCGGCAGGCCGTATTTGGTCGCGAATTGATGGTCGCGCTCGTCATGGGCGGGGCTGCCGAAAATCGCGCCGGTGCCGTAATCCATCAGCACGAAATTCGCGATCCAGATTGGCAGGTGCCAGTCCGGGTCCAGCGGATGACGCGCCGTCAGCCCGGTATCGAAGCCCATTTTCGGCGCGGTCTCGATCGCCTCTTCGGTGGTGCCGATGCGGCGGCATTCCTCGATGAAGGCGGCGGCCTTCGGATCGGCGGCGGCCAGATCGCGCACCAGAGGATGATCCGGCGACAGCGCCACGAAGGACGCGCCCATCAGCGTGTCGGGGCGGGTCGTGTAGACCTCGATCGCCTCGAATCCCTCGGGCGCATCGACTGTCGGGAACCGCAATTGCAACCCGCGCGACTTGCCGATCCAGTTGGCCTGCATCAGCCGCACCTTGTCGGGCCAGCCGGTCAGCCCGTCAAGCGCCGCCAGAAGTTCATCGGAATAGTCGCTGATGCGGAAGAACCACTGGGTCAGTTCGCGCCGCTCGACCGCCGCGCCCGACCGCCAGCCCTTGCCGTCGATGACCTGTTCGTTGGCCAGCACGGTCATGTCCACCGGATCCCAGTTCACCTGCGCCGACTTGCGGGTGACCAGTCCGGCCTCCAGCATGTCCAGGAACAGGGCCTGCTGCTGGGCCACGTAATCGTCGTCGCAGGTGGCGAATTCGCGGGACCAGTCGATGGACAGGCCCAGCGGGCGCAGCTGTTCGCGCATCGTCGCGATATTGGCATAGGTCCAGTCGCGCGGGTGGCCGCCCCGTTCCATCGCCGCGTTCTCGGCCGGCATCCCGAAGGCGTCCCACCCCATCGGGTGCAGCACGGAAAAGCCCTGCGCGCGCATGAACCGCGCCACCACATCGCCCATGGTGTAGTTGCGCACATGCCCCATATGGATGCGTCCCGAAGGATAGGGAAACATCTCGAGCACATAATATTTCGGCCGCGCGTCGCGGGTGGCGGCAAAGCTGCCGGCATCGGCCCAGGTCGTCTGCCAGTGGGCTTCGCTGCGGGCGGGATCATAGGGCATCGTGCGGACCTGTCTGGCGTCGTTCTTCGCCGCCGTGTTTATACGGCGGCGATTGGCGGGTCCAGCCTCGCCCGGCAGGCCCTAGAGCCGCCCGTCCTGGATCCGCAACTGCCGCGCGCGGGTCAGGATCGCATCCTCGACCGCGCGGACGGTTCCCGGCTCGACGGCCGCGCCGCCCGGCCCCTGCAGCGACAGTTTCAGGCTGCGCGCATCCAGCGCCGGATCGCTGACCTTGATCGTCGCGCGATACGACCGGCCGCCGCCCGGAGGCGTGCCGTAACCGGTCACGATCACGCCGGTAAAGGGGTCGAGCGACTGGACCGGCAGGAAGTTCAGCACATCCAGGCTGGCGTTCCACAGATACTTGTTCACGCCGACGGTGTTGTTCGGATTCTCGTTGTTGCGAAACAGATCCCAGATCGTCGTCCTGCGCTCATCGGGGCGAACGTCCCGGTCGCTTGAGGCAGCGCCGCCACAGGCGGAAAGAGCGGCGCTCAGGATCATAACCAGCGTCAGTCGCGCGGCGCGTGCGGTGTTCATGGTGTCCCCCGGTTCTTCGCGTCGACAGAAGCCTTAGCGCGGATCGCCCCCGCGCCACAAGCGCCTTGGGGCGGCGGCGGGACGGACCCGTTCGCGGGCCTGGACGGCGGCGATCACGCAAGTGTGGCCCATGTGCATCACAGATTTGGGTAAAGATTTCAGCCCCTCCGTGATTCCGTTGCATCACATCGGCGAAAGAAGGAAACACGATCCATACCCAGGGTGGTCCATGCGTCCTGGGCATCAGAGAGACAAGAGGGAACATCACCATGAAAAAGGCTCTTATCGCCTCCACCGCGCTGGTCATGACCGCCGGCATCGCCGCCGCCGACGTGACGATCTCGGGCTACGGCCGGACCGGTGTGCTTTATCAGGAAGACGGCGTCCGCGGCGACAATACCAACAACTCGGTCGTCCAGTCGCGCCTGCGCCTGAATATCGATGCGTCGACCTCGTCCGATGCCGGTGTCGATTTCGGTGGCCGGATCCGCATGCAGTGGGATCAGGGCGACGAAGACACGACGCTTGCGCCGGGCTACCTCTACGTGACCGCCAGCGGCCTTCGCGTCGAGATCGGCAACTCGAACACCGCCTATGATTCGGCCGCGCTGCTCTATGCGCCCGAAATCGGCGTCTACGACCGGTCGTTCGGCGATTCGCGCGGAGCGTTCTATGCCTACAACACCGACGGCTATCCGCGCGCCAGCAACAACCTCGGTGAGGACATGCTGCTGAACGATTATCTGGGCATCTTCGTGTCCTATTCGGTCGGCGACTTCACCGCCCGCGCCTCGGTCATCGACCCGAACCAGGTCAGCTCGATCGACGGCTTGGAAAAAGAATACAGCGTTTCGGCGAACTATACCTGGAACGAGCGTCTGGAACTGTCGGCCGCCGCTGCCAAAAACGGCAAGTCGATCGACGGCAATGACCAGTATTTCCTGGGCGCGCGCTACAAGTTCAACGATATGGGCCGCGCGGGTCTGAACTGGATCGACAACGGCGAAACCGCCGGCGGCGCCGATCTGGGCAAGACCATCGTGATCTATGGCGATTACATGGTCGCCCCGATGACGACGATCAACGGCTACATCGCCAACAACGACGCCGACGGCAACGAGACCGACAATGCGTTCGGCATCGGCGCCAAATACGATCTGGGCGGCGCCTATCTGGCCGGCTCGGTTCAGCGCGGCTACAACAAGCTGTACACCGCCGACATGGGCGTTCGCTTCGACTTCTGATCGACGCGAAACACGATTTCGGGAAAGAGCGGGCCTTGCGCCCGCTCTTTTCTTTTTGTCTTGTCGCGGCATGGGACTGGACGAGATCAGGCGCCGCATCGCCGCGGCCGAACAGGAGGCCGGGCGCGCGCCCGGCAGCGTCACGCTGATCGCCGTCAGCAAGGTCCAGCCCGATGACCGGGTCGAGGCCGCCCTGCAGGCCGGCCAGCGCATCTTCGGCGAAAATTACGTGCAGGAGGCGCAGGGCAAATGGCCCGGCTGGCGGGATCGCTTCGAGGGGGTCTCGGTCCACATGATCGGTCCGCTGCAATCGAACAAGGCCAAGGCGGCGGTGCAGCTGTTCGACGCCATCCACACGCTGGACCGCGCCAGCCTGGCGCGCAAGCTGGCCACGCAGGTTCAGCAACAGGGCCGCAGCCCGCAATTGTTCGTGCAGGTCAATACCGGTGACGAGCCCCAGAAGGCCGGTATCCTGGCCGACGAACTGCCGGGTTTCTTGAGCCAGTGCCGCGATCTGGGCCTGAACGCCCATGGGCTGATGTGCATCCCGCCCGAGGACCAGGATCCGGTGCCGCATTTCCGGCTGCTGCGGGGACTGGCCGAGAGAAATGGCCTCGCCCTGCTGTCGATGGGGATGAGCGCCGATTTCGAGGCTGCGATTGCGGAGGGCGCGACCCATGTGCGCATCGGCTCGGCCATCTTCGGCGCGCGGGATTACGGCTAGACCGTTGCGCTAGGGGTATTTGGACAACGAAGAAGCCGGAATGATCAAGCGCGTCCCCGGCCCGGCCCGCGCGGCGATCCAGATCAGGTCCGGGCGGGCGAAGGCGATGCAGCCCTCGGTGCCGTATCGGGGGCGGCGCCATTGATGCAGGAAGATGGCCGATCCGCGTCCGGGCACGGCTTTGGGCCCGTTCCAGTCGGTGGTCAGGACCAGATCGTAAAGCGGATCGGCGCGGCGCAGTCTTTCATGGCCGGCGGTCAGCGGGGCGCGGGCATGGTGGTTGTAGGCCGGATGGGCCGGATCATCGCACCACAGATCGCCGGGACCGATGCCGCGCGCCCAAGGGGCCGGAGGCGCCAGGCGGTCGGCGCGATACCACAGCCCGGTGATGCGATGGATGCCGGCCGGAGTCGCGCCGTCGCCTTCGCGCTTGTCAGCGGTAATTCCGGTCCTGCCGATGGCGCAGGGAAAGAGACGGCGGCGAAAGCGGATGCCCCGGGCGGTCAGGACCAGATCGTCCGGGCTCACAGCAGATGTCCGGATTTTTCCGCCTTGGCATCCAGATAGCCGCTGTTGAACCGGTTGCGCGCGGTGATCAGCGGCACGCGCTGCGTCACCTCGATTCCGTGGCTTGCCAGCATGGCGACCTTGCGGGGATTGTTGGTCATCAGCCGCGCCTGTGCGAAGCCCAGCCGTTTCAACAGCGCCGCGCCGATGCGGAAATCGCGTTCGTCATCCTCGAAACCCAGCCGGTGATTGGCCTCGACCGTGTCGAAACCCTGGTTTTGCAGGTCATAGGCGCGCATCTTGTTGGCCAGCCCGATCCCCCGCCCTTCCTGGTTGAGATACAGCAGTACACCCGCCCCGGCCTGCCCCATCGCCTCCAGCGCCGCGCGAAGCTGCGGGCCGCAATCGCATTTCAGGCTGCCCAGTACATCGCCCGTGAAACAGGCCGAATGCAGCCGCGTCAGGACCGGCGCGTCGCGCGGCGGATCGCCGATCTCGATGGCGTAGTGTTCCGCGCCGCCATCGTCGGGCCGGAAGATGTGCAGGCGCGAGCGTTCCGCCGAGGCCAGCGGCAGCCGCGCCGCCGCGACCGGAGCCATCGCCGCCTCGCCGGCCAGCTGCGCCAGCACCTGCCCCGGCGCCAGCAGCGTCAGCCCGGCCGGGGCCGGCGCCCGCACCATCAGCACCGCAGGCAGCAATTGCGCGGATTTGGCCAGCGCCAGCGCCGCCATATGCGGTGTCGCATCGCCGTCGCGTTCCGTGAACAGCGGCCCCTTCATCGGCATCCGCAGATCGTCGGCGGGGTCAGCCAGACCGCGCAACCAGGCCAGATCGGCATCGTCGGGCACCTTCACCCGCGCCAGCCCGCCATCATAGGCCCGCGCCTTCAGCGTTTCGGCCCGCCGCTCCGTGATCGCCAGAACCGGACGGCCAAGCGCCTTCATGTCGGCCAGCCGCTGCGGCGGCAGCGTCTCGACCGCCGCCGCCAGATGGCCGCCGATGGCGACCGGCAGACCCATGCGCAGGTCGGCGCGGGCGCGCGAGACGGTCTCGGCCAGGGTCGGAATCAGGCTCATGATCGCTTTCGGCAGCCAGGCGGGTTTGAAACAATCTGAAACATAGTGGCTTTTTCCGACAAAACCATGTGAGATTTCGAACATGCCGCTGGACCGCAGGCCCCGGCACGCCCACTCCTTTGCGCAATGACACACAGGAGGCAACATGGCCGGGTTGAAAAAGATTCTGCTGGTCGATGACGAGGAAGACCTGCGCGAGGCGCTGGCCGAGCAACTGGTCGCGACCGATGATTTCGACGTGACCGAGGCAGGCAGTGGCGCCGAGGCGGTCGAGGCAAGCAAGGGCGCGATCTACGACCTGGTCGTGCTGGACGTGGGCCTGCCCGACACCGACGGGCGCGAATTGTGCAAGAAGCTGCGCAAGCTGAACGTGAAATGTCCGATCGTCATGCTGACCGGCCACGACACCGATGCCGACACGATCCTGGGACTGGATGCGGGGGCGAACGATTATGTCACAAAACCGTTCAAGTTCCCCGTCCTGCTGGCCCGGCTGCGGGCGCAGCTGCGCACGCATGAGCAGTCCGAGGACGCGATCTTTCAGCTTGGACCCTATACCTTCAAGCCGGCGATGAAGATGCTGGTCGATCAGCGCGACAAGAAGATCCGCCTGACCGAGAAGGAAACCAACATCCTGAAGTTCCTGTATCGCGCGCAGGACGGCGTCGTGCCCCGCGACGTGCTGCTGCACGAGGTCTGGGGCTACAACGCGGGCGTCACCACCCACACGCTGGAGACGCATATCTACCGCCTGCGCCAGAAGATCGAGCCGGACCCGTCGAATGCCCGGCTTCTGGTGACGGAATCGGGAGGATATCGGTTGGTCGCGTAAGGATCGGCCGGCTTGAAATCAGGATTCGGCGCCGCGCGCGCCGGTCCTTCTTTCATGACCATTTTCATTTTGCTTCTGACAGTTTACGTCGCCCGAGCCAATGTGCTTGGCATTGCATAGGTCATGGGTTCAATATGGTTCGTTTTATCAGTCATGGCGTGCGCGCCCACGCTGCCGCAAGACGTTTGGCAAAGGGATGCGCGCCGATCACACGGCTCTTGCTGTCGAGACGGTTTTCACCCCAGGCCAGGGTTCGGGTTCTGATCTTCCATCATCCCAACCGGATATGCTGGGCCAGCATCTATCCCTATTTCCACTACGCAGCAGAACTTGCCGACCGTTATGGTGCCGACATTCGCGCCCGGCCGCTCGCGGATATCCATTCCGACAAGGCCCCTGCGGCGGACGTCATCCTGGTTCAGCCCTGGTTCACCGAGGACATGAGCCGCCTGGCCGAGGCGATTGCCCGATACCGCGCCCGCCACGATCCGGATCGGGTGGTTTTTCTGGACAGCGCCGCGCATGTCGACCTGCGCGCCGGCCGTGACCTTGATCCGGTGGTCGATCTCTATCTGCGCAAGGCGTTGTTTCGTGATCGCAAGATGTTTCAGAAGCCGCGGCTTGGCGACACGAATCTGACCGAATATTACATGGAGCTTCACGGCATTCCGGGACAGGTTGTGGACCGCCGTGTTCCGGACGGCCTGCTGACCCGCCTGGGCCTTTCGCCCAACTTTCTGGTGGCACCACATCTGATGCCGCATTTCCTGATGGACCGCCCCGATACAGGCGCCCGGCCCATCGACCTGCATTCCCGGATCGCCACCGGGGGAACACCCTGGTATCAAGCGATGCGTAGCCATGCGGCCGCGGTGGCGCGGGACATGCCCGGAATCAAGACCACACCACAGGAAAGAATCAGCCAGCCGCGCTTTCTGAAGGAATTGCGTCAATCGAAACTGTGTTGGAGCCCGTTTGGCTATGGCGAATTGTGTTGGCGCGACATCGAAGCCTTCATGACGGGTGCGGTTCTGGTCAAGCCGGACATGTCTCATCTGGACAGCCTTCCCGACCTCTACCGGCCCAATGAAACCTATTTGCCGGTGCGGTGGGACTTTTCAGATTTCGGAGATGTCGTCCGGCAGGCACTGGCCCAGCCGGAGATTCTGCGTCGCATCGCTGCGACCGCGTTCGACGCTTGCAGTGACTATCTTGCCGCACACAGATTTGTCGAGGATTGCGCACCGCAATTGTCGTTCGCCCGGTAGCGCGCTTTGCCCTGGCGGCCCAAGCCGATGACCGTTCCCTGCCCGAGATCTTTGCCGCTGTCTGTCGCCCCGCCAGAGAGATCGGTCAAATTGCGTCCGCATCGTTCATTTCTGGAACCGAAGCCTGCAGCGGGCGTTCATACATCGAAGCCCAGTGGTCGGCGGATGCGGCCACACCCTCCCTCTCTGATAACCCCGGCGTCTCCCGCGCCGGGGTTTTCTCTGACGCGGCCTCCGTCGCTGTCGTGACTCCGTGGGTCCGCGGCAGCCGGAAGGGCGAGGATTCCGATCAGCCCCGCTCGTGCGGCCGGGTCCAGTCCTCATCGGGGCCGATGGGGATGATGCGGTGCGGGTTCACCATGTCCTGGCTGTAGTAATAATGCCGGACGAAATGATCCGGCCGCACCGTCGCCGCGATGCCGGGCCATTGGTAAAGCTCGCGCGCCCAGCCCCACAGGTTCGGATAATCCACGATGCGGTGGCGGTTGCATTTGAAATGCGTGTGATAGACCGGATCGAAGCGGGCGATGGTGGTGAACAGGCGCCAGTCGGCCTCGGTGATCATTTCTCCGGTCAGATAGCGGTGCCGCGCCAGAAGCCCCTCGATCCAGTCGAGACTGTCGAACAAGGGCGCGACGGCCTTGTCATAGGCCTGTTGCGTTGTCGCGAAACCGGCCTTGTAGACGCCATTGTTGACGGTGTCGTAGATGCGGCCGTTCACCTCGTCGATGCGCGGCCGCAGATGTTCGGGCCAGTAATCATCCTCGTTCCCGGTAACGGAATCGAAGGCCGAATTGAACATGCGGATGATGTCGGCGCTTTCGTTGGACACGATCGTGTCGCGTTCGCGGTCCCACAGGACCGGCACGGTGACACGACCCGACGCCTGCGGATTGGCGCGCAGATAGATGTCGCGCAGGAAGGGTTCGTCAAACAGCCTGTCGCCGGTCGCGCCGGGGAAATCCTCGCGAAATTCCCACCCCTCGGCCAGCATGTCGGGATGGACGACCGAGACCTCGACATGATCGCCCAGGTCCTTCAGCGCGCGGAAGATCAGCGTCCGGTGCGCCCAGGGACAGGCATAGGACACATACAGATGAAAGCGCCCGCTTTCGGCCCTGAAGCCGCCCTCGCCGGATGGCCCGGGCGTGCCGTCCGCCGTCACCCAGTTGCGGAACTTTGCCGTATCGCGGACGAATTCGCCGCCATGCGCATCCGTATCATACCATTCGTCCTTCCAGACGCCTTCGACAAGTTGGCCCATTCTGTCCTCCTGTGATCTGGCATCAGAACGGGCCGGGGCGGCGGAAGGTTTCGCGGCTCAGCCGATGGCGGTGTCGCGGGTCTCGGCGCGAACCAGCAGCAGGGCAGCCGCAGCGACCAGCAGCAGCACCGCGAAGACCCCGATGGCAAAGCCGAAGCCCCTGGCAAAGACAACCGCCAGCAGGCTGGGTGCAAGGATGCCGCCCAGCCGCGCCATGGCGCTGGCTGTGCCCATGCCGGTGCCGCGCAGGTGGGTTGGATACAGCTCGGGCGTGAAGGCGTAGAGCGCGCCCCAGGTGCCCAGCAGCGCAAAGCTCATCAGGATCAGCGCGCCCGCGATCATCGCCGTGCCGGATGCCAGGGTGAACAGGAAGCAGCCCGCCGCGCTGAGGATCAGGAACCCCATCAGCGTGGCACGCCGGCCAAGCGCCTCGACCCCCCAGGCGGCCAGCGCATAGCCGGGGATCTGCGCCAGCGCCAGGATCACCAGAAAGCCGTAGCCGCGCACGAAGCCGAAGCCTTCCGTCGCAAGCTGACCCGGCACCCAGACGAAGACGCCGTAATAGCTGACGGAAACCAGGAACCAGACGATCATGACACCGATGGTCCGCATCCGCAGGATCGCGGAAAAGATCGACCGCTCGGCGCCGGCCGGAACCGGTGCGGGGATCAGTTCGGCACCCGCCGGCAGGGTCTGCATCCCGTTGGCGGCCAGCACCCGGTCCACCACTGCCTTCGCTTCGGCAGCACGGCCCTGGCGCACCAGATACATCGGCGATTCGGGCACCCAGAGGCGCAGGAAGACGCCGATCAGCGCCGGGATCGCGGCGATGGCGAAGATCCAGCGCCAGGGCGCCGCCGCGCCATAGGTCGCGGCGATCCATGCCGTCAGCGCGATGACAATGGTGCCGATGGCCCAGAACCCTTCCAGCCAGACCAGCCAGCGGCCCCGGTTCCGGGGTGGCAGGAATTCGGCCATCATCGCGTAATCGACCGGCAGGGTGCCGCCAACCGCGGCGCCGGTCAGGAAGCGCAGCACCAGGAGCCACGTGAAATCCTGCGCGAAGACCGAGGCCAGGCCAAAGACCGCATCCATCGCCACGGTCGCCATCAGCAGGTTCCGCCGCCCGATCCGGTCGGCGAGGCGGCCGAAGATCCAGGCGCCGAAGAACATGCCCAGAAAGAACACCGTGCCGATCTGGAAAGCGGTCACACGTTCGATCCCGAAACTGGCCGCGACCGATGGCGCGGCAAAGCCCACGGCGATGACCTGCATCGCATCGGCCGCCCAGACCAACCCGAAGATCGCCAGAAGGCGGGCCTGAAACCGGCCCGTGCCACCGCGCGACAGCGCCTCGTCCACCGTGATCTGCATGTCGATCCCTCTTGTCCGCGTTCATTCTTTTCAGCCTCTTAACGCTAGGGAAGCCGATCACCAAGCGGTGATTGCGGCAGCGCGGCATCACCGGCGCCAACTCGACACAGGCAACCGCCGCCGCTAGGGTCCGCCCGAAGAAGGAGATCCCATGTTCACGCTTGCCACCTGGAACATCAATTCGGTCCGCCTGCGCGAGGGCCTGGTCGCGAGATTGCTGCGTGACGAGGCACCTGACATCCTGTGCCTTCAGGAATGCAAGTCGCCGGTCGAGAAGATCCCGCTGGACCAGTTCCGGGCGCTTGGCTATGGCCACATCGTCGCGCGTGGGCAAAAGGGCTATAACGGCGTTGCGATCCTGTCGCGCCTGCCGATCGAGGATGCGGGCGACCGCGATTATGCGCAGCTTGGCCATGCGCGCCACGTAGCGGCCCGGCTGGAAAACGGTGTGGTGATCCACAACCTGTATGTGCCCGCCGGCGGCGACATCCCCGACCGCGAGGCAAACGTGAAATTCGGGCAGAAGCTGGATTTCCTGACCGAAATGCGCGACGTCTTTCACGCCGACAACCCGCGCAGGTCGATCCTGGTGGGTGATCTGAACATCGCCCCGCGCGAGGATGACGTCTGGTCGCACAAGCAGCTTCTGAAGGTCGTCAGCCACACGCCGATCGAGGTGGATCACCTGCTGGCCGCGCAGGATGCGGGCCAATGGGTGGACATCACCCGCAAGGACATTCCCGACGGCCGGCTCTATTCGTGGTGGAGCTATCGCGCCCCCGACTGGAACGCGGCCGACAAGGGGCGGCGGCTGGATCACGTCTGGGCCAGCCCCGACATCGCCAATGCCGGTCATGGCAGCCGTGTCCTGCGCGACGTTCGCGGCTGGGACAAGCCCAGCGATCACGTGCCGGTCTTTGCCAGCTTCGATCTGTAAGCGCGGCAGACCCTTTCGCTTGGCACGATCTGGCCCCATATTGCGGGCAACGAAATTCGATCCGAACCATCCGGGGCCGACATGACAATGCTTTTCGATGGCGCAGCGACCGCGCCCAAGACCGACGATTTCATCAAGGACGTGACCGAGGCCGATTTCATGGCCGAGGTGGTCGAGGCGTCGATGCAGGTGCCGGTGATCGTGGATTTCTGGGCGCCGTGGTGCGGCCCCTGCAAGACGCTGGGCCCGCAACTGGAGGCCGAGGTCACGCGCCACAAGGGACGCGTCCGCATGGCCAAGGTCAATGTCGACGAGAACCAGATGATCGCCGGGCAGCTTCGCGTGCAGTCGATCCCGACGGTCTTTGCCTTCTTTCAGGGCCAGCCCGTCGATGCCTTCCAGGGCGCGGTGCCGCAAAGCCAGGTGAAGCAATTCGTGGACAAGCTGGCGGCGATGGGCGGGGGTCAGGATGACGGCCTTGCCGACGCCCTGGCCGCGGCCGAACAGATGCTGGAGGATGGCGAGGCCGGCGATGCCGCCGAGACCTTTACCGCCATCATCGGCGAAGAGCCCGAGAACGCCGATGCCTGGGGCGGCCTGATCCGTGCGCATCTGGCCTCGGGCGATGCCGCCGCCGCCGCATCGACCCTGCAACAGGTGCCCGACGCCGCCGCGAAATCCGCCCCGGTCGAGGCCGCGCGCGCCCAGTTGCAACTGGCCCAGCAGGCCGAAAGTGCCGGGCCGCTGGGCGAATTGCAGGCCCGGGTCGAGGCCGATCCCGCCGATCAGCAGGCGCGGCTGGAATACGCCACCGCACTGCACGCGGCCGGTCAGGTCGAAGAGGCCATCGACGTGCTGCTGGAGAGTTTCCGCCGTGACCGCGACTGGAACGATGGCGCGGCCAAGGCGCAGTTGCTGACCATCTTCGACAGCCTCAAGCCCACCGACCCGCTGGGCCGGCGTGGCCGCCGGCGCCTGTCCTCGATGATCTTCGCCTGATCTGCGAACTGATGGGATTCCGCTTCGATCTGCCGCCCCGCATTCCGCTGTTCCCGCTGCCCGGCGCGGTGCTGATGCCGCGTGCCAAACTGCCGCTGCACATCTTCGAGCCGCGCTATCTTCAGATGATGGAGGACGTGCTGAAGACCGATCACCGCCTGATCGGCATGGTCCAGCCCGAAGGCGACGGGCTGGCCACGATCGGCTGCGCCGGCCGGGTCATCGCCTTTTCCGAATCCGATGATGGACGGCTGATGATCTCGCTCAAGGCGGTGTCGCGGTTCCGGCTCGCCGATATCGAGGAAGGTTTCGCGCCCTATCTTCAGGCCCATATCGACTGGACCGGCTTCGATCGCGACCTGAAAGGCCCCGAGCGGGATCCGGGTCTGGATCGCGAACGCCTGTTTCCGCTGCTGCAACGCTTTCTGTCGCAGCACGAGCTGTCAACCGATTGGGGCGCCGCACAGGAGGCCGAGGACGAGATGCTGGTCAATTCGCTGTCGATGATGCTGCCCTTCTCGAATTCGGACAAGCAGGCGCTGCTGGAATCGCCGACCCTGGCGGATCGGCGCGAATTGTTGCAGGGACTGATCGAATTCGCGCTGCATGGCGGCGGCGACACCGAGGAACGGCTGCAATGAGCGATCTCGACCACCCCGGCTTCGACCGGCACATGCTGGAGGCGCTGGTCTGCCCGGTCAGCCACGGTCGGCTCAGCTATGACGCGACCCGGCAGGAACTGGTGTCGCAGACCGTCGGGCTGGCCTTTCCGATCCGTTCCGGGATCCCCATCATGCTGATCGACGAGGCGCGCCAGATCAAGGCGGATGACTGAGATGCAATCGCCCCGCGCCGTCCCCAACACGGTCCGCGCCCGTCGCGCGCGTCCGCCCCTGCCCCGTTGGGTGATCGGGGTTATGGTGCTGTGCACGGTGATCGAGGCCGCCTTCTGGCTGGCCCCCCTGGTCGGGCTGGGAGGCCTGCGCCGCGCCGCGGATTTCCTGGGCGGCTTCTGGTCGCCGGTCTTCTGGGCCGGTCACGGCATCTATCCGTTTCAGCCGCTGGTGATGTTCGCCAGCTATGGCCTGCTGCATTCCGGGCTGGCCCACCTGGCCATGAACATGCTGTCGCTGATGGCCATCGCGCGCGAATTGAACGTTCTGATCGGCGCGCGGCGCATGTTTGTGGTCTATGTCGTCAGCCAGATCGCCGCGGCCCTGGCCTTTGCACTGATGGCCCCCGATGCGGGCCCGATGATCGGCGCCTCGGGCGCGATCTTCGGCCTGGCCGGGGCGCTGATCGGCCATGCCGCCGTGGCGGGCTGGCGCCTGAATCGCCCGCTGGGCCAGTTGTGGCGCGGCGTGGCGCTGATCGTGGTGCTGAACGTGGCGCTGACCGTGCTGATCCCCTCGATCGCCTGGGAGGCGCATCTGGGCGGCGCCGTCACCGGTCTGATGATGGGCGCCTTCACCGGCCATCGCGCGACGCGCCGGCGCTGATCATGCCGGCTTCGGGCCGATGTCTTCCGGTTCGGGCGCGGGATCGGCCGGCGCGGCCCTCGGGCCTTGCGCATCTTCCCGTTCGTCAGGCACGCCGTCGCTGCCGACCAGCCGCCGCATCGCGGCGCGGAAGATGTCGGCCTTGCTCCATGCCAGCGTCGCCGCAGTCTCGGTCCCGTCCGCCTGCGCCAGATGCTCGGCCACCAGCCGGTGGCCCAGCCCGTAGCCGGTCCATTTGCGCAGGTCGCCCTTTCCGAAGAACCAGCGTGCATGGTCATAGCCCAGCCGCGCCCATTCGTTCATCGCCGCCCGCGCCGCCCCCGAGGCCGGCGTCACCGCATCCCAGGGATCGGGTTTTCCGTCCAGAACCTGCCGCACGAAATGCCCCGCCAACCCTTCGCTGACCAGCGCCTCGCCCAGCGATTTGCCATAGCCCGGCCCGTCCCAGCGGATCAGATGGTGGAATTCGTGAACCAACGTGCGCAGCATCAGGCCGGAATCGAATCGGTCGGGGTTCAGGCTGATCTGGATCAGCCCCGGCGCCGGGGCATGGCCCCCGATTCCCCATTCCGGAATGACATCGCCGCCCGCGCGCACGATCAGATCGAAACGCGGCAGATCGGCGTGGCCCTGCGTCCGGGCCACCGCGTCCCGCAGCGTGGCACGAAGCTGAGGCATGATGCGCGTCAGATCATTGCGCGCGTTCAGAAGATGAATGTTCCAGACCGTCATGGCAGGTATTTTCGCAGGTTCGAAAGCGACGCGCCAGCGGCAAGCGGCGCCAGGCAGCGGTCATCGGCAAGGTTGCGCAAGATGACGCCAGTGACACACCGACCCATCAGGCGAGGAGGTCCTTGGGTCCGGCCGTACCGTCCTGATCAAGCCGCACCTGGCGAAAGGCTCACATCTCGGGCACCAGGACCTCGCGCTTGCCGACATGATTGGCGCTGCTGACGACGCCCTGATCCTCCATCTGCTCGACCAGCCGCGCGGCCTTGTTATAGCCGATGGCCAGCTTGCGCTGGATGTAGGAGGTGGAACATTTGCGGTCCCTGGCCACGATCATCACCGCCTGGTCGTAAAGGGCGTCATCGCCGTTATCGCCGCTGCCAAGGCCCAGCACCGCGTCGATATCGTCGGCCTTCTCGTCATCCGGGCCCTCGACGACGCCGGATTTGTAGCTGGGCGGGCCGAAGGATTTCAGATGGTTCACGACCTCTTCGACCTCTTCGTCGGAAACGAACGGCCCGTGGATGCGGTTCACGCGACTGCCGGTGCCCATATACAGCATGTCGCCCTGGCCCAGCAATTGCTCGGCGCCCTGCTCGCCCAGGATGGTGCGGCTGTCGATCTTGGAGGTGACCTGAAAGCTGATACGGGTCGGGAAGTTGGCCTTGATCGTGCCGGTGATGACATCGACGGAGGGGCGCTGCGTGGCCATGATCAGATGGATGCCCGATGCCCGCGCCATCTGCGCCAGACGCTGGATGCAGGCCTCGATTTCCTTGCCGGCGACCATCATCAGGTCGGCCATTTCGTCCACGATCACGACGATATAGGGAAAGGTCTCGGGCTGGAACTCCTCGGTCTCGAAGACCGGCTCGCCGGTATCGTCATCGAAACCGGTCTGGACCGTGCGCTTGAACATCTCGTTCTTCGACAGCGCCTCGCGGACGCGGCCGTTGTAGCCCTCGATGTTGCGCACCCCCATCTTGGACATCTTGCGATAGCGTTCCTCCATCTCGCCCACGACCCATTTCAGCGCCACGACGGCCTTCTTGGGATCGGTGACGACGGGCGACAGCAGATGCGGGATACCGTCATAGACCGACAATTCCAGCATCTTCGGGTCGATCATGATGAGCCGACATTCATCCGGCGTCAGCTTGTAGAGCAGCGACAGGATCATCGTGTTGATCGCCACCGACTTGCCCGAACCGGTGGTCCCCGCGATCAGCAGATGCGGCATCTTGGCAAGGTTCGCCACGATCGGATCGCCGCCGATATCCTTGCCAAGCGCCAGGGGCAGCGGCTGCGTGCCGTCGCCAAAGGCGCGGCTGGCCAGAATCTCGCGCAGGATCACCTTCTCGCGTCGCGCATTGGGCAGTTCGATCCCGATCACGGTGCGTCCCGGCATGGTCGAGACCCGCGCCGACAGCGCCGACATGGATCGGGCGATGTCGTCGGCCAGGCCGATCACGCGGGATGCCTTCAGCCCCGGCGCAGGCTCCAGTTCATACAGCGTGACGACCGGACCGGGCCGCACCTCGGTGATCTGGCCCTTGACGCCGTAATCGTCCAGCACCGCCTCCAGCATCCGGGCGTTTTCCATCATCGCCTCGTCGGAAAGCTGCAACCGCTCGATTGTCGAAGGCGCGGTCAGCAGAGAGAGCGGCGGGCGCTCGTAGGCGTCGGGATTGTCGTCAAAGGACAATTGCGGCTCGGCCTCGGCGCGGGCCTGCCGCGAGGCGGGCACCGGCTTGCGCGGGGGCGTAAGCTTGCGCGCGTGGCTTTCGCCAAAGGGCGCGGGATCGGCCGCATCGGCGGGGGCGGGCGGATCGCCCGCTGCATCGGGGACGGCACCCTCGCGCACCAGCCTGCGGGCAACGGCGGCCAGCACCGAGGATTTGGCCGAGCGGCTGCGTATCGCGTCGCTGATGCGGCCGCTGACCTCGTCGGCCGAGGGCGCATCGCCGTCGTAATCGGCGTCGCGTTCGATCAGTTCGGGTTCGGGCAGTTCCGCGTCGAGATCACGATGGCCGGCCTCGCTGCCCGGCTGACGGCGGGTCAGGATCGGTGCACGCGCGGTTTTCGCAGGCGTCCGGGGTGCCGTGGCCTGCTTGTCACGGGCCCGCCGCGCGATCCCGGCCGAGGCGCGCGCGCCGCGCCCGGCCAACCGCATGGCCGTGTCATAGGCGGTGATCAGCCCGATCAGAAACCGCCGCCACAGCGCGCGCAGTTCGGATCGTTCGAATCCCAGCACGAAGGCGATGGCGATGATCGCGGCCAGCGCCAACACCAGCGCGGCCAGCCGGATGCCGATCTGAGCCTTGACCGGCATCAGATTCAGCAGCGCGCCCATCACCATGTCGCCGAAATGCCCGCCAAGGCCGTAGGTCTGCTGCCAGGCTCCGTGCGGCACGACGGTGCTGAAATAGACCGAGACCAGCGCCACGGCGATCGGCGTGAAGATGCCGCGCATCAGCCGGTCTTCGCCCCGGTGCAGCATCAGCCGCAGCCCCCAGACAAAGGCCGCCACGACCAGCATCCACGACCCGTAGCCCGCGATCATCATCAGCGGCGAGGCGATATAGGCACCGATACTGCCCAGCAGGTTTTCCGCCGGCTCGTCAGTCGCGGAAAGAAAGCTGGGATCATCCGCCGACCAGCTGCCCAGCATCATCGCGATGATGACGCCCAGCACGACAAGCCCGGCCCCGGCCAGTTCCTTGCCACGCCGTTCCAGCGCCGCCTGCGTGTTCCGGTCGAACAGCGGATCGCGTTGTTTTGCCTGCCAGCTTGCCATCCCTCTACCCTTCCCCGGCCTCATCCGTCATCGTACAGCACGTCGCGCAACCGCGTCAGCGCGGCGTCCGTCGCCTCTGCATCCGCGACCAGCGCCACCCGCACAAAACCCTTGCCCGGATTGAACCCATCCACCTCGCGCGACAGATACGCCCCCGGCAGAATCTGGATTCCCACCCGCGACCACAGCTTTCGGGCCGCGGCCTCGCCATCCTCGACCGGCAGCCACAGGAAAAAACCGCCCTGGATCGGCCGATAGCCCGGAACACTGCCCAGGATCCGGTCGGCGATGTCGTATTTCTGTCGATACAGCGCCCGGCTGGCCTCGACATGCGCCTCGTCGCGCCAGGCCGCCTCGGCCACCTCTTGCAGCGGCAGCGGCAGCGGCGCGCCGGCAAACGAGCGGAGCTGCCGCAAAAGCCGGCTCTGCGTCTCGCCGGCGGCGACGAAGCCCGACCGCAGGCCCGGCAGGTTCGAACGCTTGGACAACGAGTTGAACACCACCACCCGGTCCGTCAACCCCATTGCATCGGCCACTTCCAGCGCGCCGGGCGGCGGCGTGTCACGGTAGATCTCGGAATAGCATTCGTCGGAAAAGACGAGGAAATCGTGCTGATCCGCCAGCCCGATCAGCCGTTCCAGATAGGCGCGATCGGCGATCGCGCCCTGTGGATTGGCTGGCGAACAGATGAAGGCGATGGCAGTCCGGTCCAGCAGATCGGCCGGCAGCGCGGCATAATCGGGCAGATCGCCGGTCTCGGCGATGGCAGGCACAAAGATCGAATCGGCCTGGACGGCCGCCGCCGCGGCCGCATAGACCTGATAGAAGGGATTGGGCGTCAGCACCGCCGGGCGCTGTCCGTTGCTCAACTCGGGGCACAGGGCAAGGACCGCGTTGAACAGCCCCTCTCGGGTGCCGTTCAGCGCCATGATCTGCTGCGGCGGCACCGCGACGCCATACCGCGCCCCGATCCAGCCCGAGATCGCCTCCAGCAGGCCGGACGTGCCCTCGTTGACCGGATATTTTGCGAAACCGCCGATGCTGGTCGAGATCGCATCGGCGACGAAATCGGGCATGGCATGGCGCGGCTCGCCGATGGTCATCACCATCGGCGCCGTGCCGGGCGGCAGGCCGGGTTCGATACCCGACAACAGCGCCCGCAAACGCGGAAACGCGTATTCCGGCAGGTTCGAGAACCGCTCGGGGATTGCCATGTCTGCCTCGCTCTCGGGGTCTGTGCCCCGTTCATTACCCGCGACATTAGCGTCATCAATCGCTTGCGTCCAGCGAAAGCCGGCCCGCCAGCAGCCGCACCGCGCTTCTTCGTTGCCCAAATACCCCTCGACGCGGCCGTCCGCGTGGTCAGGCCCGCAGCGCGGCCTCGGCCCCCGCCGCGACGCGCAGCAGATGCCGGTCGCGCCCGGCATGGCCCATCAGCATCAGCCCGCAGGCCGGCTGACCCGTCGGCAGCGTGACCGAGGGCAAGCCCAGCAGATTGGCGATGCGGGTGTTGCGCAGGGTCAGCATGTTGGCGCGGACGAATTCGGCCTCGTCCTGCATCAGCCTGCCAGCATCGGGGGGCAGGATCGGAACGGTGGGCAGGATCACCGCGTCATGGACCGAGGCGACCTCCTTGATCCACTTGCGCCGGATCCGGGTCAGATGTTCCCAGGCGGCGACGTAATCGGGACCGCTGATCTCGGCACCGCCGCGGAACCGCTCCAGGATCGGCTTCCACATCAGTTCCGGCGCATCCTCGATCTGCGCCCGCCAGATGCCATAGGCTTCGGGCGCGAAAAGCTGCGGCGACAGGGCCATGGCGCGATCCAGCCAATCGGTCGTGACATGGGTGATCGTGGCCCCGGCCCTCGACAGGCGCTGCAGCGCGTCCTCGAAGGCGGTGACCGGGCCTTCCTCGGCCTGATCGAAGGGCAACCCGTCCAGCACCATCAGGCGCAGCCCGCTGACCGTCGCGCCCTCCAGATCGGCGGCGCGGTCGCCCGCCATCAGCGCCAGCAATCCGGCGCAATCCTCGACGCTGCGCGCGATCGGGCCGACCACGTCGAACTTGCGGCACAACGGCACCACGCCCTTTTCCGGCACCGCGTCATGGGTGGGCTTGAACCCGACCAGCCCGTTCCACGCCGCGGGCACCCGAATCGAGCCGCCTGTATCCGATCCGACCGCCGCCGCCGCCAGCCCAAGGGCCACCGAGACCGCGGCACCCGATGACGACCCGCCGGGCGCCAGCGCAGGATCCAGCGCATTGGGCGGAGTCGCCGTGACCGGATTCAGCCCCAGACCCGAAAAGGCCAGTTCGGTCATGTGTGTCTTGCCCAGACAGACCAGGCCCTCGCGCGCGACGCGCGACAGCACCACCGCATCCTTGCGCGGCACCCGGCCCTCCAGCAGTTTCGATCCGGCCTCGGTCACGGTGCCGCCGCTGTCGATATTGTCCTTCCAGCTGATCGCCACCCCGTCCAGCAGGCCGTGGCGCAATTCGTCCTTGGCGCGGTCATGGGCGGCGACGGCCTCGGAGCGGGCGCGCGCCTCGGTCAGCCGTGCATAGATGCGCCTGCCGTCCGGATGGGCCTTCGCCGCCTCCAGATAGGCTTCGGTCTGGTCGATCGGATCCAGCAGGCCGGCCATGATCGCCCGGCCCTGTTCCATCGCTGAGGCGCGCAGCCAGTCCTTCATTCGGAAGTCCCCATTCAAAAATCGACGGCGATGCCGTTCTTCTCGTAATCGCCGAACCGCACCGGCTCCGCGCCGTCCCGGCCGCCATGTTCCTTGGGCAGGGGCGGCTTTTTCGCGGCCTCCTCGCGGCGGCGGGCCGCCTCGGCCAGCGCGCGCCGCGCGGCGGGGGGAAGGTCTGGACGATCGCTCATGGAAACCTCTGCCGAATGGGATTATGGGTCGCGTCACTCTGTCAGAAACATCTAGGCGAAGGAAAGCGGTTTGGCAAAGCCGGGAACGGATGGGGCGCGCAAGGGCGCGCTGCGGCTGCTGCAAGGCGTGCGCGACGGGCTGTCGCTGGCGGATCAGGCTGGCGCGCTGGCCGCCCTGCCTCCTGCCGATCAGGCCCGCGCCGGGCGCCTGGCGGCCGAGGTCCTGCGTCATCGGGATCGCGCCGATGCCGTTCTGGCGCTGCATGTCACGCGAAAGCCCGCACCGCCGGTCGCCGATGTCCTGCGGCTGGCGACGGTCGAGATGCTGGAACTGGGCGGCGCGGCCCATGGCGTGGTCGATGCGGCGGTGTCGCTGAGCCGCGGCCTGGGCCAGCGCGGACAGGCGGCCTCGGGCATGGTGAATGCCGTGCTGCGCAAGGTATCCCGGCATCAGGGCTGGGGCGATCTGCCGCCGCAGCGCCTGCCCGGCTGGCTGCGCGATCCGGTCGTGGCCGCATGGGGCGAGGACGCGGCCCGGACGATCGAGGCGGCACATCAAACCGGTGCGCCGCTGGACCTGACTCTGAAACCCGGCACGACGTTCGAGGGCGGCCTGGCGCTGCCGACGGGATCGGTGCGGCTGCACGTCCCGGCGCAGGTTTCGGCCCTGCCCGGATTCGCCGAGGGCGACTGGTGGGTGCAGGACGCCGCCGCCGCCCTGCCCGTGCGCCTGCTGGATCCCCAGCCGGGCGAACGGATCGCCGATCTCTGCGCCGCGCCGGGCGGCAAGACACTGCAACTGGCCGCCGCCGGTGCGCAGGTCACCGCAATCGATATCAGCGCGGCGCGGTTGAAGCGGTTGGCGCAGAACCTTGCCCGCTGCGGGCTGGCGGCCGATCTGGTCCGCGCCGATGCGCTGGACTGGCGGCCCGAGACCGCGCCCGACGCGATCCTGCTGGACGCGCCCTGTTCCGCGACGGGCACGATCCGCCGCCATCCCGACCTGCCCTTCCGCCGCGACGGATCCTCCATCGCCGACCTGCTCGGCCTGCAGGCGCACCTCATCGACCATGCGCTGTCGCTGCTGCAAGCGGGCGGGCGACTGGTCTATGCGGTCTGCTCGCTGCTGCCCGACGAGGGCGAAGCCCAGATCGCGGCCGCCCTGTCGCGGCATCCCGGCCTGACGGTCGAGACATCCGCGCTGACGGGAACCGACCCTGGCTGGGTCACAACCGGCGGCGGGCTGCGGCTGCGGCCCGATTACTGGCCAGAGCGGGGCGGGATGGACGGGTTCTTCATGGCAAGGCTGCGCCTGTCCTGATCCGCGCCCGACGGCGGCTTGCGCAAGGTGCCGCAGGCGGGGCGCCGGCCGATATCCCGGCAGCCGCCGTCCGGAAGGCCCGCGCCCGCCTCGCGTTGCATTTCCCCCCGTCCCCGCTCATATAGGGGCGCGAATGCGAACAGCCCGAAGGCAGCCCTAGACATGGTCTATCTGGATTTCGAAAAGCCGCTGGCCGATATCGAAGGCAAGGCCGAGGAATTGCGTGCCATGGCGCGCAAATCCGACAATGCGGTCGATGTCGAGAAAGAGGCCGCGGCGCTGGACAAGAAGGCCGGCGATCTGCTGAAGGATCTCTACAAGAACCTCGATCCGTGGCGAAAGACCCAGGTCGCGCGCCATCCCGACCGGCCGCATTGCCGCGACTATGTCGAGGCGCTGTTTTCGGAATACACGCCTTTGGCGGGCGATCGGGCCTTCGGTGACGACCACGCGGTGATGGGCGGGCTGGCGCGGTTCAACGACGCGCCCTGCGTGGTGATCGGCCACGAAAAGGGCAATGACACCAAATCCCGCATCCACCACAATTTCGGCATGGCCCGGCCCGAAGGCTATCGCAAGGCGATCCGGCTGATGGACATGGCCCACCGCTTCGGCCTGCCCGTGATCACGCTGGTCGATACGCCCGGCGCCTATCCCGGCAAGGGCGCCGAAGAACGCGGGCAAAGCGAGGCCATCGCCCGCTGCACCCAGAAAAGCCTTGAAATCGGCGTGCCCCTGGTCAGCGTCATCGTCGGCGAGGGCGGCTCGGGCGGGGCGGTGGCCTTCGCCACGGCGAACCGGGTGGCGATGCTGGAACATTCCATCTATTCGGTGATCTCGCCCGAGGGCTGCGCCTCGATCCTGTGGAAGGATGCCGACAAGATGCGCGACGCGGCAGAGGCCCTGCGCCTGACCGCGCAGGATCTGAAGAAGCTGGGCGTGATCGACCGCATCATTCCCGAGCCCGTGGGCGGCGCACAGCGCATGCCCGCGACCGCCATCGCCGCCGTGGGCAAGGACATCGCCGCGATGCTGAAGGATCTGGCGGGCAGGAAGCCCGCCGATCTGATCAAGGACCGGCGACAGAAGTTCCTGTCCATGGGGGCCTCGTCTCTGGCCTGACGCAGGGCCGAAGCCATCATCCGCCGTCGATGCGATCAGGCCGCCGCTGTCGCGTGACAGGGCCGGTCGAGAACCCGGCCGCAGCCTTTTGCGCGCCGCGACCCGCCCTATTCCGCAGCCGCACCCGAGGCGATCAGCGCCGCGATCTCGTCTTGGGAATATCCGGCCTCGACCAGCACCTGCCGCGTTCCGCCGCCCAGTTTCGGGACCGGGCGATGCACCGCGCAGGGCGTCGCGTCCAGCTTGATCGGAAAGCCCAGAACCTTCAGCGCCGGGCCATCCTGCAAAGGCGCCTCGATCACCATCTGCTGCGCGGCGATCTGCGGATCGGCAAAGACCTGCGCCAGATCCTGCACCATCCCGCAGGGCACCCCGGCGGCGTTCAGGACGGCCAGCCAGTGATCGCGGCTGCGACCCTCCATCCGGCTGTCGATCAGGTCGCGCAATTCCTCGCGCGCCGCCATCCGCTTGCGGTTGGTGTCATAGCGCGGATCGGCCATGACCCAGCCCAGATCCAGCGTGTCCAGGAACCGCTGCAGGATCTGGTCATGCGAATTGGCCACCGCGACCTGTCCGTCGGCACAGCGAAACAGCCCGTAGGGATACACCAGCGGATGATCGTTGCCGGTCCGCTGCGGCACCGCGTCGGTGGCGAAATATTCCGATGACAGATAGGCCATCAGGCTGAGGAGCCCGTTCACCATCGCCACCTCGACCGCCTGACCCTGGCCGGTCCTTTCGCGTCCGATCACCGCCGCCAGCACGCCAAGCGCCGCATAGATGCCCGCGACCAGATCGCTGATCGGCGCCGCCGCCCGCATCGGCGGCCCGCCCGGTTCGCCGTTCACGCCCATGAACCCGCTCATCGCCTGGGCGATGAAATCGAAGGCGGGCCGATCGACATAGGGGCCGCTGCTGCCATAGCCGTTGACGCTGGCCACGATCAGCCGGGGGTTCAGCGCCTTCAGCGCCCCCGGATCCAGCCCCATCCTGTCCAGGGTGCCGGGGCGGAAATTCTCGACCAGCACATCGGCCCCGGCCAGCAGGCGGCGCAGGACCATCTTGCCCTCCTCGCCATAGAGATCCAGCACGACCGAGCGCTTGTTGCGGTTGAACCCCGCGAAATAGCCCGAATGGCCGTCGGTCATCGTGCCCTGTGCGCGGACCGGATCGCCCTTGGGCGGCTCGATCTTGATCACGTCGGCGCCCAGATCGCCCAGAATCATGGTGCAGAAGGGCCCCGACAGTACGCGGGTCAGGTCGATGACGCGCAATCCTTCCAGCGGACCTTTCACCGGTTCAGCCATTGGCGGTCCTGACGCTGTCCATCCGGGCGGTCTGCAGGCGTGGCCCGGCCTTCATCACCTGGCCGGGCAATTCCCGGCCGACAGCGGTCTCGGCCAACTGCGCAGCCGCGATCAGCCGGTCCAGATCGGTGCCCGTCGCGACGCCGCTTTCGTGGAACAGATAGACCAGATCCTCGGTCGCGACGTTGCCTGTCGCGCGCGGCACGAAGGGGCATCCCCCCAACCCGCCGATGCTGGATTCGTAGTGCGTCACGCCCAGCGAAAGCCCGGCATAGGCGCAGGCCAGCCCGACGCCGCGCGTATTGTGGAAATGCAGAGCCAGATCGACGCCGGGCAGAACCGGGCGCAGCGCCTCGATCCGCTGCACCACCAGTGCGGGCGTAGCCATGCCGGTGGTGTCGCCCAGCGTGATGTAATCCATTCCCAGATCGCGATAGGCTGCGGCCTGATCGATCACCGCGGCCACGTCCACATCGCCCTCGAACGGGCAACCGAAGGCAGTGGCAATGGCGCCTTGCAGCGCGACGCCGGTGCCCTGGGCCAGCGCGGCAATCTCGGCGAAACCCTTCAGCGATTCGGCTCGGCTGCGGTTCACGTTCTTCAGATTGTGGCTTTCCGAGGCCGAGGCGAACAGCACCATTGCATCCACGCCCGCCTCGATTGCCGCCGCCGCGCCGCGCGCATTGGGCACAAGCGCCGTCAGATGCGCGTCCTGGCGGTCGCGGAACGCGGCCATCACCTCGGCGGCATCGCGCATCTGCGGCACCGCGCGGGGCGAGACGAAGGATGTCACCTCGAACCGCCGCAGCCCGGCATCCAGCAGCGCCTGGACCAGCGCGATCTTGCGCTTTGTCGGCACGAAGACCGGCTCGGATTGCAGCCCGTCACGCGGCCCGACCTCGGTGATCACGGCACGATCGGGAAAGCCCGCCACCCTGTTCTGCATCCGAACCCCCTTTGTTGGCCAACAGCGTTGCAATTGAATGCCAGACCGGTATACCAACGGATGGGGAGGCGTCAATGACGGCACAGACGAGCATCGGCGAGACGAACGGCGACCGCGATCTGCTGTCGCGGCTGCGTTTTGCGATCCTGTCGCTGGATCTGGTACCGGGCGAAGCGATCAGCGAACGCGCGCTGGAGGCCAGGTTCGCGGTCTCGCGCACCCCGATCCGCGAGGCGCTTTTCAATCTGGTCCGCGACGGGCTGGTGGTGCGCGAGGGGCGCAGCTATGCCATCGCCCCCTTCGACATCGACGAGATCGACGAGGTTTTCGCCTTTCGTGACATCGTCGAGCCGCAGGCCGTCAGGCTGGCCGCGCGCCTGGCGCAGCCGGACGAGATCGTCGCCATTCGCCACAGCATCAATTTCAGCCATGACGAGTTCACGCCGGAACGCTGGCTGGACATGGCTCTGGACTTTCATGTCCGCTGCGCCGCCCTGTCGCGCAATCGCTGCATCACGGCGGCGATGCAGGACGTGACCACGCGGACGCTGCGGGCGCGCTGGCTCAGCTTTGCATCCGACGAAGGCCGCGCCACGACGCATCGCGACCACAGCCGGATCCTGGACCTGATCGCTGCGGGCGACGGCGACGGTGCCGCCCGCGCGGTCCTGGCCCATTCCGCCGATGTGCGGCTGGAAGTTCTTGACACGATCCGGAACGCACGACGCTTTATCGGTCGTCGCGGAGTCGTCGGCGGCTAGACGAACCATCATCATCATCGAGGGAGGACAAGGATGATCTGGAAACTGAACGGATTGAAGGTCGCGGGGATCGGGGCGGCGATGCTGTTCGCCCTGCCAGCCCTGGGCGCCGAATGCATCGCCCCGGCCGATCCCGGCGGCGGCTGGGACTTTACCTGCCGCGAGGTCGGCCGCCTTCTGTCCGAGGAAAAGCTGGTCGACGGCAACGTTCAGGTGACGAACATGCCGGGCGGCGTGGGCGCGGTGGCATGGGCCAATGTGGCCTCGAAGCGGGCCGACGATCCCGAATTGATCGTCGCCACCTCGACCGTCGGCGTGACGCAGATCGCGCAGGGCAAATACCCCTCGGATATCGGCACGATGCGCTGGCTGGCGATGCTGGGCGCCGATGTCGGCATCATCGCGGTCGCCAAGGACAGCCCCTACGAGTCGCTGGACCAGCTGCTGGAGGCGCTGAAGGCCGATCCGGCCTCGGTCGTCACCTCGGGTTCGACCGGGGCGGGCGGCTGGGATCATATCCGCCTGATGATGCTGGCGCAGGCCGCGGGTATCGAGGATCTGACCGGCATCCGCTGGGTGCAGTTCGACGGTGGCGGCCCGGCGGTGACGCAGATGATGGGCGGTCAGGTGCAGGTCGTCTCGGCCGACCTGGGTGAGATCAAGGGCTTTGTCGAATCGGGCGATATCCGGGTTCTGGCTGTGCTGTCGGACCAGCCGGTCTCGGCCTTTCCGGACCTGCCCACGGCCAAGTCGCAAGGCTACGACGTGACCGGCTACAACTGGCGCGGCTTCTATACCGGAGGCGATGTCAGCGACGAGGATTACCAGGCCTGGGTGGACAAGCTGCAAAAGCTCTATGAATCCGACGGCTGGCAGGAAACCGCCAGGTCCAGCGGACTGGAGCCGATCTGGCGCGGCGGCCAGGAATTCGCCGACTATGTCGCCCAACAGGAAAAGGAGATGGCCGATATCTCGCGCCGGATCGGGGTCATTCAGTGACAGACCGGCTGGCCGGACTGGCTTTTTTCGTGCTGGCGGCCGGCTATGTCTGGCTGTCGGCCGGATACACGGCAGGCTTCGGCGATCCGCTGGGGCCTGCCATCTTTCCGCGCGTGATCGGTATCCCGGCCATCCTGCTGGGCCTGACGCTGATCATCTGGCCTGCTCACAACGCCGAATGGGCCGGTTCGGCCGGCCTTGCGCGGCAGGCGGCGGCGATGGCGATCCTGATCGGCTATGCCCTGCTGCTGGAGCCCGCGGGCTTCGTGCCCACGACCTTCGGGGCGGTGCTGGGTCTTGGCCTGCTGATGGGCGCGCCCGTGCTGCCGGGCCTTGCGACGGCCGGTATCGCCGCGCCCGGCCTCTATCTTCTGTTCGACCGGCTGATGGGCCTGCCCCTGCCGTTGCTTGGAACGTGGTTCGGCTAGGATGGACATTCTGAATTCGCTCTGGGCGGGCTTTGCCGTCGCGGCGCTGCCGATCAATCTGGCGCTGATCGTGGGTGGCTGTTTCGCCGGCACGCTGATCGGCGCGCTGCCGGGGCTGGGGCCCGTCAATGGCGTGGCGATCCTGATTCCGCTGACCTTCGCCTTCGGGCTGGACGCCACCTCGTCGATGATCCTGCTGTCGGCGGTCTATTACGGTTGCATGTATGGCGGGCGGATCAGCGCGATCCTGCTGAACATTCCGGGTGACGAGCCCGCGATCATGACCACCCTGGACGGCTTTCCGATGGCGAGGAAGGGTCAGGCGGCCGACGCGCTGGCGATTTCGGGCGTGGCCTCGTTCATCGGCGCGACGCTGGCCACGATCGGGCTGACCCTGTTCGCGCCGCTGCTGGCCAAGGCCGCCATCTATTTCGGCCCGGCGGATTACTTCGCGCTGTATGTGATGGCCTTCGCCACGATCGGCGGCATCACCGGCAGCGATCCCCGCAAGACGCTGCTGGCGGCGCTGCTGGGGCTGATGCTGGGGACGGTGGGCCTTGACCCATCGACCGGGGTGGCCCGCTATACGTTCGGCAGCTTCAATCTTTATGACGGGTTCGATCCGATCGTGGCGCTGGTGGGCCTGTTCGCCATCTCGGAGATCCTGTTCTTCCTGGAAGCCCGGGCCCATGGCGGCGGGCTGGTCCCGAAAGGCAGCGTCTTTCCGCGCTTTTCCCGCATCAGGGAGGGGCTGGGCGCATCCTTTCGCGGCTCGATCATCGGTTTCATCGCCGGTATCCTGCCCGGCGCGGGCGCCTCGCTGGGCGCGGTCATGTCCTACAGTTTCGAAAAGCGGATCAGCGACAAGGGCACCTTCGGCAAGGGCGATCCGCGCGGTGTCGCCGCGCCCGAGGCCGGCAACAACGCGGCCAGCGGCGGAGCATTGATCCCGATGCTGACGCTGGGCGTGCCGGGATCGGGGACGACTGCGGTGATGCTGGCCATGCTGATCTCGCTGAACATCCAGCCGGGGCCGCTGCTGTTCCAGCGCAGCCCGGATCTGGTCTGGGGTCTGGTTGCGGCGCTGTATCTGGCGAATTTCGTGCTGTTGGTGCTGAACCTGCCGCTGATCGGCCTGTTCACCCGCGTGCTGGGCCTGCCCGCCTGGGGCCTGATGCCGCTGGTCGTCGCGATCAGCTATCTGGGCGTCTATGCCATCACCCATGCGGCGTTCGACCTGATGGTGATGGTCGGCTTCGGAATTCTGGGCTTCGTGTTGCGCAAGCTGGATTTCTCGCTGGTGCCGGTGGTTCTGGGCCTGCTGCTGGGCATGGACATGGAAAACAACCTGCGCCGGGCGCTGTCCATCTCGGGCGGGGATTTCCTGATCCTGCTGCAAAGCCCGATCGCGCTGGCGATCTATGCGCTGACGGCGGCCTTTCTGGCCCTGTCGCTGTGGCTGTCGCGGCGCCGGATGATGCCGATCCCCGAAACCGAGGATTAGGCGCCGCCGGGGCGCCGGCCCAGCCCGCCGCTGCGCGAGCGTCGCAGCGACAGGTCAAGCCGGGCCTCGGCCGCCTCGATGCCAAGCACGGCCTCGCGCACGTAATCCAGATGCGTCTGCGCGGCGTTTCGCGCGCGTGCCGGGTCGCGATCCAGAATCGCCTGCGCGATGGCCCGGTGCTGGTCGCGCAGCAAATCGCGGATCGCGGGCAGGGCGAACAGGCGCGCGCGGTTCTTTGTCACGTCGCTGCGCAGATTGCCCGACAGCGCCCGCATGATCTGCAACAGGACCAGGTTGTGGCTGGCCTCGCAGATGTTCTGATGCAGGGCCGCATCGGCCGCTGCCTCGTCGTCGGGATCGCCACCCGCATGGGCCGCGTCGATCCGGTCCAGACAGGCGCGGATCAGGTCCAGATCGACCCGGTTCGCCCGTTCCGCCGCCATCGCCGCCGCCTGGCTTTCGACGATGCCGCGAAATTCGAGGTAGTCGTCGGCCACGTCGGGCCGCGCCTCCAGCAAGGCCATCAGCGGATCCGCGATCGCCTCGCGACCCAGCGACGCCACGCGGATCCCGCGGCCCCTGACAGGCTCCAGCAGCCCGCGATCCGCCAGCATCTTCAAGGCCTCGCGCAGGGTCGGCCGCGACACCTCCAGCGCCAGGGCCAGATCGCGTTCGGGCAGCAGCGCCTCTCCGGGGCGCAGCGAACCTTCGAGGATCAGCGTTTCCAGATGCCGCGCGACAGAATCGGCGGCGCGTTCGGGCTTGATGCTGGGATCGGACATCGGGACTCGCATGATGGGCCGGGCTGGGGCATCCTTTTACGAAACGCTCTGCGCTGCAACCGGAAGACCGGCACATTGACAGCGATGGTCAATTTAATTTACCAAGATTGACCGAAGGGAGGAAGGCCCATGTCCACGATCCTGATGCCACCGCCCGATCCGGCGGTGATCGCCCGCAAGTCCCAGATCGTTGCGGCCCTGCGCGGCGCCCTGCCGGACGACGCCGTGATCGCCGACCTCGAAGAGACGCGGGCCTATGAATGCGACGCGCTGACCGCCTATCGCTGCGCGCCGCTGGCGGTGGTTCTGCCGCGGTCCACCGACGAGGTGGCGGCGGCAATGCGCGTCTGCCATCGCCTGGGGGTGCCGGTCGTGCCACGCGGGGCGGGCACCTCGCTGGCCGGGGGGGCGCTGCCCACGGCCGATTGCGTCGTGATCGGGACGATGCGGCTGAATGCCTTTCTGGACATCGACACCGAGAACCGCTTCATCCGCGTGCAATCCGGCGTCACCAACCTGTCGGTCAGCGCCGAGCTTGAACCCGAGGGCTTCTTCTACGCGCCGGACCCGTCATCGCAACTGGCCTGCACCATCGCGGGCAACATCGCGATGAATTCCGGCGGCGCGCATTGCCTGAAATACGGGGTCACCACCAACAACCTGATGGGCGCGACGGTGGTCCTTTCGACCGGCGAGATCGTGGAACTGGGCGGCCCCGAATCCGGGCCTGCCGGGCTGGACCTTCTGGGCCTGTTCTGCGGCTCGGAAGGTCAGTTGGGCATCGTGACCGAGGCGATCCTGAAGATCCTGCCCCGCCCCGAGGGCGCGCGTCCGGTCCTGATCGGCTTTGACGACGCCGAAATCGCCGGGCAATGCGTCGCCAACATCATCCGGTCGGGCGTGTTGCCCGTCGCCATCGAATACATGGACGAACCCTGCCTGCGCGCGGTCGAGGATTTCGCCCATGCCGGCTATCCCGATTGCGCCGCCGTGCTGATCGTCGAGGTCGAGGGATCGCCCGACGAGATCGCCGACCAGCTGGCCCGCATCCGCCAGATCGCCGATGCGCTGAACCCGGTCGAATTCCGCGAAAGCCGCAATGCCGACGAGGCGCTGGCGATCTGGAAGGGCCGCAAATCGGCCTTCGGCGCGATGGGGCGGCTGGGCGACTACATCTGTCTTGACGGCACGGTGCCGGTGGGACAGTTGCCCCATACCCTGCGTCGGATCGGGGAATTGTCGCGTCAGCACGGGCTGGAGGTCGCCAACGTCTTCCACGCGGGCGACGGCAACATGCATCCGCTGATCCTGTTCGACGCCAACCAACCCGGCCAGTTGGAACGGGCCGAGGCGATGGGCGCCGACATCCTGCGCCTGTGTGTCGAGGTCGGCGGCTGCCTGACCGGCGAACATGGCGTCGGCGTCGAAAAGCGCGACCTGATGACCAGCCAATACGATGCCGCCGATCTGGCGATCCAGATGGAGGTGAAGGATCTGTTCGATCCCGGCTGGCTTCTGAACCCGTCGAAGGTATTCCCGCTGGACAGCAGCGCCAGCCACCGCAGCAGGGCCGCCGAATGAGCGAGACGCTGACCCGCGACGATCTGGCCCCGGCCAGCGAGTCCGATCTGACCGGCCTCGTCGCCGATTGCTTTGCCCGGCAGCGGCGCCTGCGCATCGCGGGCGGCGGCACCCGGGTCGAGATGACCATGAACCGCCCGCGTCTGAACACGGCCGGGCTGTCGGGCGTCGTGACCTACGAGCCGGGCGAGATGACGCTGATCGCCCGCGCGGGCACGCCGCTGCCCGACATCCAGTCGATGCTGGCCGCCGAAGGACAGGCGCTGGCCTTCGAACCGCCGGACATGCGTAGCGTGCTTGGGACCGAGGGCACGCCGACGATCGGCGGCGTGGTCGCCGCCAATGCCTCGGGGCCGCGGCGGCTGCGCGCGGGGGCCTGTCGCGATCATCTTCTGGGCGTGCGCTTCGTCGATGGGCAGGGCCGCATGTTGAAGAATGGCGGCCGGGTGATGAAGAACGTCACCGGGCTGGATCTGTCAAAGCTGCTGGCCGGATCCTTCGGCACGCTGGGCGTCCTGACCCAGGTGGCGCTGAAGACGCTGCCGCTGGCCCCGGCCTCGGCCACGCTGGCCTTCCATGGTCTGGACGTGACCGATGCCGTGCGCATTTCCTCGCAGGCGCTGGCGACCCCGTTCGAGGTCTCTGGCGCGGCGTTTCGCGACGGCGCGGCCTTCCTGCGGATCGAGGGCCTGGACAGGCAGGTGGCCTACCGCCGCGACCGGCTGGCGGCGATGTTCGGCGACCGGCGGATCGAGGTTCTGGACGCCGGCGAAACCGCCCGGCTGTGGCGCGATCTGCGCGATGTCGCGCATTTCGCGGGCAAGATGCCGTTATGGCGGATCCTGGCGAAACCCGGCAATGCGCCGGCGATCTGCACCGCTTTGACGGCGACCGGCGGGCAGGTCTCGCTGGATTGGGGCGGCGGGCTGATCTGGTATGCTGGGCCGGGCGACGCAGGGACGGTGCGCGCCGCCTGCCATCGGGGCCACGCCACGCTGATCCGGCGCGCCGGGCTGGACGGGCCGGCCTTTCCGCCGCTTGCGGGCAAGCTGGCGGCGCTGTCGGCGGGGTTGCGTCAGGTCTTCGACCCGGCGGGCATTTTCAATTCCGGCCTGATGGACCGCTGACATGCAGACCAACTTCACCCCCGACCAGCTTGCCGACCCGGACACCGCGCGCAGCAACCAGATCCTGCGATCCTGCGTCCATTGCGGCTTCTGCACCGCGACATGCCCGACCTACAAGGTGCTGGGCGACGAACTGGACAGCCCGCGCGGCCGCATCTACCTGATCAAGGACATGCTGGAAAACGGCAAGGTGCCCGATGCCAGAACCGTTCTGCACATCGACCGCTGCCTGTCCTGCCTGTCCTGCATGACCACCTGTCCCTCGGGCGTGCATTACATGCATCTGGTCGATCATGCGCGCGCCTATATCGAACAGACCTATCGCCGTCCCTGGTCCGATCGGGCGCTGCGCTGGATCCTGTCGCGGATCCTGCCCTATCCGGGGCGCTTCCGGCTGGCCCTGCTGGGCGCCAGGATCGCGCGCCCGTTCCGGCGGCTGGTTCCCGATGCGCGCCTGCGCGCGATGCTGGACATGGCGCCGTCCGAGATTCCCCCGCCCAGCCGCAACGACGAGCCGCAGGTCTTCCCGGCGGATGGCCCGCGCCGCCGGCGCGTCGCCCTGCTGACCGGCTGCGCGCAGCGGGCGCTGAACACGGATATCAACGACGCCACGATCCGGCTGCTGCGCCGGCATGGCTGCGAGGTGGTGATCCCGCGCGGCATCGGCTGTTGCGGGGCGCTGACCCATCACATGGGCAGGACCGGCGAAAGCCATGCCGCGGCCGCGGCCAATATCGCCGCGCTGACAGCCGAGATCGAGGGCGAGGGTCTGGACGCCGTGGTCATCAACACCTCGGGCTGCGGAACCACGGTGAAGGATTACGGTCACATGTTCCGCAACGACGCGCTGGCCGGGGATGCGGCCCGCGTGGCCGGCCTGGCCAGGGACATCACCGAGGTGATGACCGAACTTGGCCTGCGTGACGCCACCCGCGCCGCGCCGCTGCGCGTGGCCTATCACGCGGCCTGTTCGCTGCAACACGGCCAACAGATTCGCAGCGCGCCCAAGGATCTGCTGGCGGCGGCCGGCTTTACCGTGCTGGAGCCGAAGGATTCGCATATCTGCTGCGGTTCGGCCGGAACCTACAACCTGATGCAGCCCGCCATCTCGGCGCAGTTGAAGGAACGCAAGGTCGCGACGCTGAAGGCGCTGTCGCCGCAGGTCATCAGCGCGGGCAATATCGGCTGCATGATGCAGATCGGCGGCGAGGCCGGCGTTCCGGTCGTCCATACCGTGCAATTGCTGGACTGGGCCACCGGGGGCCCGCGCCCGCGTGGGCTGCCGATCACCTAGGGGCAACGATTGCCCGGACCGGGCCGCGCTCGGATCTCGATCAGGGGCCGGATGGCGCGGATCGTGTCTGCCCGTGCCCGGTCGTCCAGCGGCAGGATCGGGCGCGGCGGCTGGGCATCGGTGAGCCCGAGATGATTGGCGATGGCATGAACCACGCGCAGGCTGCCATGGCGCTGGAACAGCGACCAGAGCGGCGCGAAACCGGCCTCGATCCGCGCCACCTCGTCGCGGCGGCCCGCTTGCGCCGCGCGAGCCAGATCCAGAGCCGGACGGGGCAGAATTCCCGCCACCACGCTGAACCAGGCATCGGCCCCCGACAGCAGCGCGGCGCTGCATCCCCAATCGCCGCTGTAGCCGACGGAAAAACCTTCCGGCGCGGCGGCCCGCAATCGCGCGATCTCGGCCCGATGATCGCCGCCGGGCGGCAGCGGCATCTTGACCGCCCGGACCCGTGGCAGGCCGGCCAGCCGGGCCAGCAGGGTCGGGCCAAAGGTGAAATGCGTCGTGCCGGGATTGTTGTAGATGCAAAGCGGCAGATCGCTGGCCTCTGCCACAGCCTGGAAATGCGCGAACACCTCGTCCTCGGTCAGCGGTGTGTAGGAAACCGGTGCCAGCAGCAGGCCGTCCGCCCCGCAGTCAGCCGCGTCCAGCGCCAGAGCCCGTGCCTCGTCGGTACGCATCGCGCCGACGCCGACGATCAGGGGCGTGCTGCCGCCCAGCCGGTCGACCGCGACCCGCAGCGCGCGGCGTCGCTGATCCCGATCCAGATACATGTAGCTGCCGGTGCTGCCCAGAAGTCCGATCGAATCGACCCCGGCCGAGGCCAGCCGCTCCAGGATGGCACCCAATGCCGCGGCCTCGATCCGGCCCGCAGTATCGGCGGGCGTGATCGGAAAGGCCGAAAGGCCGTGAAAGATGCTGCGCCTTGCCTCAAGACCCGCCGTCATGTCGTCCCCCATATCTTGGCGCCGCCCCGCCGCGTCAGTCCGCGAAGGGGGGGCGCGGCTCGTGCAGGGGATCGGCCTCGCGGCCCGATGGCAGCGTGAAGCCTGCCTGTTCCATCAGACGATCGGAATGGGTTTCGATCTCGGCCTCCAGCCGGGGCAGGAAACCTTCGGGCGGGACCCCGGTATCGATCACCGGCAGGAATTCGACCACCGGGCGGCCCGGCCGGATACCCCAGCCCTTTCGCGGCCAGAACAGGCCGGTATTCACCGCGACCGGGACCACCGGCAGATCCGTCGCGGCCCGGATCGTGGCGACGCCATGCTTGTAGTTGCGCCGCTCGCCCGGGCGCGTCCGCGTGCCTTCGGGATAGATGATCAGCTGGCCCAGTCCGTCACCCGCAAGCCGCTGGTTGATGGTGGCCGAGATCGCGCGCAGGGCATCGCGTCCCTTGCTGCGGTCGATCGGGATGCAACCCACCTTCCACGCATACCAGCCCATGACGGGAACCCGCATCACCTCGCGCTTCATGATGAAGGCACGGCGCGGCAGGGCATGGGCCAGCACCAGAATGTCGAGAAAGCACTGATGCTTGGCCGCGACGATGCAATCGCCGGTGGGCGCCGTGCCGCGCACCTCGCAGGACACGCCCAGATGCAGACGCGCGGCCCACAGCAGATGGCCGATCCAGGCCGTCGCGACACGGTTTGCCCCCCTGGCGCCGCCAAACGCCACCAGCGGCAGGCCGAACAGGCCGTAGGTGACCGTCGCCAGCGCGATATGCAGATAGAACAGGGCGTTCTGCACATATTGCCACGGGCCCAGAGGGCCGGGCGTGGCATCGTCGCGCCGCGCGCTCATCGGACCGCGCCCAGCATCTTCAGCGCCGCCCAGCGGGTCGCGAAAAAGCCCACCGCGGCGGCGACGACCGGGATCAGCAGCGGCATCAGCCAGCTCCAGCCGCGAAAACCCAGACCGGTCAGGAATCCGCCCGCCGCATCCATCTCGGGCAGGGCCGCGATCGCTATCAGCCCGATCACCGTGCCCGCCGCCGATCCGATGGCCGCGCGATGGGTGAAGCGGCGCACAAAGGCCGTCGCGATGGTGATGTCGCGCGCGCCGATCAGGCGCAAGACGCGGATCACCTGCCGATTCGCGGCCAGCGCCGCCTTCGCGGCCAGCGCGATCATTGCCGCCGAGGTCGCCGCAATCAGCGCCAGCGACACGACCCCCAGGGCCCGCAGCCGGTTGGCCGCCGAGACCAGCGGCCGCCGCCACTGCGTGTGATCGTCCAGGATCGCGCCCGGCGCCTCGGCCTCCAGGCGCAGGCGCAGGCCCTCGGCGTCGAAATCGCCGCTGGCGATCGGCAATTCGATCAGCGAAGGCACCGGCAGCGCATCCACCGGCACGTCGGGGCCGAACCAGGGCGTCAGAAGATCGGCGACCTGGGCGTCGTCCAGCAGTTCCGGCGCGCCGGCGCCCGGCGTCGTGCGCAGGATGCCCATCACCGATTCCGTCAGCGCCTGCTGTTCACCCAGCGGCGCGCTGACCCGCACCGTGACCGAGCCCGCCAGTTCCGAGGACCAGCGATCCGCAAGCCGCCCGGTGGCCAGGGCCAGGGCCAGCGCGAAGACCGCCAGAAACGCCATCGCCGCGGCCGAGAACAGCGTCAACTGCGCGGTGAAGCCGGTCGGCGGCACGATCCGGTCACCCTTGCCGCCATCGCCGCGCAGAAGCTGCTGCCACAGCGCGCCCAGCTTCGGCTTGCGAAAATCCTTGCGTTTCACAGATCGCTCCCCGCCAGTTGCAACGTCCCGCCCGCGATCCGCAGCACCCGCGCCGCGACCTGGGCCTTGATCGCCCGGATCAGATTCAGATCATGCGTGGCGACCAGCACCGTCTTGCCGGATTTGTTCAGCTCGATCAGCAATTGCATCAACCGCATCGACATGTCCCAGTCCAGATTGCCGGTCGGCTCATCGGCCAGGATCAGGTCGGGCGACAGGATCACCGCGCGCGCCAACGCCGCCCGCTGCCGTTCGCCCCCCGACAGCGACGGCGGCAGCGACCGCGCCTGCTGGGCAAGCTGCACCCAGCCCAGAAGATCGCGCAGGGCCTCGATCTCGACATTCTGGCCGGCGACGCTCAGCGGCAGGGCAACGTTTTCGGCCACCGGCAGGTGATCAAGAAATTGTGCATCCTGATGCACCACGCCGACGCGCCGGCGCAGATGGGCGATGTCGTCGCGCCCGAGGCTGCCGATATCGGCGCCAAAGGCCGTGATCCGTCCCGAAGTCGGCAAAAGATCGGCATAGAGCATCCGCAGCAAGGTCGTCTTCCCCGCGCCGGACGGGCCGGTCAGGAAATGGAACATGCCCGGCTGCAGGCTCAGCGTCATGTTCGACAACAGCGCAGGCC
This sequence comes from Paracoccus sp. L-17, assembly GCF_056857655.1. NCBI lineage: Bacteria > Pseudomonadati > Pseudomonadota > Alphaproteobacteria > Rhodobacterales > Paracoccaceae > Paracoccus > Paracoccus sp. L-17. The sequence continues at coordinate 40,744 of NZ_JBSXNM010000032.1, forward strand.
CTCCGCGATAGCCGAAGCCGACATCCTGCATCTCGATCAAGCGCCACCCCCATTCGTTACCGGGATCCTGCTCCGGCCGCTTGGAAGCCGGACCCGCGCTTGATAGAACAGCGACAAGGCGAATGCGAGGGTCGGCATGGCGGAAATAAGGTTGATCTGTCCGGGCTGCGATGCGGAATACCGCATCCCCGAAAAGGCGATTCCCCCCGAAGGCCGCGAGGTCGAATGCAGCGATTGCGGCAGGGTCTGGCATGGCGAACGTCCGGCGCGGACCGCCGAGCCGATGGATCTGAGCCGTTTCAGCGTGGCCGAATCCGAGGCACCGGTTCCGCAAGCCCGCGTCCAGCCACCGCGCCGCCGCGTGCCCGACAACGTGCTGTCTATCCTGCGCGAGGAGGTGGAACACGAACGCCGCGCCCGCTTTCACGAGGACGGCTTAGAAAGCCGGCCGGCAGCCGCGCAGGAACCGGCAGGCGCCGGACCTGGCGCCGCCGAACGCGGCGATCCGGATTGGCCCGCGACGACGGTGACGGCCGTTCAACGCAACGCCACAGCCGACCCGGCCGCACAAATCCCGGCGGCGCGATCCGCGCAGGACATACCGACAATCGCGACGGCCCCCGCCACCGCTGCCCCGGAAGTCACGAAAAGCAGCGCCGCGACGGCCGATGGACGGCCACAACCGGCCGTGCAGGCGAACCCGACACAGCCGCGTCGTTCGGGCTATGGCATGGGGTTCGGGCTTTCGGCGATGATCGCGGCCTCGGTCGTCGCGCTTTACCTGTTGGCACCGCCGATGGCGGATGCCGGTCCCTTCGGCGCCTTTCTGATGGATCTCCGCGAGGGCCTGGATCAGGCGCGGCTGTGGCTGCAGGATCGGGCAAGCGCGCTGTTCGCCTGATCCGCTTGGCCCAAACCACGCGCGGGCTCAGAACCGGTCCAGCAGGCGGCCCAGATAGTCGCGTTCGTCCTGCGGCCGCTGACGGTCGCCGCTGCGGCGCCGGATTTCATCCAGAAGGTCACGGGCGCGTTTTGCCGGATCCAGCCCCTCGGCCAGAGGGTCGCCCGAGGTGACGACGTTGCCGTTGCCCGACCGCTGTCGCCCAAGCGGATCCAGCATCGGCCGGCCTTCGCTGCGCATCCCGCCTCCCGGCTGTTGTCCCTGACCATCCTGCGCGCCGGCCTGCTGCCCGCCCTGCTGCTGACCCTCGCCGGCCTGTTGCCCGCTGTCCTGGTTCAGCATGTCGCCAAGCGCCCGCATCCCCTCGCGCAGCGACTGGATCGCATCGGCCTGACGCTGCAAGGCGCCGCCGGTATCGCCATCACGCAGCGCCTGTTCGGCGTCATCCATCGCGCGCCCGGCCTCGTCCAGTTGCCGCCGGGCTTCGGCCCCCTGCTCCAGTCCCTGCCCCGGCAGCATCCCGCGCTGCTGGCCCAATTCCTCCCGTAGGCCCCTCTGACGGTCGGCGAAATCCTGCGAATTCTGCGACGGCTGGCCGCTCTGGCCCTGACCGAATTGTTCCTGCATGTCGCGGAACGCCTCGTCCGACAGGCGCTGCTGTTGCCGCAGGGTATCGGCGAGACGATTCATCGACCGGTTGCCCTGACCCTGCTGGCCGCTGCCGCTGCCGCCCTGCCCCTGGGTGACCTGAAGGTTCTCCATCATCCGGTTGAACTGTTCCAGAAGCTGCTGCGCCTCGGCCATCCGGCCCTCGTTCATCAGGCGCTGGATTTCGTCCATCATCTGCTGGATCTGATCGCCGGTGATCTGCTGGCCCTGCTGGTTCTGGGCAAAGCGGTCCGACTGGTCCTGCTGGCCCTGTTCGGCCAGCATCTGGGTATAGGCGTCGGTCGCGTCCTTCAATTCGTCCATCAGCCGCTGAATCTCGTCCTTGCTGGCACCGTTGCGAATCGCCTCGGACAGCTTTTCCTGCGCCTGCTTCATCCGTTCGAGCGCATCCGACAGCCCGCCATCTTCCAGCAGCATCGCCGCCTTCCACAACGCCTCGGCCAGCTTGTCGCGGTCCTGCGCCGACAGATCGCCTGATTCGAGCATGCCGATGGCGCGCTGCAATTCCTGATACAGGGTCTGATCGACAAAGCCCTGCGGCTGCCAGGTGACCGCCCGCAGGATCTCGGCGCTGCGGCCCGCATTTTCACGCGACCACAGAAGGTCGCGCCGAATCTCGATCAGGGCGGCGGCCAGCGGGTTGAAGAACCGCTTGCCCGGCAGCAGGGTTTGCAACGGCTGGGACAGGCCGGCCTGCTCGATCCCGTCCACCGCCTCCAGCGTCAGCGTGACCGGCAGGTTCGCCCAGGGGTGCCGGGCCAGGTCCTCGACCAGTTGCCCCCGGATCTCACGCCGGTCGCCCGACCGCGGCAGCGGAAGCTGCAATTCGATCGGATCGCGCGGCTCGGGATCGACGGCAAGACCGAAGCGGCGATCGACCGAGGCCAGGTCCAGTGCGATCCGCGCCTGACCCGAGACGACGCCGTTGTCGTCCCTGGCCTGGAATTCCTGGATCAGGCGGCCATCCGCGCGTCGCGTGGGCGCCGCCCCGGCCCGGATCACCGGCGCGCGGTCGGGCAGGACGGTCACGTCAAAGCGACGTCCGGCGACCGTGATCGCGCCCGATCGTTCGGCCCGGAAACCCGGCGCCTGTCCATCATCCGAAACGGCAGGCCCGATATCCTGCGTCACCGCGGCGCCCTCGCCATAGAGGCGGAAGGTGACGGCGCTGCCTTTGGGCAGTTCCAGCACCTCTCCCTCGCGAAGCGCGTTCAGATAGATCGTTGGACGGCGGGTATAGCGCGGCGGCTCGGCCCAGCCTTCCCAGGACGGTCCTGCCGGGTCGCCCGGCGCATTGGTCAGCGGCCGCCCCATCGTCGCCGCGATGGCGCTGATCCCCTGTCCCATCTGGCCGGCGCCGCCAAAGATCAGCGCCATGGCCAGCGCCACCATCGCCGCCAGGCGCAGCGCGAAAGGATCGCGACGGGCCAGATCGGCGTCGGGGCGCACGGCCCGCGCCGCCTCGGCCCGCGCCTGCATCTGCACCAAATGCGCCCGCCACAAGGCCCCCTCGCCGCCCAGAACGGCATGATCGCCAAGCGCGGCCAGCGGTCGGCCCGGCAGGGTGCGGTCCAGACGTTCCAGCGCCTCGGACTCGCGCACCCGGCGATAGCGCAGCCCCCCGACGATCGCCGCAACGATCAGCGCGGCCATCGCCGCCCCGCCCAACCACGGCAGGGCGATCGTCGGCAAGGATTCCACGCCGCCCAGGGCAAGGACGGCGAACAGAACGGCCAGCAGCGCCAGCAGCGGCCAGAAGGCCCGCGCACCGCGCTCCCAGACCATCCCCCACCGGGTCAGACGCAGGGCCCGGCCAATCTTGCCCTTCTTCGTTGCGAAAATACCCTCGGGGGTCCGGGGGCGGACAGCCCCCGGCGGTGACGTCGGAACCGGGTGTCGCGTCAAAGCCATTCCGGGATGGTATCGCGGGACAACATTTCCTCAAATGTCGGTCTGGCGCGGATGACGGCGAAGTGATCGCCGCTGACCAGCACCTCGGGCACCAGCGGACGCGAGTTGTATTCCGAGGCCATCACCGCCCCATAGGCGCCGGCCGAGCGGAAGACGATCAGATCGCCCGCGCCCAGTGTCGGCAGATCGACGCCCTTCTGGAACGTATCGGCCGATTCGCAGACCGGACCCACCACATCGACGCGCCGGACCTCGGCTGCCACCCCCGGCTGGGCCACCGGAACGATATCGTGATGGGCGCCATACATGGCCGGTCGCAGCAGATCGTTCATCGCCGCGTCCACGATCAGGAAATCGCGACCCTCGCCCTCTTTCAGCCAGATCACCTGCGACAGCAGCACACCGGCATTGCCGACGATGTTGCGGCCGGGCTCGATCTCGATCTCGCAGCCCAGATCGCCGACCGTCTCGCGGATCACCTGACCGTATTCCAGCGGCAGGGGCGGGGCATTGTTGTCGCGACGATAGGGAATGCCCAGACCCCCGCCCAGGTCCAGCCGGGTGATGGCATGGCCATCGGCGCGCAGCGCGCGGGTCAGATCGGCGACCTTCGCATAGGCCGCGCGATAGGGATCGAGATCGGTCAGCTGGCTGCCAATATGCACGTCGACGCCCACCACCCGCAACCCCGGCAGGGCCGCCGCCTCGGCATAGACCTGGCGCGCCTTGGCGATCGGGATGCCGAACTTGTTTTCCGATTTGCCGGTCGCGATCTTCTCATGTGTCTTCGCGTCCACGTCCGGATTCACCCGGATCGCCACCGGCACCTCGGCGCCCATCGTGACGGCCAGGTCCGAAAGCGCCCGCATCTCGGGCTCGCTCTCGATGTTGACCTGCCGGATACCGCCTTCGATCGCCTGACGCATCTCGGCCAGGGTCTTGCCGACGCCGGAAAACACGATCCGCTCGCCCGGCACGCCCGCCACGCGGGCCCGCGTGTATTCCCCGCCCGACACGACATCCATGCCCGCGCCCAGATCGCCCAGCAGCTTCAGGACGGCCAGATTGCTGTTGGCCTTGACCGCGAAGCAGACCAGGTGATCGGTCCAGTCCAGCGCCTGCCGGAACAGGCCGAAATGGCGGGCCAGAGTGGCCGCGGAATAGACATAGACCGGGGTGCCGACCTCGGCCGCGATCCGCGTCAGCGGCACGTCCTCGGCGCACAGCGTGCCGTCGCGATAGTTGAAATGGTCCACCTAGAACTCCGTCGAGACGCCCATCCGGGCATCTCCCGAAATGGTGACGCGGGCGTTCTGCTCGAAGGGTTTCTTCGCCGGACGCTGGGGCGGCCCGTCCACACCGCAGGCGGACAGGAAAAGGGTGGCAATCAGCAGCAATCGTGTCATGCAAGAATCTCCTTCCAGCGGGCGATCTGGGCGCGCACCTGATCGGGCGCGGTGCCGCCATAGCTTTGCCGCGAGGCGACCGAATTGTGCACGCCCAGAACGGTGAAGACGCCGGCGCTGATCGCCGGATTGACCGCCTGCATGTCGGACAGGGTCAGATCCGGCAGGTCGCAGCCCTTCTTCTCGGCCAGCGCGACCAGCGATCCGGTGACGTGATGCGCCTCGCGGAAGGCCAGGCCGGCCTCGCGCACCAGCCAGTCGGCCAGATCGGTCGCGGTCGAGAACCCGGCCGAGGCGGCGGCCTCCAGCCGGTCGCGGTTGGCGGTCAGGTCAGACAGCATCCCCGTCATCGCGGCCAGAGCCAGCATCAGGTGATCGGCGGCATCGAAGACCTGTTCCTTGTCCTCCTGCATGTCCTTGGAATAGGCCAGCGGCAGACCCTTCATCACCGTGAACAGCGCCACCGTCGCCCCCAGGATCCGCCCGATCTTGGCGCGGATCAGCTCGGCGGCGTCGGGATTGCGCTTTTGCGGCATGATGCTGGATCCGGTGGACCACTTGTCCGACATCGACACGAAGCGGAACTGGGCCGAGGACCAGATCACCAGCTCCTCGGACAGGCGCGACAGATGGACCGCACAGATCGAGGCCGACGACAGGAACTCCAGCGCGAAGTCGCGGTCGCTGACGGCGTCCAGGCTGTTGGCCATCGGCCGGGCGAAATCCAGTGCCTTCGCCGTCGCCTCTCGGTCGATCGGATAACCGGTGCCGGCGAGCGCCGCCGCCCCCAGGGGCGATTCGTTCATCCGCCGGCGAGCATCCCGAAACCGCGACAGATCGCGGCCGAACATCTCGACATAGGCCATCATGTGATGACCCCATGTCACCGGCTGGGCGGTCTGAAGATGGGTAAAGCCCGGCATGACCCAGTCCGCGCCGCTTTCGGCCTGCGACAAGGCCGCGCGGATCAGCGCCTGCAGTCCGGCGATCGCGGCGTCGCATTGGTCGCGCACCCACAGCCGGAAATCGGTCGCGACCTGATCGTTGCGCGACCGGCCCGTATGCAGGCGGCCTGCGGGTTCGCCGATAATGTCCTTCAGCCGCGCCTCGACATTCATGTGGATGTCTTCCAGCGCCGCGCTGAACGGAAAATCACCGGTCTCGATCTCTGACAAGACCGTGATCAGCCCTTCCCCGATCGCCTTCGCATCGCTATCGCTGATAATGCCCTGCGCGGCCAACATGGCGGCATGGGCCCGGCTGCCCCGGATGTCCTGGGCGTAGAGCCGCCGGTCGAAGTCGATCGAGGCATTTATCGCCTCCATGATCGCGTCCGGCCCGGCGGCGAAACGACCGCCCCACATGCTGTTGGCGGCGTCCTTGTCCTGGGGCCGGTCGGTCATAGGGAAAGTCCTTCGGAGGTCACATGCTGCGTCTCGCCCTGCTTTATACGGCCCTGTTCATCGGTGCAAATCCCGCCTTCGCGGGCAAGGTGGACTGGCAGGCGGCGCGAGAGGCGGGGCTGGAAAGGCTGCTGCCGACCGAGAATGCGCCCGCGGTGGGCGAAACCCCCTTCACCGACCGCGACGGCCGCGAATACCGCCTGTCCGATTACAGGGGCAAGGTGTTGCTGGTGAATTTCTGGGCGACCTGGTGCCCGCCCTGCCGCAAGGAAATGCCCTCTCTGGACGCGCTGCAGGCCGAGATGGGCGGCGAGGATTTCGAGGTCCTGACCATCGCCACGGGACGCGACACGGTTTCCAAGATCGACGCCTTCTTCGATCAGACCGGGGTCCGGAACCTGCCCGTCCTGCTGGATCCCAAACAGCGGCTCGCCCGCGAAATGGGCGTCGTCGGCCTGCCGGTCAGCGTTCTGGTGGACCGCGAGGGCCGCGAAGTCGCGCGTCTGATGGGCGATGCCGACTGGTCGGGCGATGCCGCGAAACAGGTCATTCGCGAACTGACATCCGAGTGATCGCCGCGTGGCGGTGACAGGTGGTGACGTGATCGTTCACCATCCCCGTCGCCTCCATGAAGGCATAGGTGATGACCGGACCGCAGAAATTGAAGCCGCGTTTCTTCAGCGCCTTTGACATCGCAATCGATTCGGGCGTGGCGGTCGGCACCTCGGCAGAGGTCTCGAAACGGTTGAGGATCGGGCCGCCGCCGGTAAAGGACCACAGGAAGGGCGCGAATCCCTCGGCCGCTTCGATCTGCAGAAACAGGCGGGCGCCCTTTACGGTCGCCGCGATCTTGCCGCGATGACGGATGATTCCCGGATTCTGCAGTGCCCTCGCGATCCGCGCCTCGTCCCAGCCGGCCACACGTTCGGGGTCGAAACCCTCGAATTCCTCGCGAAAATTGTCACGCTTGCGCAGGATGGTGATCCAGCTCAGCCCGGCCTGAAAACCGTCCAGGACCAGCTTTTCCCACAAGGCCCGCGCATCGCGTTCGGGTACGCCCCATTCGGTATCGTGATAGGCGACGTAGAGCGGATCGGTTCCGCACCAGGCACAGCGCCCCACAACCATAGCGTTAACCCTGACTCCAGAAATCGCTGCGAATTCATCTCAGGTTAAGACATCATGGGCAAAGTGCAACAAACGACCGAAGACGAGGCTTGACGTGAAGGAAGGCACCCCACCCAGAGGATCGCCGCTGGACTATGCGATGGATCAGCAAAGCCGCATCACGCTGCCCGCCGTGCGCCTGGCGGTGGAAAAGGGCAATGGGGTCCTTGCCTATCAGCCGATCGTGCAGGCCGCCCAGCCGGGTCGGCCGGCCTTCTACGAAGGGTTGATCCGCATCATCGACGACAGCGGCCGGATCGTGCCGCTGCGCGACTTCATGCCGGTGGCGGAAACGACCGAACTGGGCCGCCAGATCGATTGTCTGTCCCTGTCGCTGGGCCTTCAGGCCCTGGCCGAGGATCCCTGCCTGCGCCTCTCGGTCAACATGTCGGCACGCTCGATCGGCTATCCCGACTGGATTCGGACGCTGCGCGACGGAATTTCGGCCGATCCGCATATGGGCGAGCGGCTGATTCTGGAGATCACCGAAAGCTCGGCCATGGGGATGCCCGATCAGGTCCGGAATTTCATGCGGGAGGTGCAGCGGCACGGGATCAGCTTGGCGCTGGATGATTTCGGCGCGGGCTATACCTCGTTCCGCTATCTGCGCGATTTCTGTTTCGACATGATCAAGATCGACGGGCAATTCATCCGCGAGATCGCCGAGCATCCGGACAATCAGGTGCTGACTCGCGCGCTGATGTCCATTGCGCATCATTTCGACATGTTCACCGTCGCGGAATCGGTGGAAACGGCCGAGGATGCAAGCTTTCTCATCGACAGCGGCATCGACTGCCTGCAGGGCTATTATTTCGGCGCCCCGACGATTGCGCCACCCTGGAAGACTCCGCCTTCGGTGGCGCGCCGCTGAGGCCGTCGTGCGGGTATCCGGCAATCCGAACACGGATCGCATGGATCGCGATCCGGCCGGGACACCGCCGGAAAACGCGCGCGCCCCGGGCACAGCCCGGCGCGGTCGCTTCCGCCGGGCCGCGCATTGCGCGACCGGTGGCGCCGCCTAGACCCTGTGACGCCGCGCAGACAGAGTAACCGTCGGCGCCGTCGGTCGCCCTGATCGGGCCCGTGTCAGGCCAAGGGCTCGAACGGCGCAATTGCGGCCAGAAGGCGGAGACATCATGGAGGAGATTTCGGATCGGAGATCCCATCGCGCAAAGCGAAGGCCGGTCAATCCGGGATTCGGCCTGCGCGGCGGTGCCGATCTTCTGGGCGGGGCGGAGGTCGCCCGGGTCTGCAAGGCGCCCATGGGATCGCGGAAAACTGGGGCCCGCCAGGCGTCATTTCGCGTCGCGCCGCCCCCCTCCGGGCTGCCAGCAGGCGCGCGCCGGGACCCGATCTGCTTGACCTGACGGTACGAACCCGCATCCTAGCCTCGATTCGCCGCAATTCCGGCGCTGATGGGAAGGAGCCCGCCATGACCAAAGCCGTTATCGTTTCCGCCGCCCGCACGCCGGTCGGCAGCTTTCTGGGATCGTTTGCCAACATTCCGGCCCACGATCTGGGCTCGGCCGTCCTGAAAGAGGTCGTTTCCCGCGCCGGGATCGACCCCGCCGAGGTCAGCGAAACCATTCTTGGTCAGGTGCTGACCGGCGGTCAGGGTCAGAACCCCGCCCGTCAGGCGCATATCAATGCCGGCCTGCCGCAGGAATCGGCCGCCTGGCTGATCAATCAGGTGTGCGGATCGGGTCTGCGGGCGGTGGCTCTGGCCGCCCAGCAGGTCATGCTGGGCGATGCGACGATCGTTCTGGCGGGCGGCCAGGAAAGCATGTCGCTGGCAACGCACGCGGCCTATCTGCGGGCCGGGCAGAAGATGGGCGACGTGAAGATGGTCGATACGATGATCCGCGACGGCCTGTGGGACGCCTTCAACAACTACCACATGGGCCAGACCGCCGAGAACGTGGCCGAAAAGTGGCAGATCGGCCGCGACACCCAGGACGAATTCGCCGTCGCAAGCCAGAACAAGGCCGAGGCGGCCCAGAACGAGGGGCGCTTCGACGACGAGATCGTGGCCTTTACCGTCAAGACCCGGAAAGGCGACACGATCGTGGACAAGGACGAATATATCCGCCCCGGTGCGACGCTGGAAGCGATGCAGAAGCTGCGTCCCGCATTCACCAAGGATGGATCGGTCACGGCCGCGAACGCCTCGGGGCTGAACGACGGCGCCGCCGCGGTGATGGTGATGACCGAGGACGAGGCAAACCGGCGCGGGCTGACGCCGCTGGCGCGCATCGCGTCCTATGCCACCGCGGGCCTGGATCCGGCGATCATGGGAACCGGGCCGATTCCCTCCAGCCGCAAGGCGCTGGAAAAGGCCGGCTGGTCGGTCCGCGATCTGGATCTGGTCGAGGCGAACGAGGCTTTTGCAGCCCAGGCCTGCGCGGTGAACAAGGATATGGGGTGGGATCCTTCGATCGTGAACGTGAACGGCGGCGCCATCGCCATCGGCCACCCGATCGGCGCCTCGGGCTGCCGCATCCTGAACACGCTGCTGTTCGAGATGAAGCGCCGCGACGCGAAGAAAGGCCTGGCAACCCTGTGCATCGGCGGCGGCATGGGCGTCGCCATGTGCCTGGAGCGCTGATCGCGACACCGGCGCGCAATGATGTTGCGCGCCGGCATCTGTTTGGATAGCAAGATTTCAACGACACGATAATTCAGGAGGGGTATTCATGTCGAAAGTCGCCGTAGTCACAGGGGGATCGCGAGGTATCGGCGCGGCCATCTCGAAGGCGCTGAAAGAGGCAGGCTATCAGGTAGCGGCCATTTACGCCGGCAATGACGAGGCCGCGAAGGCCTTTACCGATGAAACCGGGATCAAGACCTACAAGTGGTCGGTCGCCGATTACGATGCCTGTGTCGCCGGCCTGAAGCAGATCGAGGACGAGATGGGTCCGATCGCGGTGCTGGTCAACAATGCGGGCATCACGCGCGACGCGATGTTCCACAAGATGACGCCGCAGCAATGGCGCGAAGTGATCGACACCAACCTGACCGGCCTGTTCAACATGACCCACCCCGCCTGGGGCGGAATGCGCGATCGCAAATTCGGCAGGGTCATCAATATCAGCTCGATCAACGGCCAGAAGGGTCAGGCAGGCCAGGCGAACTACTCCGCATCCAAGGCCGGGGATCTGGGCTTTACCAAGGCGCTGGCACAGGAGGGCGCGCGGGCGGGCATCACCGTCAACGCGATCTGCCCCGGCTATATCGGGACCGAAATGGTCCGCGCCATCGATGAAAAGGTGCTGAACGAACGCATCATTCCGCAGATCCCCGTGGGCCGCCTGGGCGAGCCCGAGGAAATCGCGCGCTGCGTGGTGTTTCTGGCCTCGGATGACGCGGGCTTCATCACCGGCTCGACCATCAGCGCCAATGGCGGGCAATTCTTCGTCTGACGTCCCAACCAGGCGACAACATGACACGGCCCGCACCGATGGTGCGGGCCGCTTTCAGAAACATGAAACCGTTCAACAGGTTAGTGGGACAGCCGGGTAATTTCTTCCTTGATGCGAAGCTTCTCGCGCTTCATCGCGGTAATTTCGAGATCGCTGGACCCAGGACTTTTCTGTGCCCTCTCAACGGCATCCGAAAGGTTCTGGTGCTTTCTGCGAAGTTCCTCGACATGGGAAGTAACCGACATTGCGTCCTCCTCTAAAGGTTGTGTCGAACAGGGACGATTGCAGCACAGCTTTTCGATTCTGTCACGGGACTTTCGCAAATAGTTCCGCAATCGGCGCGCCTTCGCGAAGAACCGCCTGCGCGGCCGGGGTCAGGTCTTCGCGATCGGCCGAGTGGCGGTCTGACTGATGCATCACGAAGGGCGCAAGCAAGCGCAGCGGCGCGCGCGCGCCCTTGCGGGCGACGACAAGGACGCGCCCGGCCTCGCGACCCCGCCGGGCGGCGATGGGCAGGATCGTCAGCCCGCCCGCGCGCTGATCCAGCGCGGCAACCAGCCCCGCCAACCGGTCGGATCGCTGGATCAGCGTGATCCGCCCGCCCGGCCGCAATCGACGCAGGCCAGCGTCGATCCATGCCCGCAGCGGCGCATCCTCGTGGCGCGCTTCGGCCCGACCGGGTTCCGCGGCGGCTGTGCCACCCAGGAAATAGGGGGGATTCGCGATGACGTGATCGAAGCTTTCGGTACGCAGTCCCGACGGCATCCGCATCAGATCGCCCACCACGACCCGCATCGCGATGCCGTTCCGCGCGGCGTTTTGCCGCGCCAGTTCGGCGTAAACCCCTTGCCGTTCCAGCCCGGTCAGCGCCAGGTTCGGCACCCGCCAGCCCAGGCACAGGCTGGCGATTCCCGCCCCGCAGCCCAGCTCCAGCACCGATTGCCCCGCCTCGGCCGGGCAGGCCGCCGCCAGCATCACCGCATCGGCGCCCGATCGATAGCCCCGGACAGGCTGTGCAAGCCGCAAACGCCCGTCCAGAAAGCCGTCTTCGCGCGTATCACTCATCCAGACCGGCGTTGCGCATGATCGCGCGGGCCATGAATTCGTCTCGGTCCGCGACCATCAGGCGGCGTGGCAGCACCCCGATCGAGCCTTCCAGAACGCTCATGTGCTGGTCCAGTTCGAAGGTCGGAATGTCCTCGGCCTCCAGCAGCGCCACGGCGTGCGAGATTCGGACAGGATCGGTGCTGCGAAAAAGCTCTTTCATGGGTCAGACGATAGGCGGCGGTTGCGCAATTGTCGATGGCATGGCAATGCGTTGGGCCAGAAACGGGATATGGCCATGGGTGTGAACGAAAACGTCCAGAAACCGCTGGACCGTCTGGCCGAGGCGCTGGCGTCCGAGATGGAGGCGGTGAACGCCCTGATCCGGCAGCGCATGGCCAGCCGCCATGCGCCGCGCATCCCGGAAGTGACCGCGCATCTGATCGAGGCGGGCGGCAAGCGGCTGCGCCCGATGCTGACACTGGCGGCGGCGAAACTGGCGGGATATGACGGGCCCTACCATGTTCATCTGGCCGCGACGGTCGAGTTCATTCACACCGCCACCCTGCTGCATGACGACGTGGTCGATGAAAGCCGGCAGCGGCGCGGCCGGCCCACCGCGAACCTGTTGTGGGACAACAAGTCCTCGGTCCTCGTGGGTGATTATCTCTTTGCCCGCAGCTTCCAGCTGATGGTCGAGCCCGGCAACCTGCGCACGCTGGAAATCCTTGCCAATGCCAGCGCCACCATCGCCGAGGGCGAGGTGCTGCAACTGACTGCCGCGCAGGATCTGGGAACCGATGAAAGCGTCTATCTGCAGGTGGTGCGGGGCAAGACGGCGGCGCTGTTTTCGGCGGCGACCGAAGTCGGCGGCGTGATCGCCGGCGCGCCCGAGGCCCAGGTGCGGGCGCTGTTCGACTATGGCGACGCCCTGGGGATCGCCTTCCAGATCGTTGACGACCTCCTGGATTACGGCGGCGCGACCGAGACGATCGGCAAGAATGTCGGTGACGACTTTCGCGAACGCAAGCTGACCCTGCCGGTGATCAAGGCCGTCGCCAGCGCCGATCCCGCCGAGCGGGCCTTCTGGGCGCGGGTGATCGAGGCTGGCGACCAGCACGATGGGGATCTGGAGCAGGCCCTGCGCCTGCTGGACCGGCACGGTTCGATGCGGGCCGCGCGGGCGGATGCGATGGACTGGGCCGAGCGCGCGAAATCGGCACTGGCAGAGCTGCCCGATCATCCGGTCCGGGACATGCTGTCGGATCTGGCGGATTTCGTCGTCAGCCGCGTCGCCTGAGCGTTTCGTCCGCATTTTCCGGCACCGCCCGCAGAAGCCTCGGGGACGGACGTGACAAAAGGGCGGGCCGCTTGCGCAACCCGCCCTTTCGGGGAAATGCCCCGGCCTATTTGGCCTGGACGAAGTCGGGATAGGCCTCCATCCCCATCTCGGAGATGTCGAGACCGGTGATCTCGGCATCCTGGCTGACACGGATCCCGCCGAACGCCCTGAGCGCCAGCCACACGACCAGGCTGACGCTGAAGACGAAGGCGCCGATGGCCACGATGCCGATGATCTGGGTGACGAAGCCGGTGTCGGGGTTGGTCGCCGGGACGATCAGCGTGCCCCAGATCCCGGCGATCAGGTGAACCGGGATCGCACCGACCACGTCGTCGATCTTGAATCTGTCCAGCATCGGAACCGCCAGGCAGGCAAGGGTGGCGCCGATGCCGCCGATCAGGACCGCGGCGAAGATCGACGGCGTCAGCGGCTCGGCCGTGATCGAGACCAGACCCGCCAGCGCGCCGTTCAGCACCATCGTCAGGTCGATCTTGCCATAGGCCAGCTGGGTGACGATGATTGCGGCCACCGCCCCGGCCGAGGCGGCCATGTTGGTATTCACGAAGATACGGCTGACATCGGCGGCATCGTTGACCGAGCCGATGGACAGTTGCGAGGCGCCGTTGAAGCCGAACCAGCCCAGCCACAGGATGAAGGTGCCCAGCGTCGCCAGCGCAAGGTTCGATCCGGGCATCGGCTGCATCCGCCCGTCGGCGCGATACTTTCCGGCCCGCGCGCCCAGAACCAGCGCCCCTGCCAGCGCGGCCCAGCCGCCGGCGCTGTGAACCAGCGTCGAGCCGGCGAAATCCGAAAAGCCCATTTCCGACAGGAAGCCGCCGCCCCATTGCCAGCTTGCCTGAACCGGATAGATGAGGCCGGTCAGCACGACGGTGAAAACGAGGAAGGAGTTCAGTCGCACCCGCTCGGCCAGGGTACCCGATACGATCGAGGCGGTCGTGGCACAGAACATGAGCTGGAAAAAGAAATCCGATCCGGCCGAATAGCCGTCACCGGCGACCCCTGCCCCGACCGGATCGATGGTCTTGGGGCTGAAGATCTCACCGACGACGCCCGGCACGGTCCAGTCGCCGGGATACATCAGGTTATAGCCGATCAGCCAGTACATGATGCCCGCGATGCCGAACAGCGCGATGTTCTTGAAAAGCTGGGTGGTCACGTTCTTGGATCGGACCAGCCCGGCTTCAAGCATGGCAAAGCCGGCCGCCATCCACATGACCAGAAAACCGCCGATCAGAAACAGCAGCGTGTTGAAGATGTAGACGACGTCCGCGCTGACCGCGGCCGCCACCTCGGCCGGGGCCGCATCCTGCGCCACGGCAGGCAGGGCTGCCAGGGACGCAAGCGTCGCGATGAGCGGGAGGGACTTTTTCATCTGTTTACCTCACTTCCGTGCCGCAGCCGCCGGACGGGCTGCCATCCGGCCTTTGATCGGAAATTCCGGGGCTTCGGCACAAGGCGGCGCGCTGCCCGGCGCCGGCAGAAATATCGGCTGCCTCAAAATTGGCGTTGCCGGCTGCCCAAGGCCCAAGAAACGGGCAGATTGCGTTCGGCGCCGCGGCCCGCTGCCCGTCACCTGTGCATGTTCGCGGATTTTGCCGCGTCAGGCGGCGGTCGCGGCAAGTTCCCGGACGAGCCGGGCTTTCGGCGGCAAGACACCGCCCCTTCACGGATTGGTCAGGAGAATTCCCTCTGCCCGATTCTTGCTGTATGCTGATGGCCAACTTGGCCGGAGAAAGAACCGGCAGGGCAGTCAAGCAGGCATCTGGACCACATGAAACGACCGACCGGCACCCCGAAGCGCACGGGCAAAAGCCCTGTTGCCGACAAGCGCAGTTCTCCCAAGGCCGCAGCGGCCTCGAAATCGGCCGTGCGCCGGCACAAGCCGAACCAGCGCAAGCGGGGCAATGTCGTCGTGCGGGCCGTCGCGGGCACGGTCTGGCTGTTCTGGCGCATCCTGTGGGGTTCGTTCTGGCGGCTGACGATGGTGGTTCTGCTGATCATCGGCGGGGCCTCGGCCTATTATTATGCGGGCCTGCCCGACGCGAAGGAATTGTTCGACGCGCGTGCGCGCGGATCGGTCACCATGCTGGATCGCGAGGGCCGCGTCTTTGCCTGGCGGGGCGAGACATTCGGCACCGTCACCGGCGAGAAAACCGCCCCGGTCCTGCGCGATGCGGTGGTCGCGACCGAGGACCGTCGATTCTACAGCCATCTGGGCGTCAGCCCGCGGGGTATCGCGGGCGCGATCCGGATCAACCTTGCCGAAGGCCGCGGTCCGCTGGAAGGCAATGGCGGTTCGACCATTACCCAGCAGGTGGCCAAGCTTTTGTGCCTCGGCGAGACATTCGATCCGATCCGCTGGAAGAACGAGGCCGAATTCGAGGCCAGCTGCCGCGTCGGCAGCCTGTGGCGCAAGGTCAAGGAGGTCCCCTTCGCCTTCGCGCTGGAGGCCAAGTATTCCAAGCAAGACATCCTCAACATCTACATGAACCGGTCCTATCTGGGGGCCGGCGCGCGCGGCTTCGAGGCGGCGAGCGAGCGGTATTTCAACAAGCCCGCAACCGATGTGACCCCGGCCGAGGCCGCGATGCTGGCCGGGCTGCTCAAGGCTCCCAGCTATTTCGCGCCGACCGCCGATCTGGAACGCAGCCAGGGTCGGGCCGATGTGATCCTGGATCTGATGAAACAGCAGGGCTATCTGAACGACAAGCAATATGCCGAAGCCAAGGCGAATCCGGCGGTCCTGTCCAAGGCGGCGCAGGCCCGCGCGGGCGGCTATTTCGCCGATTGGGTCATGGATTCGGGCCCCGGTTTCCTGACCAGCGAGACGACCGACGACATTACCATCAAGACCACCTTCGATCAGGACATCCAGCGGGCGGCCGAACGCGCACTGAAACGGATTTTCGACGAGAAGCTGGGCGGCAACAGCAAGGCCGAGGCCGCCGTCGTGGTGATGTCCGCCGATGGCGCGGTGCGCGCGATGATCGGCGGTCGCGACAACACCGTGAACGGGGCCTTCAACCGCGCCATCCAGGCCAAGCGGCAGACCGGGTCCAGTTTCAAGCCCTTCGTCTATGCCGCGGCGCTGGAGGCGGGATATTCGCCCTCGGACATCATTGAGGACGGGCCGATCACGATCCGCATCCCCGGCGGAAAAAACTGGTCGCCAAAGAACTATACCCGCCGCTTCTATGGTAACGTGACGCTGGAGACGGCGCTGAAGAACTCGCTGAACACCGCGACGGTCCGCCTGCAAGAGATCGTGGGACGCGATGCGGTGCGCCGGGTGGCCAGTGATTTCGGCATCGTCAGCAACCTGACCACAAGCCCCTCGCTGGCCCTTGGCGCCTCCGAGGCCACGCTGCTGGAACTGACCGGTGCCTATGCCGGGATCCGCAATGGCGGCACCTCGGTCGCGCCCTATGGCCTGGTCGAATTGTCCATCAAGGGCGACGACCAGCCGCTGATGGGGCAGCTGGGCGGCCTGGGCCAGCGGGTGATCAGCCCGCGCGCGGCCGGTCAGCTGATCTACATGATGCAGCAGGTGATCGATTCGGGCACCGGCAAGCGGGCCAAGCTGGGCTCGCGCCCGGCCGCCGGAAAGACCGGCACGACCAGCAGCTACCGCGACGCCTGGTTCGTTGGCTTTACCGAACAATATGTCGTCGGCGTCTGGATGGGCTATGACGACAACACGCCGCTGAAGGGCGTGACAGGCGGCGGATTGCCGGCCGAGATCTGGCAGGCGGTGATGACCGATATTCACGAAGGTCTGCCCGAACTGCCGCTGTCCACCGTTTCGCCCGATGGCAGCGGGGTGATCATGTCCCAGGGCAATTCGACGCCGAAAGTGGTCACTTCGGGTTCTGCCGATGATCCGCTGGCGGCGGCGCTGGCGGGCGTGATGAACAGCGTCGAGGGCAGTAGCCAGCAGCGCGGCCGAATCATTGGCGCGGCCCCGACCGAGGTGGGCGGCAGCGCGCCACAAACGCCGGGCAGCTCGACCTCGGCCAATTCAGACGACGCTCTCAGCCGCGCCCTGAACGGCATCCTCGGCGGCAATTGACATCGCGTCCCGGCCCGCGGGCGATTGCTGACAAGCCCCGCCATTCAGGCGGGGTTTCGTTATTCCGGCTCGGTCGAGGGGCTGCGACGCGGCCATGTGTGCACCGGCCGCGAATGGGTGGTAATCGCCTGGAAGTCGCAAGCGTCCGGTCACCGATCCAGCCACGTCGCGGCCGCGCGGCGGCTTTGGCTGTCATCCGCGCCGCAAGGCCGCCAGCGCCGCCTTGCACAGGCCAAGGTCCAGCCAGCGGCAACCGGCGCAGATCCGGTCCAGATCAGCGGGCAGCAGTTCCGATGCGCGGCGCTGCGCCTCGGACCAGGGTATACGCTGACCCGGCGCGATGCCCAGGGCTTCTGCGTGGCGCCGGTCCAGCCCGTCGATCCTGGTCTGCATCCGGCAACCGGTCCCGCGGCGCGAGGGACAGGGTCCGCAGATCGCATCCGCGCCCTGGGTGAAGACGACCTCGGTCGCGGGATCGGCACGAAGTCGCTGCACCACGATGCGGTCCATGTTCCGCGTGAAATCCGGCGAATAGCCCTTGCCCTGCCAGCCGATCGCGCACAGCACATGATGCGGGCGCAGCGAAACGGCCCCGGATCCGCTCCGGGGCCGTTCGTTGTCCTGGCAGGGTTCAGCGGTCGTCAAGACCGACGTAGTCCCGCCGGTCCGCACCGACATAAAGCTGGCGCGGCCGACCGATCTTGTTCTGCGGATCGCTGATCATCTCTTTCCATTGGGCGATCCAGCCGACGGTCCGCGACAGCGCGAAGATCGGCGTGAACATCGAGGTGGGAAAGCCCATCGCGGACAGGATGATGCCCGAATAGAAATCGACGTTCGGATACAGCTTCTTCGAGACGAAGTATTCGTCCTCCAGCGCGATCTTCTCCAGTTCCTTGGCGACCTGAAGGGTCGGATTGTTCTGGATGCCCAGAAGGTCCAGAACCTCGTCCGCCGATTCCTTCATCACCGTCGCGCGGGGGTCGAAGTTCTTGTAGACCCGATGGCCAAAGCCCATCAGGCGGAACGGATCGTCCTTGTCCTTGGCGCGGGCAATGTATTCGGGGATCTTGTCCACGGTGCCGATCTGTTTCAGCATTTCCAGGCAGGCCTGGTTCGCGCCGCCATGGGCGGGCCCCCACAGGCAGGCAATGCCGGCCGCGATGCAGGCAAAGGGATTGGCGCCCGAGGATCCCGCCAACCGCACGGTCGAGGTCGAGGCGTTCTGTTCGTGATCGGCATGCAGCGTGAAAATCCGGTCCATCGCCTTGGCCAGCGCCGGATCGACATCGTATTTCCCGGCCGGGACCGAAAAGCACATGTTCAGGAAATTGCTGGCGTAATCCAGATCATTCTGCGGATAGACGAAGGGCTGGCCGATGGAATACTTATAGGCCATGGCCGCGATCGTCGGCAGCTTGGCGATCAGGCGGATCGCCGCGACCTCGCGCTGCCAGGGATCAGAGATGTCGGTCGAATCGTGGTAGAAGGCCGACATTGCGCCGACCACGCCGACCATCGTCGCCATGGGATGGCTGTCGCGGCGGAAGCCGCGGAAGAAATTGTGCATCTGTTCATGCACCATCGTATGATGCGTGACACGATGTTCGAAATCGCTGAGCTGTTCGACGGTCGGCAATTCGCCATAGAGAAGCAGGTAGCAGACTTCCAGATAATGCGATTTCTCGGCCAGTTGCTCGATCGGGTAGCCCCGATACCACAATTCGCCCTTGTCGCCGTCGATGAAGGTGATCGTGGAATCGCAGCTTGCGGTCGAGGTGAAGCCCGGATCATAGGTGAAAACGCCCGCCTCGCCATACAGCTTGCGGATGTCCAGAACGTCCGGCCCCTCGGTCGGGGACAGGATGGGCAGCTCGTAATCGGAATTGTCGATCAGCAATTTGGCGGTCTTTGTCTCGGCCATCCAAAAGTCCTTTCCGGCTTGGCCGGGTCGTCCGCGCGCGAATATTCGGAAGACAACCCGGAATGTGAAAGCAGGGATCAGCCTGCCAATTCGGTCTGGTCCTGAAGCCGGGCCAGCGTTTCGTCGCGGCCTAGCGCCATCATCATGTCGAACACGCTGGGGGTCGCAGTCCGGCCGGCCAGAGAAGCGCGCAGGGGCGCCGCCAGCTTGCCCAACCCGACGCCGTTTTCCTCGGCGACAGCCTTGGCCGCCTTCTCCAGCTCGTCTCGCTGCCAGCTAGCATGCTGCAGCGCGGCAGTCAATGATTTCAGCATACCACGGGATACCGGGTCCAGCATCCCGGTCGCCTTGTCATCCATCCGGACCGGGCGGTCGATCAGCGCAAAGTGCCCCTGTTCCAGCAATTGCGGCAGGGTCCGGGCCTTTTGCTTCAGAGCCGGCAGGACCGGTCGCAGCCGCTCCTGGTGGCGCGCGCTCAGCGGGGCGGCGCCGGTATCGGCCAGATAATCCCCAAGCGCCTGCATCAGGACGTCATCCTCCATCGCGCCGATATGATGGCCGCTGACATGTTCCAGCTTTCTGAAATCCAGCCGGGCGGGCGCGCGCCCGATCCCGGACAGATCGAACCAGTGCCGTGCCTGCGCGTCATCGAACAACTCGTCATCGCCATGGCTCCAGCCCAGACGCGCCAGGTAATTGCGCATCGCCCCGGCCGGATAGCCGAGCGTCGCGAATTCGTGCAGGCCAACCGCGCCGTGGCGTTTCGACAGTTTCTTGCCATCCTCGCCATGGATCAGCGGGATGTGGGCGAAAACCGGCCGCTTCCAGCCCATCGCGTCGAAGATCTGGATCTGGCGGGCGGCGTTGGTCAGGTGATCGTCGCCCCGGATCACATGGGTCACGCCCATGTCGTGATCATCCACCACGACCGCCAGCATGTAGGTCGGGGTTCCGTCGCTGCGCAACAGCACCATGTCGTCCAGCTGATCATTGGCCACGCGGACCGGGCCCTGCACGGCGTCCTCGATCACCGTCTCGCCGGTCTGCGGAGCCTTGAGGCGGATCGCATAGGCAGCATCCGGCAGGTCGGTCGCGTCGCGCCACGGGCTCTTGAAAGGCTCGCGCGGATGCGCCTCGCGCCAGGCGGCGATCTCGTCGGGGGTGGAATAGCACCTGTAGGCCGCGCCACGCGCCAGCATGTCACGCGCAACCTCGGCATGGCGGTCCTTGCGGGCAAACTGGCTGAGCGGTTCGCCATCCCAGTCCAGGCCCAGCCATTCCAGCCCCTTCAGAATCGCGTCCGTCGCCTCGGGGGTGGATCGCGCGCGGTCGGTATCCTCGATCCGCAACAGGAACCTGCCACCCCTGCCGCGCGCGAAAAGCCAGTTGAACAGCGCCGTCCGCGCGCCTCCGATATGCAGATAGCCGGTCGGTGACGGGGCAAATCGGGTGACGATCGGGGCTTGTTCGGACATGGGAAAACTTTTCGCTGGTCAATCTCGGGGCGGACAGGGCTGCGTTAACACTTTGGTAAGTGCCGCCGTGCCAGGGTCGTGAGGCAGAGATAGAGAAGCCATCGCGAAAGGACAAGAATGCGCGCCGCAGCGGGGCCCGGCCCTGTTCCGATCCTCTCCGCGCCCGCGGCCGCGCTGCCGGGACTGACCCGGGCCCGCTCCAACGCCGCCGCGCCTGCCGACATCCGCCGCCCCCGTCCGGCGGCGGCCAGTCGCGCGGGATTGTTTCCCTGGGTGCCGGTCTGCCTGTCGCTGGGGATCGCGCTGTGGTTCGCCTGGCCCGCCTTGCCCGGAACCGGGTTCTGGATCATCGCCGGAGGTCTGGGGCTTGCCGGATTCGTCGCGGCCCGGCTGTCTCAGCCGCTGGCCGAACGCGGACGAATCGGCTGGGCGTTCAGCGACGGTTTGCGGATCGGCGGCATGGCGATCGTGCTGGTCGTGGCGGGGGCCGGACTTGCCGGAATTCGCTCGGCCCATGTCGCGGCGCCGGTTCTGGAATGGCGCTATTACGGACCGGTCGAGGGACGGCTGGTCGAGATCGACCGATCCGCCCGCGACCGTATCAGGCTGACGCTGGATCGCGTCGTGCTGCGCGACGTGTCGCCCGCGCGGACACCCGGCAAGGTGCGGCTGTCGCTGATGGACATGGCGGCCGGGGATCTGCCGCCGCTGGGTCAGCGCGTCATGCTGACCGGAAATCTGGGCCCGCCCTCTGGCCCGGCCGCGCCCGGCAGTTTCGATTTCCGCCAATATGCGTGGTTCGAGGGGTTGGGCGCCGTCGGCTACAGCCGCACGCCGGTCATGGCCGTGGCCGCCCCCGAAGGCGGCCTGTGGTGGATGCACCGCGCCCGGATCGCGATAAGCCGGGCGATGCAGGACCGGATCGGCGGACAGAAGGGAGCGGTGGCCGCCGCCCTGATGACCGGCGACCGCTCGGGCATCGAAGAGGCCACGAATGCGGTGATGCGCGCCTCGAATCTCTACCACATCATCTCGATCTCGGGTCTGCATATGGGAATGCTGGCGGGTTTCGTCTATGGCGCGCTGCGGATGGCGCTGGTGGCGGCACAGGGCATCGGGATGATCTGTGGCTGGCCCGTGCACAAGATCGCGGCCGGTGCGGCGATCGCGGCGGCCTCGGCCTATCTGTGGCTTTCGGGCGGCGGCGTCGCCACCGAACGCGCCTTCGTGATGGTTGCCGTCATGCTGGGCGCGATTCTGGCAGACCGGCGCGCGATCTCGTTGCGGACGGTGGCGCTGGCGGCGACGATCATCCTGATCCTCAGCCCCGAATCATTGATTTCGCCGGGCTTCCAGATGAGTTTCGCGGCCACCATCGCACTGATCCTGACCTATGGCCCGTGGTCACGTCTGGCACCGCGCCTGCCCTTCTGGCTGCGGCCCTTGTTGATGTTGCTGGTCTCGTCCTTCGTCGCGGCCATGGCGACCTCGCCCCTTGCGGCGGCCCATTTCAACCGCATGGCGCAATACGGCCTGCTGGCGAATCTGCTGGCGGTGCCGGTCATGGGCACCCTGGTCATGCCGGCCGGGGTCATCGCGGCGTTGCTGGCCCCGATCGGGTTGGCGGGACCGGCCCTGTGGATCATGGGCCTGGGCACCGACTGGATGCTTCGCGTGGCCGAATTCGTCGCCGGACTGGACGGGGCCGTCACCGCTGTCGCGGCACCGCCCGCCCCGGTGCTGCCGCTGATGGGGTTCGGCGCGGTCGCGGCGGTCCTGTGCTGGCGGCGGGATCTGGCCGCGTCCCGGCCCGGCCCGTTGGCCGCGGGTCTGGTCGCGGGTCTGCTGATGCTGGCGGGATCGGCCGCGTTGTGGCTGACAGCCGCGCGCCCGCAGATCCTGATCGCAGCCGAGGGCGAGGCTGTCGGGCTGATGACGCCATCGGGCCGGGCGGTGTCGAAACCTTCGGGCGGATCCTTCATTGTCAGAACCTGGCTGCTGGAGGATGGCGACACCGCCACACAAGAGGAATCGGCCGCGCGTCCGGCTTGGCAGGGCGACAGACGCGACCGCCAGGCGGTTGTGACGGCAGATTGGCAGGTTCTGCATTTCACCGGCAAGGGATCGGGCCGGCGCGCGCTTGCGGCCTGCCGCCCGAACCGCATCGTCGTGGCCAGCGAACCGATCGAAGGTCTGCCCGAGGTGCCGCCCTGCCTGGCCTTCGATCCCCGAAGGCTGCGGCAAAGCGGAGCCGTTTCCATCGACATGAAGACCGAGGGGCCAAGGATCACGGCCGCGTCAGGGCGCCGCCCTGCGCCGAACTGAGCCCGGCACAGACCAAGGGATGATTGTCCGATCCGTGGCCGCGCGCTAGCCTGATCTCGGGAAGGAGAAAGCGATGCGCCACCTTGTGCTTGCTGCCCTCTTGACGCTGCATCCGCTATCCATCGCCGCCGAGCCGCTGGCGATTCTGCCGGTCAAGCTGCTGGACACGTCGAGAGAGCCCGGCGATCAGGGCGTGGCGCACGAGGCGCGGCTCTTGTTGCTCGCCGATGTTCTGAAGGCCGAGACGAAGGGAGCGATTCTGCTGGACGCGGCGGCGATAGCCGATTGCCAGCCGCAGACCACCGCCTGCCTGCTGGACAAGGCCCGCGCGACCGGGGCCGACCGGGCGCTGTTCGTGGTGGTGCAGAAGACCAGCACGCTGATCTTGCAGATTTTCGCCAATCTCGTCGATGTCGGGACGGGCGACCTGATCGTCAGCCGCAACCTGAATTTCAGGGGCGACAATGATGAAAGCTGGCGCCGCGCGGCCCGCTTTCTGGCGCGGCAGTTGCGCGATGCCTCGAACTAGCCGCGGGCGGCGGATTCCAGCGCGGCGATGTCGATCTTGCCCATCGCCATCAGCGCCGGCCAGACCCTGCCTGCCTCCGATCCGGTGATCAGCGCCATCGCCCGGCGCGGGACGATCTGCCAGGACATGCCGAAACGGTCCTTCAGCCAACCGCATCGCGATTCCGCCCCGCCATCCGCGATCAATGCCGCCCAGAGCCGGTCGGTCTCGGCCTGGTCCTCGGTCATCACGCGGATCGAGGCGGCCTCGGACAGGGTGAAATGCGGCCCCCCGTTCAATGCCATGTAGGGCGTGCCGGCCAGCGTGAAATCGACCGCCAGAACGCGTCCCGCCGGCGCCATGTCCTGTTCCTCGATATAATGGCTGACGTCGACGATGCGGCTGTCGGGCAGCAGCGAGACATAGAATTCCGCCGCTTCCATCGCCTGATGATCGAACCAGAAACATGTCGCAACCTTGCGGTTCATCGCTGCTCTCCCGTCGCCAGGTGTCCGCCATCGGTTCCAGGGGATTCCCGATCACCAATGTTTCGCTGCGCGCGTCACAGGGATTTCGCCAGCGCCTCCAACTGGTCGGCGGCTCTGCCCCAGCCTTCGTGAAAGCCCATGGCCTCGTGTTCCTTCAGCGTCTCGGCGTTCCAGTGCATGGCGCGGGCGATATAGCGGGTGCGCCCCTCGCCGGCATCGTCCAGCACAGCCTCGGAGGCCATGAAGGGTTTGCCCGCCGGACGCCAGCCGGGCGTGAAGGCGTCGGTCGAAACCAGCTTGCGCCCCTCGACCACTTCCAGGAACACGCCCATCGTGGGAAACTCCTCGCCGTCAGGACCGTGCATCACGGTCGAGAATTGCCCACCCGGACGCAATTCCAGAACCGCATCGGTGACATGCCACGGCCTGGGGCAGAACCATTGTTCCAGCAGGTGCGGATCGGTCCAGCAGCGCCAGACAGCCTCACGCGGGGCGCCCATCACGCGGTCCAGAACCAGTTCGAATTCGGCGTCCTTCATGTGGTTCTCCCTTCGGGTGGTGTTGAAAACAGCAACCTCAGATAGCGTTGCAGATGATCGACGCTGTCTCTGGCGACCGAGGGATCATCGGCAGCCTTGGCAAGGATGAACGCCCCCTGCAATACCGCCTGCATATGGGCGGCAAGGCTGGCGGGGCTGATACCGGTCAGGCCGCGGGCCGCCATCGCGGCGGCGATGTCCGGCTCCAGCGTGGCGGCGTGGCCGAAGATCGAAGCGGCGCAGGCGTCGCGAATCGCCGGATGCAGGTGAAACGCCTCTTGTGTCATGGTGCCTGCGAGGCAGGTGAAGGCCGCGGGATCGCCGGCGATGATGTCGCGGCGAAAATCGACATAGGCCAGCACCCGGTCCAGCGGGTCGTCATGGTCGTGATAGGGCGCGGCTTCGAACAGCGACCCGGTCATCTCGGTCCAGTATTCCGCCGCCGCCACGCCCAGGGCCTCCTTGCTGGCGAAATGGTGAAAGAACGCCCCCTTCGTCACACCCGCCGCCCTGCACAACTGATCGACACTGGTCGCGGCAAAGCCCTGTGCCCGGACGATGTCGCGCGCCGCCTCCAGCAGCCTTGTCCGCGCATCGCCCCGATCCGGATCATGCCGTGTCTTGCGTCCCATGTCCTGAATATACCAACCGGTTGGTATCTACGACAAGAAAAAATTTCGCTCTGGTTTCAGGGTCAATCAGCCTCGTCGCAGGCCGATCTGGTCCAGGGCAGCGTCGATCTCCGACCGTGAAACGCCTTTCATTTCGGCCACGAGCGAATCGAACCGGCGACGCAGCGCGACCTTTTCCTCGCCCCGGCAATCGTTCCACGGCCGACCCTGCAAGGCCATGTGCAGCACGTAATAGCCGATGAAATGCGGCCGCCCGCCCGCGACCAGCAGCGCGCGATAGGCCTCGTGCGCGCCGATCCGGCGCAGGCTGGCTGCGTCGGCCACCCCTGCGGCGGTCAGCGCCCTCGCGGTCGCGGGGCCGATATTGCCGATAGTGACGAGATCGCTGTCCATGGCCGCCTTTCCAAGACCCGCCCTTTGCTGTATCAGCACCCGGATTCCAAGGACAGCATGACATGAGCGACAAGGCCAGCACCGCGCCGGTGAAAAAACTTTTCATCAAGACCTATGGCTGCCAGATGAACGTCTATGACAGCCAGCGCATGGCCGAGGCGATGGGTGCCGAAGGCTATGTCCTGACCGAAGACCAGGCCGACGCCGACATGGTGCTGCTGAATACCTGCCACATCCGCGAGAAGGCGGCCGAAAAGCTGTATTCCGATCTGGGCCGCCTGAAGCCGTTGAAGGCCGAAAAGCCGGACCTGACGATCGGCGTGGCGGGGTGCGTGGCCCAGGCCGAGGGCGAGGAGATCGTGCGCCGGATGCCGCTGGTCGATCTGGTCGTCGGGCCGCAGACCTATCACCGCCTGCCCGCGATGGTACGGGGCCAGGCGCCGCGAATCCTCACCGACTTTCCTGCCGAGGACAAGTTCGACCACCTGCCCGCCCCCCGCGCCACCCGCCGCGCACCTGCGGCCTTTTTGACCGTGCAGGAAGGCTGCGACAAGTTCTGCGCCTTCTGCGTCGTCCCCTATACCCGCGGCGCCGAAGTCAGCCGCCCCGCCGACCGGATCCTGCGCGAGGCCCGCGACCTGGTCGCGCGCGGCGTCCGCGAGATCACGCTGCTGGGTCAGAACGTCAATGGCTGGCACGGCACAGGCCAGGACGGGCGCGAATGGGGCTTCGGGCGGCTGATCCGGGCTCTGGCCCAGACCGACGGCCTCGACCGCATCCGCTATACGACCAGCCACCCCAACGACATGGCCGACGACCTGATCGCCGCGCATGGCGAGGTGCCGCAACTGATGCCCTATCTGCATCTGCCGGTGCAGTCGGGCAGCGACCGGATCCTGAAGGCGATGAACCGCAGGCATACGGCCGATCATTATCTTCGCCTGATCGACCGCATCCGCGCGGCGCGGCCCGACATCATCCTGACCAGCGATTTCATCGTGGGCTTTCCCGGCGAGACCGAACAAGACCACGCCGACACGCTGCGCCTGATCGAGCAGGTTGGCTTCGGCACCGCTTTCAGCTTCAAATATTCACCGCGTCCCGGCACCCCGGCCTGTGAACGGCCCGAAATCGACGCGGCGGTCGCCGATGCCCGCTTGCAGGAATTGCAGGCACTGCTGGCCCGTCAACAGAAGGTGGCGCAGCAGGCCATGGTCGGTCGCAGGCTTGGCGTCCTGTTCGAAAAACCGGGCCGCCTGCCGGGCCAGATGGTTGGCAAGTCGGATTATCTGCATTCGGTTTTCGTGGACGCGCCCAATGCCGCCATCGGTGATCTGGTTCAGGTCGATATCGTCGAATCCGCACCGAATTCCCTGCGCGGCGTTCTGGCCGCATAGCTCGCCAGCATTGCCCGTCTTTCCACGGCGGGATTTGACGCCGATCAAGGCAAGGCGCAGGCTGTCCTGATACCATCCGAATCCAACCCGGAAGGAGATGATGATGGGCTACAAGACGATCCTCACCGTGCTGTCCAGACCGACGCAGATCAGCCTGCTGGACGATGCCGAAACACTCGCCACGCGCGAGGACGCGCATCTCGACATCCTTTGCCTCGGCGTCGATCTCAGCCAGGCGGGATATTACTTTCCCGGCGGCACGCCCTATGCTTTTCAGGAAGCGCTTGACGCCGCGATGGAAGATGCCGAGGCACTGGAACAAAAGGTCCGCGACCATCTTGCATCGGCCAGCGATCTGCGCTGGTCGGTCGATACGGCGGTGGTGCAGATGGGGGGCGTCACCAGCCTGGTCGGCGTGAAGGCGCGGTTTTCGGACCTGACGGTTCTGTCGCGCCCCTATGCCGAAGACGCGCCCGGAGAGGCCGAGACCGTGATCGAGGCCGCGCTTTTCGAGGGCGGCTGCCCGGTTCTTGTCCTGCCCAAGCCCGGCGTTCCGGCCCAGCCTCCGCGCCGCATCCTGGTCGCCTGGAACCAGTCGACCGAGGCGCTTGCGGCCGTGCGGCGCGCCCTGCCGATGCTGCAGGCGGCCGACAACGTCGAGATCACCATCGTCAATCCGCGCGGCGGCGGCCCCGAAGGCACCGATCCCGGCAGCGCGCTGACGCGGATGCTGACGCGGCATGGTGTCCACGCCGAAATCGCCGTCCTCGCCCGGACCGGCTCGGCGATCAGCGAGGAACTGGATCGCCGCGCGGCCGAAATCGGCGCCGAAATGATCGTGATGGGGGCCTATGGCCATTCCCGCTTTCGCGAGGCGATCCTGGGTGGCGCCACGCGCAACATGCTGGAAAAGGCGACAATCCCGGTTTTCATGGCCCGATAGGGCCGATGCAGCCGGCGGGCGATGTCGCGCACCATCGCCCCGAGCCATAACAAGAAAGGCGGCCTCTCGACCGCCTTCTTCGGTGTTCAAATACCCCGGGGGTCCGGGGGCTGGCCCCCGGTCATCGCGGGACGAGAAAAACGCCTCAGGCGAATTTCAGGTTCGTCGCCGATTCGCGGCCGTCACGGCCGGCTTCGATGTCGAAGGTCACGGCCTGGCCGTCCTGCGGATGGGGCAGACCGGCGCGTTCGACCGCCGAGATGTGCAGGAACACGTCCCGCTTGCCGCTTTCCGGCTGGATAAAGCCGAAGCCTTTGGTGGAATTGAACCATTTCACGGTGCCATTGGCCATCGTGATGTCTCCTGTCATTTGCCGCCCGCGAGATTGCGACGGCCCGGCCGGTCAGATCAACTCGAAGACTGAAGCCGCAAGACGGGAGACAGATCGAAGCAGAGATAACATAGCGGATTTCATATAGTGGATCGCGAAGCATCGCGCAAGCACCCTCGATTCCAGACCGATCGGGGATGGTCACTGAAACGGGCCTCGGGCTGGGATGGTCAGCGACCGCGCGATCTGCGGCCGCCGGATCATCCGCCTGTCCTGACATGGGCAACCGCAGGTCCGGATCAATGCGCCTCGGCCCAGGTCGCGCCGTGCCCGGCATCGACGACCAGCGGCACCGACAGCCTGATCACGGGCTCGGCCGCGCCCTCCATGACGGTGCGGGCGGCGGCGATCAGGTCGTCGATCGCGCCCTCCTCGACCTCGAAGACCAGTTCGTCATGGACCTGCAACAGCATCCGCGCCGGCAGATGGCCGATGCCATCCGGCATCCGGATCATGGCACGGCGGATGATGTCGGCGGCAGCCCCCTGAATGGGCGCGTTGATCGCCGCGCGCCGCGCGCCGCCCGCGGCCGGCCCGGTCTGGTTGATTCCGGGCGTGTTGATGCGCCGCCCGAACAGCGTCCGCACGCTGCCATCTGATTTCGCGTCGGTCACGGTGCGATCCATATAGGCGCGGATTTCCGGGAATCGCTCGAAATAGGTGTCGATGAAGCTTTGCGCATCCGCCCGCGGAATGCGCAGGTTGCGCGACAGGCCGAAGCCCGAAATGCCGTAGATCACGCCGAAATTGATCGCTTTTGCCTGCCGGCGGATCATCGGGTCCATGCCTTCGACGGGCACGCCGAACATCTGGCTGGCGGTCATGGCGTGAATGTCGATGCCGTCCCGGAAAGCCTGTTTCAGCGCCGGGATGTCGGCGACATGGGCCAGGATTCGCAACTCGATCTGGCTGTAGTCCAGGCTGACCAGCCGATGCCCCGGCGCGGCGATGAAGGCCTCGCGGATGCGGCGGCCCTCCTCGGTGCGCACGGGAATGTTCTGCAGATTGGGGTCGGTCGAGGCCAGCCGCCCGGTCTGCGCCCCGGCGATGGAATAGCTGGTATGGACCCGCCCGGTTTCCGGGTTCACATGGCCCTGCAGCGCGTCGGTATAGGTCGATTTCAGCTTGGCTATCTGGCGCCAGTCCAGGATCCGGGCGGGCAGGTCATGCTCAACCGCAAGATCCTCCAGCACGTCGGCGCTGGTGGAATAGGCCCCGGTCTTGCCCTGCTTGCCGCCAGCCAGGCCCATCTTGTCGAACAGGATCTCGCCCAATTGCTTGGGACTGCCGACATTGAAGCTCTGGCCCGCGAGATCGTGGATCTCTTCCTCAAGCTGCGCCATCTTCTGAGCAAAGGCATTCGACATCCGCTTCAGATGGTCTCCATCGACGCGGATGCCGGCCATCTCCATTTCGCCCAGAACGGCGACCATGGGGCGCTCCAGCCTTTCGTAGACGGTCGTGACCCGCTGGGCCGGCAGCATCGGCGCGAAATGCCGGAACAGACGCAGGGTCACATCGGCATCCTCGGCCGCATAGGGCGCGGCCTTGTCGATCGGAACCTGCGAGAAATTGATCTGCGCCTTGCCAGAACCGATCAAGCCCTTGATCGGGATGCATTTATGGCCAAGATAGCGCTCGGCCAGCTCGTCCATGCCATGATTGTGGGTGCCCGCGTTCAGCGCATAGGACATCAGCATCGTGTCGGCGATGGGGTCCATGCGGATGCCGTGGCGGGCCAGAATCTTCCAGTCGTATTTCAGGTTCTGCCCGATCTTCAGGATCGCAGCATCCTCCAGCACCGGTTTCAGCACCGCCAGCACCTGATCCAGGGCCAATTGTCCATCGACCAGCGCCGATTGCCCGAACAGATCGTCGCCCCCCGCGACATGGCCCACCGGGATATAGCAGGCCTGTCCGGGCGCGACGGCCAGACAGATCCCGGCCAGATCGGCGCGCATCTCGTCAAGGCCGGTGGTTTCGGTGTCGATGGCGACCTGCCCGACTTCGCGGATCGCCACGATCCAGCGGTCCAGCGCCGCCATGTCGGTCACCGTCTCGTAGCTGGCGGGATCGATCGCCGGCATCTCGGGCGCGGCGGCCACGTCCGAAGGCGGCGCGGACACGACCGGCGGCGCCTCGGCCCCCAACCGTTCGGCGACGCGCGCGGTCAGGGTGCGGAACTCCATCTCGGACAGGAATCCCAGCAGCGTCTCGGCATGAGGATCCCGCACCTCCAGGCTTTCCAGCGTGAAATCCAACGGCGTATCGCAATCCAGCGTCACCAGCCGTTTCGAGATGCGGATCTGTTCGGCATTCTCGATCAGCGTCTGGCGGCGCTTGGGCTGCTTGATCTCGTCGGCGCGGTCCAGCAGGGTTTCCAGATCGCCATATTCCTGGATCAGCAGCGCGGCGGTCTTGATGCCGATGCCCGGCGCGCCGGGCACGTTGTCCACCGCGTCGCCCGCCAGCGCCTGCACATCGACGACCCGGTCGGGGCCGACGCCGAACTTTTCCCTCACCTCGTCCGGGCCGATCGGCTTGCCCTTGATCGGGTCCAGCATCTGCACGCCATCGCCCACCAGTTGCATCAGATCCTTGTCGCTGCTGATGATGGTGACCGAACCGCCGGCATCCCGCGCCTTGCAGGCCAGCGCGGCGATGATGTCGTCGGCCTCGTAGCCTTCGGTCTCGATGCAGGCGATGTTGAAGGCGCGGGTGGCGTCACGGGTCAGCGGGAATTGCGGGCGCAGATCCTCGGGCGGATCGGGGCGGTTGGCCTTGTAGGCGTTGTAAATCTCGTTGCGGAAGGTCTTGGCGGAATGGTCGAAGATCACCGCCGCATGGGTTGGCGCATCGCTGCCATGTTCGTCGGTGACGTATTTCCACAGCATGTTGCAGAACCCCGCGACCGCGCCCACCGGCAGCCCGTCCGACTTGCGCGTCAGCGGCGGCAGCGCGTGATAGGCGCGGAAGATGAAGGCCGATCCGTCGATCAGATGAAGATTGCAGCCCTTGCCGAAAGCGGGCGCGTCCGAGGTCATGGCGGCATTCCTTTCGCGACAGTCGCGGCACCGTTCTGGCAGAAAGCCGGGCCGGGCGCAAAGGGGCGATCAGGCCGGCAGCCGCATCAGCAGGGCCTGCCCCGACCAGGCCCAGCCATAGCGCCCGCGCCCCTCCTCGACAAAGCCCAGACGGCGATAGAACCGCAATGCATCCGCGTTCCGGCCGCGCACCTCGGCCCGCAGGCCGGGGCGGGCCTGCCTGCCCGCCTCGGCCAGAGCGGCGCGGATCAGCGCGCGGCCCACCCCCTCGCCACGCGGCAGCGCCACGATACCGTCGATCACCAGCGCGGCGGTGGCGGGCGCGTCACGGTAGAACAGGCCGCCCCACCACGGCGCCCGGCGCAGGAAACCGCCCCCCGCATCGCGAAAGCCGGCCACGCCGACGACACGGCCGGTGGCGTTCAACGCAACGATTCCATGTCTCGCACAGACGCTGCGCGCCGTCAGCGCCGCGCGCGGACATGCGAAGTGGCGCCCCCACAGGGCGGCTGCCGCCGGCAGATGCGCCGCGGAAATCGGGCTTTCGAGGGTCACGGGTCGGTCTTGCGTCCGGTTGCGCGTCATGCAAGCAAGGTGGCGCGAACCGTCCGTGAATGAAAGTGCCATGGCACCTTTTCCCGCCCCAGGGCCGGCCCGCGGTGGCGGGGCCGGCAAAGCGCCGCCCCGGGCGCCGGCCGAGATTCGCGCGCTGGCCCGCAGCCCGCGCGCATCCTTCTTGCATGGCATGATCGCCACGACGCCGTTTCTCATCGTGGTCGTGCCCTTCGCGCTGCTTTTCGGGGTCATGTCGCAAGAGGCGGGGATGGATCTGGCGCAGACCATGGGCTTTTCGATCCTGGTCTTCGCGGGCGCCTCGCAATTCACCGCGGTCCAGTTGATCAGCGACCAGGCGCCCGCGCTGCTGGTGATCCTGTCGGGACTGGCGGTCAATCTGCGCATGGCGATGTATTCGGCCTCGCTGGTGCCATGGCTGCGCGGGGCTTCGGCCGGCAAGAAGGTGCTGATCGCCTATCTGCTGATCGATCAAAGCTTTGCCCTGTCCTTGCAGCACTACGAACGCCATCCCCGGCTGACGCTGCCGCAGCGTCTGGCCTATTTCTTCGGCAGCGCGACCCTGCTGTGCCTGCCCTGGAGCCTTGCGACATGGGCCGGCGCCACGCTGGGCCGCGCCATCCCGGATGACATCGCGCTGGATTTTGCCATGCCGATCACCTTTCTGGCCATGATCGCGCCGATGCTGCGCACGCCCGCGCATCTGGCGGCCTGCGGGGTGGCGATCGTGCTGGCGCTGGTCTTCGCGGGCCTGCCCTCGGGGCTGGGGCTGATGATCGCGGCCCTCGCAGGCATGGCGACCGGCGCGCTGGTCGAGACGGTCATGGAACGCGGAAAGGCGACCCAGGGATGAGCCCGGTCACCTCGGACCTGTCCATCTGGATCGTGATCCTGGCGCTCGGGATCGGGACATTCCTGATCCGCTGGTCCTTTCTCGCGACGCTGGGCGACCGCGATCTGCCGCCCATCGTCATCCGGATGCTGCGCTATACCGCCGTCGCGGTTCTGCCCGCGCTGGTCGCGCCGCTGGTGATGTGGCCCGCCGCGACCGGGGGCCAGCCCGAACCCGCCCGCCTGTCCGCCGCCGCGGTCACGATCGCCGTCGGCGTGCTGACGAAGAACGTGATCCTTTCGATCGTGGCAGGCGCGACGGTGCTGTTCGCGATGCTTTACGTTCTGGGATAGCCGGTAAGCACGCCGTTCTTCTGGCGGATCAGGACGTCATGGTTGTTGGCCGGGTCGCCGTCCTGGAATTTCTGCGACTGCACGCCCGGCAGGGTCAGGAACCAGTTGCGCAGCCTGATCGGCGAGAAACCGAAGGGCGCGCCTTCGAATCCCGGGACGCCGCGCAGCACGGCGCTGGTTTCGATCGCGCAGAACGCCTTGTTCGCGGCGCCGTTCTCCTCGGCCCGGCGAATCGCCAGGTCGGCGACCTCGCGGCTGACCGGAACCGTGTCCTGAGCGACCCAGAACGTGCTGCGGGCGTGATAATCGATATAGAACCGCTTGAAATTGTCGGTAATTCCATAAAGCACGTCATACCGTTCGGGGATCTGCGGATGGCTCCAGCTGCCGGCCGGATCATAGATCACCCGCTGGCTGCCATTGATCATCAGTGCCGAATGCCCGCCCTGGCCGCGCGGAATCCCGATCACGGTGAACAGCGCGATCGAAGGCGGCTCGGGCGAGACGTAGCGGGCAGCGCGCACCCGCTCGTCGCTGGCCCAGATGTTGTCGGCGCCGCAGGCTGTCAGAAGGGCCGGCAGCGAGGCCGCCAGGAAGACACGTCTTTTCATGGGGATTGGTTCCGAATGGTTCAGGCGTTGGTCAGCGCCATGAAGATCAGGGCGAGCAGCGACAGGATCACCACCCAGGTCGCGAAACGGATGAACCCGTGGAAGGTCGCCTGCTGCTGGCTGATATCCATCGAGCCGTGCTTGTGATCCTGATTGTCGTGTTCGCTCGCCATGTTCCCTGCTCTCCGCGATCTTTCCTGGTCCTGTCCTGCCATAGCGGATGCCCGCCGTCCTGTCACGCCCCCCAAAGGGTCGCACCCTGCCTTGTGCCGACGGCCCGGATCGCGCCCGATCGCCGCAGATGGTTCACATGCGCCACCGCCTCGACCAGCGCCAGCCCGTATTCCGCCGGACCGATGCGGCGCTTGAACAGGATGTCGAAACACTCGACCGCGCTGCGCGGCCTTTCTGCCAGCGCCTCGCGCATCCGCCGCAACGCGCCGTGATGGTTGTCGATCAATTGCCGCAGCCGGTCGGGCAGCCCGGTGAAGGGCAGCTTGTGGCCGGGCAGGACCAGGTGACCGGGCCGCGCCAGACCGGCCAGCCGGGTGCAGCTTTCCAGCCATTCGCCGACGGGATCGGCCTCGGGCTGGGTCGGATAGACGCCGAGATTGGGCGAGATCGAGGGCAGAAGCTGGTCGCCCCCGATCACCAGATCGTCATCCAGCGACCAGAGGGTCGCATGGCAGGGCGCATGGCCATGGCCCATCGCAACCCGCCAGCGCCGCCCGCCCACCGCGATCTCGTCTCCCTCGGCGATGCGCGTGAACCCGAGGGGCAGCGGATGGACGACATCGGCCGAGTTATAGGGCCGCTGCGCCGCGCGTTCGGCCAGCATCGCGGGCGGCATTCCGGCGCGGCGCCAAAAATCCAGCGCCTGCGGGCTGGGCCGTTCCTGCACGTCCAGTTGCAGCATCCGCGCCATCAGCCAGGCAGTGCGGCTGATGGCCAGTTCGGCGCCGTCGCGATCCATGAACCAGCCTGCCAGCCCGATATGATCCGGATGGTGATGCGTCCCGACCACCCGGTTGATCCGCCGCCCCGCCAGCGGACCAGCCCGCAGCACGTCCCAGATCGCGCGGCCGCGACCGGTGTCGAAGCCGGTATCGACAATCGTCCAGCCATCGCCGTCGTCCAGCGCATAGACATTGACGTGATCCAGCGCCATCGGCAGCGGCAGCCGCATCCACAGGATGCCCGGCGCGACCTCGACCGCCATGCCCTCCGCCGGGGGCTCCTGCCAGGGATAGTGGATCACGCGCCGAAATCGCCGGCAAGCGCCGCATCGCTGATCGCCGAGAGGTCGTCCAGCCCGGCCAGCGCCTCGGCCAGATCGCCCGAGTTGCGCGGCAGCACGCGGGCCATGAAGATCCGCGCCAGTGCCAGATGCGCCCCACCACCCGCCTGCGCCGCCCGCAGGTGATAGCACCCGCCCAGAACCCGCGCGAAGGCCGTCAGATAGGGCACGGCCCCTGCGAACCGGTCCGGCAGATCGCGGTCCAGCAGCGTCTGCGTCGCCTCGCGCAGGGTTTCGGCCGCCTGCCACAGGTCATTGGCCAGTCGCGGATGATCGGCCTGCGCCGATTTGGCGCAATCCAGCACCTCGTCCAGCAGGCGCATCGCCGCCTCGCCCTCGTCCGACAGCTTGCGCCCGACCAGGTCCATCGCCTGAATGCCGTTGGTGCCCTCGTAGATCGGCGTGATCCGCACGTCGCGCAGATATTGCGCCGCCCCGGTTTCCTCGATGTAGCCCATGCCGCCATGAACCTGCACCGCCTGATCGGCGACGCGGCAGCCGACATCGGTCCCGTAGGCCTTGGCGATCGGCGTCAGAAAGGCGGCGCGGGCGGCATGATCGCGCTCGCCGGTGGCGCGCTCCATGTCGATGGCGGTGGCGCAGGCAAGGCCGATGGCGCGGGCGGCAAAGATTTCTGCCCGCGCGGTGGCCAGCATCCGGCGCACATCGGGATGGGCGATGATCGGCCCCATCTGCTTGCGCTCGGCCGCATAGGCCACGGCCTGCTGCAAGGCCGCCTCGGCGACGCCGACGCCCTGCATCCCCACGCCCAGCCGGGCGCAGTTCATCATCGTGAACATGGCGGCCATGCCCTTGTGTTCGGCGCCGATCAGCCAGCCGGTCGCGCGCTCATAGGACATCACGCAGGTCGGGCTGCCATGGATGCCCAGCTTTTCCTCGAGGCTGACCACCTTCAGATCGTTGGCGACGCCGGGCTTGCCATCCGCGTCGGGAATGAATTTCGGCACCATGAACAGGCTGATCCCGCGCGTGCCGGGCGCCGCGTCCGGCAGCCGCGCCAGCACCGCGTGGCAGACATTCTCCGTCACATCGCTGTCGCCCCAGGTGATATAGATCTTCTGCCCGCTGATCGCATAGCTGCCGTCGCCGTTGGGTTCGGCCCTGGTGACCAGCGCGCCCACATCGCTGCCCGCGCCGGGCTCGGTCAGGTTCATCGTGCCCGACCATTCGCCGGAAATCAGCCTGGGCAGATACAGCGCCTTCATCTCGTCGCTGGCGTGATGTTCCAGCGCCTCGATCTGGCCCTGCGTCAGCAGCGGGTTCAATTGCAGCGACAGGCAGGCGCCGGACATCATCTCGGCCACGGCCATGTTCAGCGCCTGCGGCAGACCCATGCCGCCATGATCCGGGTCGGCGGCCAGCCCGATCCAGCCGCCCTCGGCAATGGCCGCGAAGCCTTCGGCAAAGCCGGGCGAGGATCGCACCCTGCCGTTTTCCAGCCGCGCGGGATGCTCGTCTCCGGCGCGGTTCAGCGGCGCCAGCACGGTCTGGGCCAGCTTGCCGGCCTCGGTCAGGATGGCGGTCGCGGTTTCCTCGCCAGCCTCGGAAAACCTTTCGGTCGCGGCCAGTTCGGCATAGGGGACGACATGGCGCAGGATGAACGAAATCTGCTCGACGGGTGCCCGGTAAGTCATCTGCCTCTCCCCCATTGCGCGCGCTTGGCATCGCCGCCGCGCGCGATTATCAGACTGAACCTGGCGGGCAGCATATCGGCCTGCCGGGCAGGCTCAACCGAAACCCCGCGTCACGGAAAGGCCAAGCGATGCAGACCGAACGACTGGGCGCCACGCCCGAAGGCTTGGCCCGTGCCGCCGACCTGTTGAGGGACGGCGGCATCGTGGCCTTTCCGACCGAAACCGTCTACGGTCTGGGCGGGGACGCAACCGACGGTCGGGCCGTGGCGGGGATCTATCACGCCAAGGGGCGGCCATCCTTCAATCCGCTGATCGCGCATGTTCCGGACCTCGACGCGGCCGCGCCTCTGGTCCACCTGCCCCCCGAGGCGCGTGCGCTGGCGCAGGCCTTCTGGCCCGGCGCGCTGACGCTGGTCCTGCCGCTGCGGGACGGCGCGCGGGTCGCCTCGCTGGTCACGGCGGGCCTGCCCACGCTGGCGATCCGCGTTCCCGCCCATCCCGTCGCGCAGGATCTGCTGCGCCGGGTGGGCCGCCCGGTCGCCGCGCCCTCGGCCAATGTTTCGGGCCGGATCAGCCCGACCAGCGCCGCGCATGTGCTGGACCCCGATGGAGGTCTGGACGGCCGCATTGCGGCAGTGCTGGATGCGGGACCCTGTCCGGTGGGCCTGGAATCCACCATCATCGGCTGGCAGGACGGCCTGCCGGTCCTGCTGCGGCCCGGCGGCCTGCCCGCCGAGGCGATCGAGGCCGCGCTTGGCCGGCCGCTGGGACGACATGCGGGCGACCCGTCAGCGCCGGACGCCCCGGGGCAGCTGAGCAGCCATTATGCCCCGAACGCCGCCCTGCGCCTTGAGGCGAAAGAGGCCGGCGAGGGTGAAACCCTGATCACCTTTGCCGCGCCCGGCCCGTTCAGCCTGTCAGCCCATGGCGATCTGGCCGAGGCCGCCGCCAACCTTTTCGACATGCTGCGCCGCGCCGACCGCGAAGGCCGCCCCATCGCCGTGGCCCCGATCCCCGATCATGGCCTGGGCCGCGCCATCAACGACCGCCTGCGCCGCGCCGCTGCCCCCCGCGCATAAGGAGAATGCGAAAGCCGGCCCCGTCGAGGGGCATGCCTGTCGCGCGCGGGGGCTCGTCCCTCCCACGCGCGCTTTCTGCGGATGTCGCCGGCGCGGTCATCCCCCCGGCCGACGCGGGACGCGAGCAGACCACTACAATCCCAGCGAGGCATAGACATTCGACACCCGCCGGATCGCCACCACATAGGCCGCCGTGCGGAAATCGTTGACCTTGCCGTTCGACTGCCAGACATCCTTCATCTTGCCGAAGGCCTCGCGCATCGTGTCGTCCAGCCCCGAGCGCACCAGATCCAGTTCATCCGCGCCGTGCAGGAAAGCCTCCTTGAAGCCTCGGGCCAGTGCGAAATTCGTGCCGGTATCGGCCGAGATCCGTTCAAGCTCGTCGATCATCAGCCTTGCACGGGCCTCTTCGTGACGGCGCTCCAACCGGCCCAGAGAGATCTGCGACAGGTTCTTGACCCATTCGAAATAGGACACCGTCACCCCGCCGGCATTGGCATACATGTCGGGAATGATGACGATGCCCTTGCGTTTGAGGATCTCGTCGGCATTGGCGGTGACGGGACCGTTCGCAGCCTCGATGATCAGCTTGCACCTGATCCGCTCGGCATTGTCGCGATGGATCACGCTTTCGACCGCCGCCGGGATCAGGATGTCGCATTCATCCTCCAGCGCGGCCAGCCCTTCCTCGGCATAATCGCCGCCCGCGAAGCCGCGCACGCCCCCCGTCGCCTGGATATGGCCGCGCAGCGCGTCGATGTTGATGCCCTGCGGATTGCGGATGGCGCCGTCGCGTTCGATCACGCAAATGATCAGGGCCTGGTCCTCGGCCGACAGGAACTGCGCGGCGTGATAGCCGACATTGCCCAGCCCCTGCACGATGACGCGCTTGCCCGCCAGCGTGCCTTCCAGCCCGGCCTGCTTCACAACGTCGGGATGGCGGAAGAATTCGCGCAGCGCGTATTGCACGCCCCGCCCCGTCGCCTCGACCCGGCCGTCGATGCCGCCCGCGGTGCGCGGCTTGCCGGTCACGCAGGCCTTGGCGTTGATGTCGTCGGGATGCAGCCGCTTGTAGGCATCGGCCATCCAGGCCATCTCGCGTTCGCCCGTGCCCATGTCGGGGGCCGGCACGTTCTGGCTGGGCGAGATCAGGTTGCGGCGCGACAATTCATAGGTGAAGCGCCGGGTGATCCGTTCCAGCTCGTCGGCGTCCCAGGCCCGCGGGTCGATGCACAAACCGCCCTTGGATCCCCCGAACGGCACCTCGACCAGCGCGCATTTATAGGTCATCAGCGCGGCCAGCGCCTCGACCTCGTCCTGGCTGACATCCAGCGAATAGCGGATGCCGCCCTTGACCGGCTCCATATGTTCGGAATGGACCGAGCGATAGCCGGTGAAGGTGTGGATCTGCCCCCGCAGCCGCACGCCGAACCGGACCGTATAGGTCGAATTGCAGACGCGGATCTTTTCCTCCAGTCCCGGCGGCAGGTCCATCAGACCGGCGGCATGGGTGAACATCCGTTCGACCGAATCGCGAAACGAGGTCTGTCTGATCGCCATCTGCTTCCTCCCAGCTTCTGCTGAATTCCGATTTCACGCCGAGGCTAGGGCAAAGCGGCGGCGGGTTCCAACGATCTTTGCCACGATCGCGTTCGGCGAAACTCCGCGGCCCGGAACCGCTCAGATCGGCGAAAATTCCCCACCAAGGAAACATCCGCTCTGGTTTCTGCATTGACTCGCTGGTGTGAATTTCGTCCGCATATGCGACAGGGATAAAAATATGATTGATCGTCAGAGAGTTAGGATCGGACGCAAATTCGCGCAAGTCAGCGAGGGCGCGAAAGAGATATTCCTGCGGGACGGATTTTCGGGCACCAGCGTCGATGACATCGCCGCCGCCGCCAGGGTTTCCAAGGCCACGCTCTACAGCTATTTCGCCGACAAGCGGCTGATGTTCGAAGAGGCGATGCAGAACGAGCGGCAGCGGCTGGAAGACGCGATTCTCTTCGATATCCCCGCCGACGCCGCCCCGGCCCAGGCGATCCCCGCCCTGACACGGCAGATCGCCGAATGGCTGGTCGCCCCCGACAGCGTGCGGCTGTATCGTGTTCATGTCGCCGAGGCGGCGCGCTTTCCCGATGTCGCCCGGAACTATCATGCGGCGCTGCACAAGGTGCTGCGTGATCGGCTGCGCGAGCGGCTGGACCATTGGGTCGCGCGGGGCGAATTGCGCATCGAGGACACGACGCTGGCGGCCGAACAACTGGTCCGCCTCGCCGGAGCCGAGATACATGACATGGCGACACTGGACGGAGGCCACGCGCCGGATCATGACCAGATCGCGCGCATCGCCGACAGCGCCGCGCAGCTGTTCCTGAAAGCCCACGGCGTGTCCGGGCGCAACGAGCAGTCGCTGGGCGCGGCGCGCTGATGAGGCGGGCCGTCCGGATCGCGCCGGCAGCCACACGGCCGCGAAGGGAACAGATCGTGACGCCGGCGCGGCTTCTCAAATCCCGCCGCCCTGACTATAAGGCGGTATCAGCAGCCCGCGCCAAGGCCGGGATCCCCAGAGGCCGCACGCGACCATGACCAATTCAGGCCAGAACCTCATCGCCGCGCCGCAGGCCACACGCGGCGGGGGACCATT
The DNA here is from genome assembly GCF_056857655.1 of Paracoccus sp. L-17. Lineage (NCBI taxonomy): Bacteria > Pseudomonadati > Pseudomonadota > Alphaproteobacteria > Rhodobacterales > Paracoccaceae > Paracoccus > Paracoccus sp. L-17. The sequence goes on from NZ_JBSXNM010000032.1 coordinate 81,202, forward strand.
TTTCCACTTGATGCGGGCAGCGTCATCGACAACCTCGAGCGAGGGTGATTCCATGAGCATTTTTCCGTTCCCGCTGGCCTTGCCTGCCGCCATCCTGCTGGCGGCCTGTCAGCCTCTGCCTTCGGCCCCGACACCGGATGCGTCCGCGGACCAATGCCGTGCCTCGGGCTATCAGGGCCTTGTCGGCCAGCCACGCGGGATCACCGACCAGATGACCTTTCCGGTCGGGACCCGCGTCATCGGCCCCGACGATGCCGTGACCGCCGATTTCCGCCCCGACCGGCTGAACATCGAATACGGCCGCAGCGACCGGATCGAGAAGGTCAGTTGCTTCTGATCCGACCGGCCCGCGCCGTCGGCGCAGCTTTCTGGCGACCTGGGTGCGACGCGGCAGCCCCGCCTGCCGGGAATGGCGGCGGCCTCTGTCCTGCCGACGCGCTGGCCCGGCCCGCATTTGCCGGATTGATTTGCGGCGGGCGCAATGTCACCATCCGGTCATGATGAACGCCGCCCCGCCGTTTCACGCCGATCCCGACCGCGTGGTTTTCGACCGATCCGAGCTTGGGCTGATCCTGTCCGTGTATGGCCGATTCGTCGCGGCGGGCGAATGGCGCGATTATGCCATGTCGTTCCTGCGCGACGCGGCCATCTTCAGCGTGTTCCGGCGCGCCACCGAACATCCGCTGTATCGCATCGAGAAACGCCCCCGCCTGCGCAACGCCCAGGGCGCCTATCTGGTGCTGGGCATGGATGGCCAGATCCTGAAACGCGGCCATGAATTGCGACCGGTGCTGCGCGTCTTCGACAAGAAACTGATCCGCGCCATCGACTGAGCGCGAGCGGACAAAGCCCCCGCGGCCATCGGGCATCCGATCGCCGAAAGACCGGTCGGCAGCCGCAGGGCAGCGGCGCTTGCCGCGGGGCCGTCGCTCAGACCCCGGCCTCGGCCGCGATCTGCGCCTTCGACCTGCGCCCGCGTTCGGTGGCCGATTTCAACTGCCCGCAGGCGGCCATGATGTCTTCGCCGCGCGGCGTGCGGATGGGGCTGGCATAGCCTGCCTTGTGGACGATATCGGCGAAAGCCCGGATCCGGTCCTGACCGGACCGGCGATAGGGAGCGCCCGGCCATTCGTTGAACGGAATCAGGTTGATCTTGGCCGGAATTCCCCGGATCAGCCGCACCAGCCGTCGCGCATCCTCGTCGCTGTCGTTGACGCCGTCCAGCATCACGTATTCGAACGTGATCCGTTCGGAATTCGACAGCCGCGGATAATCGCGAAGCGCGTCAAGCAACGTGGCGATGTTCCAGCGCCGGTTGATCGGAACCAACTTGTCGCGCACCTCGTCCGTGGTCGCGTGGAAGGATACCGCCAGAAGACAGCCGATCTCTTCGGCCGTGCGGGCGATTTCGGGGACGACGCCGCTTGTGGACAGCGTGATCCGGCGGCGGCTGAGGCTTAGCCCCTCGCCATCCATCACGACCTTCATCGCGTCGCGAACCGATTCGAAATTATACAGCGGTTCGCCCATGCCCATCAGCACCATGTTGCTGATCAGCCGTGTCTCGTCGCGGGGCGCACCCCGGGTCGGCCATTCGCCCAGATCATCGCGCGCGACCATCAGCTGGCCGACGATCTCGGCCGGGCTCAGGTTGCGTACCAGTTTCTGCGTGCCGGTATGGCAGAAGGAACAGGTCAGCGTGCACCCGACCTGGGAACTGACGCACAGCGTCCCGCGCCCCTCTTCGGGGATATAGACCGCTTCGACCTCGTGTCCGCCGGCGATCCGCAGCAGGTATTTCCGCGTTCCGTCCGCAGAAACCTGCCGGGTCACCATCTCGGGCAGCGAAATCTGGAAACTGTCCGCCAGCAGGGCACGGTAATCCTTGGCCAGATTGGTCATCGCCGCGAAATCGCGCACGCCCCAGTGATAGATCCACTGCCAGACCTGCCCGACCCGCATCCTTGCCTGCGGCTCGGGCGTGCCGGCGGCGATCAGCGCCTCGCGCAGCTGATCGCGCGTCAGCCCGACAAGGTTCAGGCGCCCGGTTTCGGGCAGCTTGCGGGGAATGGTCAGCACATCCTGCGTGATCGGGGCGGTCATGATGTCACCGGCGATAGGAACAAAGACAGGCAGATAGGCCAGAAAGGCCGGTCTTTCAACCGGCCTCGTCGCTGGCGCATCACGATCCGTCAAGGCAATCCGCCCGGGGCGCGCGGGTCCTGCGCTGCCGGTTACTGGCAGCGTTCCTTCGCGGTGTTGGTCGCCGCGGTGACGCCCGACAGGCTGAACGTATCCTTGGTGGTGGTCCCGCGCGAGGACCGGCCGGTGATGATCGCGGTGGCCCCGGCGCGCAGCGCGCCGATCAGCTTCTGATCGTCCGAGGGGCTGCCGGTCCAGGCGCTCTCGCCCTCGGTGAACAGGTTGAACTTCTGCCCGCCGACATCGACCTCGACCGTCGAATCCGGCGAGAACGGGTAGCCGCCGGTGAACGAGACTTCGCCATTCTGGCCCGGACGATAGGCGACATAAAGGCGGATGTCGCCGCGCGTCACCTCGACCTCCTTGCCGTCCTGGGTGTTCAGGGTCGATTTCGGCGGCGAGACCGCCCAGCACTCCTTGGGATTCTGCGCCGCGAAAACGGTCCAGTCCCCCTCGGTCGCCACGACATTGGTGGATTCCTGTGCGCTTGCCGTCCCCAGTCCCGTCACCAGGACCGCGATCGCCGCCATGCCGCGCAGCGTCGTCTTTTTCATGCTCTGGCCTCCTGCCATAGGTTTCGCCGCTTTGGGCGGCGTTGTTCCCGATTGCCGTGGTCTTTTCAACCATCTGGGCTAAGGATACCTGAAATCCGGGCGCGAAAAAGGGGCGCACAGCAGAAAATCGCGCAATTGTCAGGGAGATTCCGATGCACGATGCCGAACTGATCGAGCTGTGCCGGGGGGGACGCCGCGAAAGCCTGCACCGGGGCCATGCGGTGATCTGCGATGCCAGCGGCGTGGTCGAGGCCTGGGGCAGTCCGGCGCAGATCGTGTTTCCGCGTTCCTCGTGCAAGATGATCCAGGCGCTTCCACTGATCGAAAGCGGTGCCGCCGATGCCGCGGGCCTGACGGACCGCCAGCTTGCCCTGGCCTGCGCCAGCCACAGCGGTGCCGCGATCCATGTCGCGGGCGTGTCGGACTGGCTGCGGACGCTGGGCCTGGACGAAGCGGACCTGCGCTGCGGCAGCCACATGCCCCGCGACCCGGCCGAACATCGCCGCCTGACCTGTTCCGGCGAAAGTCCCTGCCAGATCTACAACAATTGTTCGGGCAAACATGCCGGGTTCCTGACCCTGAACCGGCATCTGGGCGGCGGGGCGGAGTATATCGATCCGGACCACCCGGTCCAGCAGGCTGTGAAGGCCGCCTTCGAAGAGATGACCGGCGAGGTCAGCCCCGGTTTTGGCATCGACGGCTGCTCGGCCCCGAACCACGCCTGCTCGCTCGTGGGGCTGGCCAACGCCATGGTGGCCTTTGCCCGTCCCGGCGGCGACCGGCGCGGTCAGGCCATGCGAAGGTTGACGCTTGCGATGCGCGACCATCCCGAGCTGGTGGCCGGCGAGGGCCGCGCCTGCACAGCATTGATGCGCGCCATGGATGGCCGCGTCGCCGTCAAGACCGGCGCCGAGGGCGTCTTCGTCGCGATCCTGCCCGATCACGGCCTGGGTATTGCGCTGAAGATCACCGACGGCGCCACCCGCGCCGCCGAGGCCGCGATCACCGCGCTGCTGGTTCATCTGGGGGCGCTGCCAGAGGCCGATCCGGTCGTGGAACGCTATCTGACGGCTCCGATCCGCAACTGGCGCGGCATGGTGACGGGCCAGATGCGCCGCGCGACGGCGTTTCCGGCCTGAACCGTCACGAATCCGATACATGGTTCCGCTTTAATCGCGCATGAGGGCAGCGCCCCCTTTCTGGCCCTCATCCCGGACGACGACCAGCCGGCGCCCCTTGGCAGAGCGGGCGCCGGCCCTGGCCTGGACCGGACCCAACGGGGTCGTCCGCCGGGTCGCGCAAAACCGGGCCCGGGCGCGGCAGTCGGCGATCCGCGGGTTTTACGCCGCGGCGGGGTGTCACCCTGTGCGTCAGCCGCCGACGAATTCCGCCGCGCGATAGCCCTGCAGATACAGCAATGCGCTGAGATCGCCGTGGTTGATGCGGATCTTCGCCTGCGCCGCGACGACCGGCTTGGCGTGCAGGGCCACGCCCGTCCCCGCCAGTTGCAGCATCCCCAGATCGTTTGCGCCATCGCCAACGGCAATCGCATCCTCGGGCGTCCGGCCCAGCCCGGCGGCGATCTCGCGCAGCGCCTCGACCTTGGCTTCGCGGCCCAGCACGGGCAGCGCCACATGGCCGGTCAGCACGCCGGCTTCGGACAGCAGGGTATTGGCGCGGTGCGTGTCAAAACCCAGCCTTTCGGCAACCGGCCCGGTAAAGGCCGTGAACCCGCCCGAAACCAGCGCCGCATGGCCGCCATTGGCCCGCATCGTGGCGACCAGTTCCCGCCCACCCGGCGTCAGCGTGATGCGCCGGTCCAGGACCTCGGCCACGACCGATTCGCGCAGACCGGCCAGAAGGCCGACCCGTTCGACCAGCGCCTCGTGGAAGTTCAGCTCGCCGTTCATCGCCCGCGCGGTGATGGCCGCGACCCGCGGCCCGACGCCGGCCATGTCGGCCAGTTCGTCCACGCATTCCTGCCCGATCATGGTCGAATCCATATCGGCCAGAAGGATCGACTTGCGTCGCCCGGTTCCGGGCTGGATCGCCATGTCGATGCCGATGGTCTGAAGATCGGACCAGACCTGATCGACATCCGTCGGCATGGTTCCGATATCGAATTCGCCGGCAATGCCCGGGTTCAGCCAGCGCGGCGTGCCGCCGTCCCAGCTTCTGGACAGCCCGTCCAGCAACGCGCTTTCCAGATTGGCGTTGGCAGGCGCTGTGATCAGCGAGACGGTGAACATGGGCTGCTCCTTCCGGGGATCGGCGAGGCCGGGATCTAGGCCAAAGATTTCCCTTGCGCCAGTGCCGGCGGCAGTTGTATGCCCCGCGGCGGGTCACCCCGCCCAACGAGGGTGAGCAGTCATTCCGTTTTTTCCTTTCGGTTCTGACAGTTGCGGAACCATTGATCGCGCCGCGTGTCGCTGGCGTGTCAAATAGAGCGTCGGTGATGGTCTTGTCCTTGACCGCGTGGGCATAGGTTTGCAGCACCGTCGCCGCGTCCTTCAACCTCCCATCTCGGCCACGGTCTTCACGTCCATTCCCATATGCAGCATCGAGGTTGCAAAGCCGTGGCGGCTGCAATGCAGTGTCAGCCGCTGGATGCCCGCCCGCTTGCAGACGTTGTTCCACGCGCCCCGAAGACTGCCGCGCCCCGAATAGTCGAAGACCAGTTCATCGGCCTTTCGGTTGCTCGGCAGGTTCGCCAATACCGCGACCAGTTCAGGCGGCAGATGCGCCTCGCGGCTCCACGGCGCGGGCTTGAACAGATACAACTTGGCGGTGCGCTGATGCAGGTCCACATCGCCCCAGATCATGCGGCAGGCTTCGCCGATCCGGGCCGTCCCGAACATGAAAACGCAGAGCGCACCCAGATGCGGCAAGTCGTCCTCAATGGCCTGCGCGTCGAAAGCTCGGACCCATTCAATCGTCGCCGGGATCTTCACCTCGGGGCTTTCGGTGTATCACTTCACTGAAATCCGGCTGCACCAACCCAGCCCGGCGGCATGGTTGATCGCGGCTTGCGTCGGCTTAAGAACCTGTCTGTTCCAGGTCGGCTCGTTCGCCTTTGGATAAATCACTTTCGCAGCCCTGCGGATCGTCTCGGCATGGACGTTCTCGACCAGCGTGTCTTTCCAATAGTCCACCAGCTTCAACAGAAAGCGTTCGGATTTATCGGCATCGATGTAGGCGTTGAACACCTGCGCCATCGTCAGCCCCGCCCCTGGTCCATTGAAACGACTGAGAGGTGGTCGCGAGATTTCGGACCAGTTGCTAAGCTGTAGCGACTGACGAAGGAATACCCCGGATGACGAAGCGGAAACGCTATTCGGCGGAGTTCAAGGCCAGGGTTGCGCTTGAAGCCATCCGTGAAGAGTTGACGACGGCCGAGCTGGCCAGGAAGTACGGCGTCCATCCCACAATGATCAGCGGATGGAAGAGAACGGTGATCGAGAACATGGCATCGGTGTTTGGCGGTGCCGCCTCGGCCGAGCCGGCGATTTCCGGGAAGGATGTCGAGAAGCTGCATGCCAAGATCGGCCAGCTGGTCGTGGAACGGGATTTTTTGGCCGATGCCTCCAGTCTCATCCTCGGCACTGGAGGCGGAAAGCGGTGAAGCAGGACCATCCCGATCTCAGCATCCGGCGGCAGTGCGGTCTGTTGTCTCTGGCGCGCTCCAGCCTCTATTGTCACCCGCGCGGGGAAAGCGCCGAGAACCTGGCGTTCATGAAAATCATCGACCGGCAGTTCCTGGAAACGCCCTGGTACGGCTCGCGGCAGATGGCCCGCCACATGCAGCGTGAGGGGCACAGATGCGGGCGCCACCGGGTGCGGCGGCTGATGAGGCTCATGCGTCTGGTGCCGATCTGCCAGGAGCCGAAAACCAGCAGGAAGCATCCGGCGCACGAGATTTGTCCGGACTTGCTCCGGGACCTGCCCATCACCCGGCCAGATCAGGTCTGGTGTGTCGACATCAGCGCCATCCCGATGCGCCGTGGGTTCCTGTACCTCGTGGCGATCATGGACTGGTTCAGCCGAAAGGTGCTCAGCTGGCGGCTGTCAAACTCCATGGAGGCCGGGTTCTGCGTCGAGGCGCTGACGGAGGCTCTGGCCAGATATGGGGAGCCGGAGATTTTCAATTCGGATCAGGGCGCGCAGTTCACCAGCACCGATTTCACCGACGTGCTGCACGACGCCAAGGTGAAGATCTCGATGGACGGACGCGGCCGCTGGATCGACAACCGGATGATAGAGCGGCTCTGGCGGTCGTTGAAATACGAATGCGTCTACCTGAACGCCTGCGGGACCGGCTCTGAAGCCCGTAACGGGATCGGCACCTGGATCAGCTGCTACAACGAAAGACGCCCGCACTCATCGCATGGGCTGATGACGCCAGGCGAGGCCTATGATACGCCGCCCAAGACCCTGAAAGCCGCCGCCTGAAATGAAACCCATGCCATAGCTTACCCCGGCGGAATACTGGTCGAAAACGCAGGACCGCCTCTCTCCGATGAGCAACTGGATGGCGCTTACGTACTGACCAAACAGTTCAGCGGGCAGGTAGCCTTGATCCACGGATTCAATGATGACTACGAGGTCTGCAATATCCTTCGCCAGCGGCTCGAAACCGAGGGCGGAACCTATAGCTGCGTGCTGGAATCCAATATCGGAATTAATCCATAGAGACCTAGCTCACGGAGGGAGGCCGGATTGGTCGACCGCTGACAGAACGGGGCCGGTGCAGCATCCCACTGCCTCCGGCCACTTGGTCCCCTGACACGGGGTCCGGTGGCTGCCCCCGCTGTAATCCGTGACAACCTGCGCCGCGCCCCCCGGAAGTATCGGAAGGGGACCGCGCCGTGACGGGGTTATGGCTACCCAAAAGCCGGGCACTCACCGTCTAATCCCAGATGCTTCGCGGGAACAGAAATCCGCAGGGCGCATCCCGGCCCTATGCCGTCAGTCCTGCCAGTCGATGAACGACTCGGCATCCTTGATCGTCGCCACGTCCAGGCCTGCCGCCTTGGCCTCGGCCAGCGCGCCCAGCATCGTCGCGAAAGCCCGCGCCTTGCTGCCAGCGTCGAAAGCTGCATCGGCCTCACGCAGTCGATTTTTACGGCCAGCCCGATTTTTTCGCTGGCTTCCTCGGCCAGCAGGTTGGCGATCGGTTGCAGGACAAGCTGCGCCAGGTGCCGCTGGGCCTCGCGCACCATCGGCCCGGTCGTCGCCGGGTTCATCAGGCCGGGCAGAATGCCGAAGGTGCCGTAGATCGCGCCCTTGGCATCGGCCAACAGCTTGTCGGCCAGGGTCTTGTCCAGATGCGGGGAAAGCTGATCGGGGTGCTGGCCGATCTGGGGGTTCATGCCAGCCGCCGTCGCCTGCGCCACGCCCTCGATCACCAGAGCCGCGCCGCGCCGCCCGCGAAAGCCTGCCCGAAGTTGCTCCATATCGTCGGCGCTGCCCTCGGGGACGGGGACGATCTGGCTGCCGAGGGGCGCATTCTTGAACACGTCGCGCAGGGCCGTTTCCAGTTCATGCAGAAGCTGTGCCGAGAGTTGCGCCCGCCGCAGGGGTGCCGAGCCTGCCCACGGGGTCGATGCGTCACAGCCGATGCGGAAATGCAGAACCTCAGGGGCCAGCACGGTTTCCCGCCGCCCACCGCCGATCTCGGGGATGCCGAGTCGATAGGCGCGGGGAATGCCGTTGCGGGTCGATACGTCCCAATCGGTCGCCGGAATAAGCCGGTCGCGGACCAGGAAGACACATTCGCCACGCAAGGCCAGAGCGCGGGCGATGATCGCCATCGTGCGCCGGTCCAGCAGATCGGTGCCGGTCACATCGGCCAGAGAAAGGCCACTTTCCCAGAGGCTCACAGAGGTTTGCACCGCCGCCGTGAGTTCGGCCATGCCGGACGCGCCGCTGATCCACGCTTCCCGCGCCGCCATGATCGAAGCGGTGTAGCCGGTGCCGGATGAACGGGTTTCAACGGGTGGTTGCCCGCCCCTTGATCCACGCCGGAACAGATCCAGGACGCCCATCAGAGCCTCCACCGATTCAGATGATGAACAGCGCCACGATAGGGCTGCCGGTCCTGATGGGTTTCCCAAGCCCGCGCCTCGATCTGGGCCGAGGAATAGGCGGGGCGGGTGACTGCCGAGAGTTCAAACAACGCCGCCGGGCTGATGGTCCGCAGGACGCTGTTGCCGCGCCGCTCGATGCGTTCGCCGCCCAGATCGACACGGAAGCCCGGCGACAGGCCCCGGATCAGCCCGCCCGCGTGAGCCGCCAGAAAGTCACGCGCCCAGGTCGTGCCATCCGCAATCGTCGCCTCGATCACCAGCGCGTCGTCGCCATCGGCCAGGGTGAGGTTGCCCGCCGCCCGCGAGGCAAGGGGTTTGTTGTAATCGTGACCGGACAGCAGGTGGATATCCTCGCCCGCCTCGATCCGATCCGAGAATGCCCGAGAGGCGATAACCTCGCGCCGCCCCGGTGCCAGTTCGGTTTCGGCTCCATAGGGGAACGTCGCCCGAAGGCGGGTTGCCCCGCCCTCGCTGCGCAGTTCCAGCGCCCCGAGATTGCCGCCCCACAGCATCAGGGTTCACCGATGCCGGTCAGGATGCGGGTTTGCAAACCGCGCGGGACAGTGAAGTCCGCGGTGACAAGCCCGGTCAGGACCCTGCACGTTGGCCGTCATGATCGCCGTTTCACCGGGGATCACGTTGCTGATCGCCGGGGTTCCGACATGCTTGGTCAGGCGGTCCCATTCGCTCACAGCCGTGCCGCTGATCAACGCATCATCCAGAGCCGCCCAGATCGCCGGGTCAAAGCCCAGGTTCACTTGGCTGGCCGAGGTGATCGCGTTGGCCTGCATGAAGGCCACGACTTCGGCGCGGAATGCCGCCCAGGTTGCCGTCGCGCCAACGGCAGTCTCGGTGATGCCGTAGGTCGCCGCGCCGGGGATGAAGCCCAGAGGCTCGCCCGCCGCGCCGCTGCCGTTGATCACAACCCGATCAAATTCGGTGCCGAGCACCGCGTTCAGATCGCGCCGGATTGCAGCCTCCAGACCTTCGCCTGCCTGCTTCAGAGCCTTGCGGCTGATCACCATCTGCGCGCCGCCGGTATGATCGGGGTTCAGGATGCGCTCGGCGGTCTGATATTCCGAAGCCGCGCCGACATTGGCGAGTTCATTGGTCTGCCAGCCGAAGATCGCGCCCGCCGTGGCGACGGGAAAGGCCAGTTCGCCCGAGGTGATGTTGATGCGCTGGACGCCCAACCGCTCGGCAACGCTGCCGGGAAAGATCCGGTCGATGATCGGGCGGATCGTCTTGGGGTTCGGCACATCAGCCGCGACAGTCTCGCCCGCGCGAGTTTCAAGCGCGGCGAAAGGAACAGGGATGCCCTGATAGCCGCCCGCGTTGCGCAGTTCCTCGACGATCTCTTTCGTCGCCCCGTTCAGCGCCCGGCCTTCATCGAGGGCGAAAGCCACCTGACGCAGCTCGAAGCGCCCGACCAGATCGGACCATTCCCGGTCCGAACGGGTTTCCAGATCGGCCCCGGCCTCGCGCCGTTCCTGATCCTCGGCAGTCAGGGCCGCACGATAACGGGTTTCGTTGGTCCGATATTCCTGATCCATGTCGCTCATGGACCGCGTTTCGTCCTCGGTCGGCTTGTCCTTGCCCACCAGTTCCGCCAGCGCCTGCCGGATTTCCGACTGGCGACGGGCGATTTTCACAGAATCCAGCATGTCATTACCTCATGTTGCCGGGTTGGGATTTGTCGCCAGTTCGGCAACAGCTTTGCCCCAGGCTTGACGCTCGGGGGTGATGATCGGCGCGGAATGCCCGCACTCGATCCGGGTCTTTTTCGTGTGGCAGGACGGGCAGCGGGTCGCACAATTGGCCGGGTCGAAGCCCAGATCGGGGCGCGTCCGCACCGGCTGGATATGGTCGATTTCCAGCCTGCCGCGCGTCTGCCCGCAATCGACGCAGGCCCAGCCGTCGCGTTCCAGAACGACATGCCGCAGAACCTGCCAGCGCCGGGTTGAGGTCACGCGCTTTGAATGCCGGTGATACTGACGCATCATGCCCATGCGACCCTCGCTTTCCGCGTCGGAGCCGCCTTCATGCGCTGCCCCTGCGCGACGGCCAGCAGCGTTGCCGCAGCAGCGTCGATGCGGCCGAGGGATCGCGCCTTCGCCAGCTTGGCGTTGTTGGCCGGGTCATGCAGGACGATGGCATCGGAGAAAGCCGAGCGCAGCAGCAGCGACGGGGAAACCTTCACCTCGCCGTCGAACAGCGCCCGCCGAAAGCGTTCCACGTCCTCGCTGCCGTCCTTCCATCCGAAGCCGCGCCAGATGAACGGGACGCGGGACAACCCGGCTTTCTCCATCGCCTCGACAAATTCGGCATGGCGGAACCGGTCGCCCACGACACAGGCCACCTCGGCCCCGTCCAGTTGCCGCACGATCTCGGCCAGCCAAGGGCCGGGCGGAACGGTCGCATCGCCCATCGTGATCAGTTCGCCACGCTCGGCCATCTCGACATAGCGCCCCGACACGCTGTCAGCCGCGCCGCGATCCGCAAGGCCGGGATTGCTGGGGAAGGTGCCCAAGGCTTCCAGACACCCGGTTTCGGGCCAGTAGAGCGCCGCCGCCGACATGGACCGGCTGCCGCCAGGATCCACGCCGAGGATACAAGTCGACTTGCCGTCAGCCGCGATACAGCGCGCCAGCCCGCCGCCATTGCCGGAATATTCGACTTCCAGCTTGGAGCCGCGCCGGATCAGGAATTGCTCTTGTTCATCCTCGGGCAGCCCTTCGATGAAACCGACCAGAAACTGAAACGCGGTCTTGGCCTGATCGCGGTTCCGCGCAGCGAACAGGATCTCGCGTTTCGGCTGATCGTCCCAGACGCCCTTGAGCGCGCCGAGCGCCAGCCCGGCAGACAGAGCGGTCTTGGCGTTTCCGCGTCCGATTGACAGGCAGGCCACCATCACGCCGTCGCCCAGAGAGCCGCAAACGAATTGGCGCTTAAATCCGGCCAGCTTGAGCGGTTGACCGGCCATTTTCCCCTCCGGAATTTTCAGGGTTTCCAGAAATGCAATCGCCTGATCGGCCATGTTTGGGGCCGGAAGAGAGAGCGCAACACTTAGGCGCCGGTCCCCCGCCCCGACCGATTTCCGGGCATTGGGACCAGATCCAGCCCGCGCTTTTGCCTTGACCGCCGTCGCCGTCATGGGGTCGCCTCGGGCTGGCAGGCACGGACGCCGCGATACCGGGCCACGATACGGGCCGCAGCCAGAGACAGGCCCACGGTCCGCTCGGTCTCGCCGCCTCGGGCATCTGGGCTTTCAGGTTCTCGATTTCGTGGCGATCCGTCCGCGCGCCAGCGGGCAGTTCGGCCACCAACTCATGCAACCCGACCCAATCGTCCTCGAGCGCCTCGCGGGTCAACTTCGATGCGTCCTTGCAAATCATGCGTCACCCCGATCGATCAGATCGAAGTCGTCGCAGCCGTCGAAGTCGCCGCGATGCTGGTAAACCTCATTCACCATGCGGTTCATCAGGGCGTGTTGCTTTGGGCTGGGTTGCCAGTTGCGGCGCTTGGACTGCCGCATGATCGACAGAGCGAAGCCCTTGGCCCAGTCGTTCGATGCCGCCTTGCAGACGGTCGGCCATGACCAGAGCAATTCGTCCACGGAAAGCTGCCTATTCATCGCCAGCCCCCCAGATGATCAGGGCCAGCGTGGCGGCTGTAGCGCCCCGGATGCCGTAGAGGGTGCCGAGGCGGGATGCGCGAATGGTGTTCATGCCGCCGCCCTCCGGTCGAGATGCCCGAGGAAGGCGGCTTGGTCTCGACCGTTCATCGCCTCACAGGCGGCGAGGGCATAGGCTTTTAGCTCGGCGCGGGTGGCCCAAACCGCCCATTCCCGAGCCTCGGCCATGATCGGCCCGAAACCGGTGGTCGGCTGCCCGGCGCGCATCACGTCGATGAACCGTTCCATCAGGGGAACGCGGTCGCGAGCGTCACAGGCAAACACGGCTTGGAGCAAGCCCCTTGCCGCAGATTCGCGTTTCAGGTTACGTCGATCCAGTCTAGCCAGACTTCGTTATCCGCCCCGGTTGCGCCTGCCAGCGCGCCGGGGCTTTCGTTTTCCGGTGGAACGTCGCCAGAACACCGCGTGTCAATGACGTGCCAATCGCAATCGCACGTTCCCGTCCCGTTCTGCATCGACGCGCGCGAAGCTGCATGATCGGTTTTGCAAGACTCTTTGGCTATTGCGTTTTTTTGGGGGTTCTCGTAGAGGCGTCCGTGGGACACCCCTCCCCAACGAGGGGCTTTTAGCTGGAAGGCTGAGTCACATGACAGACCTGACGACTCCGGCCGCGCGGCCGGCGAATCCGCGCTTCTCCTCTGGCCCTTGCGCCAAGATCCCCCACTACAATCTGGACATGCTGTCGGACGCGCCGCTGGGGCGGTCGCATCGCGCGGCAATCGGCAAGGCCAGGCTGGCCGAGGCGATCGACCTGACCCGCACGATTCTGGGCGTGCCCGAAGATTACCGCATCGGCATCGTTCCGGCCTCTGATACCGGCGCGGTCGAGATGGCCATGTGGACCATGCTGGGCCAGCGCCCGGTCGAGATGCTGGCCTGGGAAAGCTTCGGCGAGGGCTGGGTGACGGATGCGGTCAAACAGCTGAAACTGGACGCGACCGTTCGCAAGGCCGATTACGGCCAGATCGTCGATTTCGGACAGGTCGATTTCGACAGGGATGTCGTCTTCACCTGGAACGGCACGACCAGCGGCGTGCGCGTGCCGAATGGCGATGCGATCCCCGCAGATCGCGAAGGGCTGACCATTTGCGACGCGACCTCGGCAGCCTTTGCCATGGACCTGCCCTGGGACAAGCTGGATGTGGTCACCTTCAGCTGGCAGAAGGTTCTGGGCGGTGAAGCCGCGCATGGGATGCTGATCCTGTCGCCACGCGCGGTCGCGCGGCTGGAAAGCTTTACCCCCGACAGGCCCTTGCCCAAAATCTTCCGGCTGACCAAGGGCGGCAAGCTGAACGAGGGCATCTTCAAGGGCGAGACGATCAACACGCCCTCGATGCTGGCGGTCGAGGATTATCTCGTGTCTCTGAAATGGGCCGGGTCCATCGGCGGGCTGAAGGGGTTGATCGCGCGGGCCGAGGCGAATGCCGCGGCGGTGCGCGATTTCATCGCCGGCAAGGACTGGATCGCCGATCTGGCCGAGGATCCGGCGACGGCCTCGACCACCAGCGTCTGCCTGAAATTCACCGATCCGGCGATCAGGGACGGCGCCGCCTTCGCCAAGGCCGTCGCCAGGCGGTTGGAGAAAGAGGGCGTGGCGTTGGATGCGGGGTCGTATCGCGACGCGCCGCCGGGGCTGCGAATATGGTGCGGCTCGACCGTCGAGGCATCCGATGTGGCCGCGCTGATGCCCTGGATCGAACACGCCTATCGAGCCGAACTGGCCGCACAGTGACATGCGTCCCGCGACGGCTGGGGGACTTTGCGTCCCCCAGACCCCCTGCAGGATATTTCCACAACGAAGATGATCGCACCTGCGGGGCGCGGCCCCGGTGCGACACATGAGGATGAATGACATGCCGAAGGTTCTTGTGTCCGACAAGCTGTCGGAAACCGCCGTCCAGATTTTCCGCGACCGCGGCGTCGCGGTGGATTACCTGCCCGATCTGGGCAAGGACAAGGAAAAGCTGGCCGAGGTGATTGGCGATTATGACGGGCTGGCGATCCGGTCCGCGACCAAGGTGACCGGCAAGCTGCTGGAGAAAGCGACCAGACTGAAGGTCGTCGGGCGCGCCGGAATCGGGGTCGACAATGTCGATATTCCTGCGGCCAGCAAGAAGGGCGTGATCGTGATGAACACGCCGTTCGGGAACTCGATCACCACGGCCGAACATGCGATCGCGATGATGTTCGCCGTCGCAAGGCAATTGCCCGAAGCCAGCGTCAGCACCCATGCCGGCAAATGGGAAAAGAGCCGCTTCATGGGGGTGGAGCTGTTCAACAAGACCCTGGGCGTGATCGGCGCGGGCAATATCGGGTCCATCGTCATCGATCGCGCGCTTGGGCTGCACATGAAGGTGCTGGCCTATGACCCCTTTCTGTCCGAGGAACGCGCGACCGAGATCGGCGTGACCAAGGTCGATCTGGACGATCTTCTGGGCAGGTCGGATTTCATCACCTTTCACGTGCCACTGACCGACAAGACCAGGAACATCCTGTCGCGAGACGCCATCGGCAAGCTGAAGAAGGGCGTCCGGATCATCAATTGCGCGCGCGGCGGGCTGGTCGATGAAGAGGCGCTGGCCGAAGCGTTGAAGGACGGCCGCGTGGCCGGTGCGGCCTTCGACGTCTTCGCGGTCGAGCCCGCCACCGAAAGCCCGCTGTTCAACCTGCCCAATGTCGTCGTGACCCCGCATCTGGGTGCATCGACCACCGAGGCGCAGGAAAACGTGGCGCTGCAGGTGGCCGAACAGATGTCGGACTACCTGTTGACCGGGGCGGTGCAGAACGCGCTGAACATGCCTTCGGTCACCGCCGAGGAGGCCACCGTGATGGGCCCGTGGATCAGGCTGGCCGCCCATCTGGGCGCCTTCGTGGGCCAGATGACGGATGAGCCGATCAAGGCGATCAACGTGCTTTATGACGGGGCGGTGGCCTCGATGAACCTGAACGCGCTGAACGCCTCGGCTATCGCCGGGGTGATGAAGGCCACCAATCCGGACGTGAATCCGGTCTCGGCCCCGGTGATCGCGAAGGAGCGCGGCATCCGGGTCTCGACCACGCGGCAGGACAAGGGCGGCATTTTCGAGGGCTATGTCAAGCTGACCGTCGTCACCGAGCAGCGCGAGCGATCGATCGCAGGCACCGTCTTCAGCGACGGAAAGCCGCGCTTCATCCAGATCCGCGGCATCAACATCGATGCCGAGATCGGCGAACACATGCTATATACCCGCAACAAGGACGTGCCGGGCGTCATCGGCGCGCTTGGCATGACGCTGGGCGATCTGGGGGTCAACATCGCCAATTTCACGCTGGGACGTTCGATCGGGGGCGAGGATGCGATCGCGATCCTGTATCTGGACGAACCGATCAGCGACCAGGCCCTGGCGGCCCTGCATAAGACCGGCAAGTTCCTGCAGGCCCGCCGTTTGCATTTCGAGGTCTGAACCTTGCGCCGCGCGCCCTTGACGGGCGCGCGGCGATCTGACCGGATGCAGGAACAAGGAACGCCCGCCGCCATGACCCTTTACGTCGTCGGAGACATTCACGGCCACCCGGAGCTGCTGCGCGCCGCGCATGAACGGATTTTCAGCGATGGCGGCAAGCACGCGCTGATCGCCCATGTCGGCGACCTGGTCGATCGGGGCCCGGATTCGCGCGGCGCGGTGGAATATCTGATGCGGGGGCGCGACGCGGGACGCAACTGGGTGGTCACGCGCGGCAATCACGACCGCTTCCTGCCGATCTTCCTGTCCGATCCCGCCTGGGTCGATCCGGGGCTGGCCTCGGGCCGGACCTGGATCGCGCATAGCGGGCTGGGCGCGGCCGCGACGCTGGCATCCTATGGCGTCGATCCGACGCTTTCCGGCGACCGGTTGCTGACCGAGGCACGCCGCGCGGTGCCCGATGCGCACGCCCGATTCCTGTCCTCGCTGCCCTTGTGGTTCCTGCATCCCGAGGCACTGGTCGTCCATGCCGGCATCCGACCGGGCATCGATCTTCAGGATCAGGCCGAACAGGATCTGGTCTGGATCCGCAAGGATTTTTTGGACAGCGACGCTGATCACGGGCCGTTGATCGTGCATGGCCATACCGCCATCGACACGGCAACCCATTACGGAAATCGCCTGAATATCGACGGCGGCGCGGCCTATGGTCGGCCGCTTTGCGCGGTCGCGATCGAGGCCGGGCAGGTGCATCTTCTGACCGACGACGGCCGGGTGCCGCTGCTGCCGCAGGCCGCGTCATGATCGCGCGCCTGCTTGCCCTGTCACTGCTGATCCCCGCGGCCACGGCCGCGGAGGAGATCGGCAAGATCGGCGTGGACTGGATCGGCAACGATATCGTGATCGAGGCGATCCGCGATCCCGAGGTTGGCGGCGTCACCTGCCATCTGGCCTATTTCGACCGTTCGATGCTGGACCGGCTGAGCCAGGGCAACTGGTTCGAGGATCCCTCGAACAGCGCCATCGAATGCGCGCGGACAGGACCCATCGACCTGAGCGGGATCCGGCGCGGAAAGGGCGGCGAGGATGTGTTCCGCGAGGGCCGCTCGCTGGTTTTCAAGTCCTTGCGCGTCAAGCGGATCTATGACGAGGAGAACCGCGTGCTGATCTACCTGGCCCACGCCAATGAACTGACCGATGGTTCGGCAAAAATGGCGATCTCGACCGTGCCGCTGCTGGACGAGGATCGGGATCCGTTGCCGCCGGAATAGGCAGGGCGCCGGCGTTTATGCCCGGTCTTGCCTTCGGATCATGCAAATGCTGCCGATCCGGTGGACAGAATCGCCCGACGGGATTAGAAGGCGCGACATCCGCTCTCTGCCGGCAGGAACATGGAAGGCGACAGCCATGCAGTCATATCACCGCGTCGCGAAATTCGGTTTGGGCCAGGTTGTCCGCCATCGTCATCGTCCGTTTCGCGGCGTCATCTTCGACGTCGATCCCGAATTCGCCAATACGCAGGAATGGTATGATTCCATTCCCGAAGATGCGCGGCCGGCCAAGAACCAGCCCTTCTATCACCTTTATGCCGAAACCGAGGCAACCTATTACGTTGCCTATGTGTCCGAGCAGAACCTAGAGGCCGATGCCTCTGGCGAGCCGCTGGACCATCCCGATGTGATGGAGATGTTCAGCGATTTCGCTGATGGCAGCTATCGCCTTGCCGCGCAACTGAACTGAGGCCGCAGGGCGCCTTCTGCAGCGCTGGCGATCACGATCGCGCATTCCGCGGCCGGTCCGGCAATGGCTCAAACCTCGGCAAAGGGCACGCTGAAGGCCAGGAAATTTCGCTGCTGTTCGCGGTAATAGCAAAGAGCCTGTGTCAGATCCTGGATCAGATACCAGCCGAAGCCGCCCTCGGGCAGATCGGCGACATCGTTTCGCGGCAGGTCGCGCGGCAGCAGGCAATCGGCGGGAACGGAGATGCCGTTATCGGTGATCGCGCAGGCCAGCCCGGATTCGTGCCGGACGATGCAGAGATGGATCTGCGGCAAGGTTCTGCGAACCGTTCCCCCGGCGTCTGTCGCAGCATGTTCGGCGACATTGTTCATCACCTCGGCCAGAACCAGTTCCAGCCGGCCCAGCGTATCATCGCTGACCTCGCCGGCGAAGCGGCGGCGCACATCCATCAACGCGCCGCGCACGCTGTCGGGGCGGGCGGACAGCACCTGATGAAACATCGGTTGTGTCCGCACCCGGCCCCCTCCTTTCACTTCGGCGTTCTGCCGCTGGGTCGGGGTCATGTGGTCTCCGGTCCCTCCGTGGCGGCCGGCCGGATCTCGAAAACCGAATCCATCCGTGTCAGACGGAACACCCGTTCGACATTGGGCGTCAGCCCCTGGAGGATCAGCGGCAGGTTTTCGGGCATCGCCTTGCGCACCGCGATTACGGCACCAAGGCCCGAACTGTCCATGAAATCAACGGCACTCATATCCATTACAACCGGCTTGCGGTTGCGCAGCGCGATCTCGCGCAGCTTGTCCTTGAACCTGGTGGCGATCGCGGCGTCGATGCGACTGCCGGTGACCCTGACCCTCATTTCCCCACCATGGTCGACAGCGTCCAGCATGATCCCGATTCCCTCTTGTTTTCCCTCTCACGACTAGACGCAAATGGTTACGATCCGGTAAGCGGGAACAGGTCGAGCCGGGAGAGATCGTGACAATGCGAGACATTTTCGTTCTGGGATGCGCGCGCACGCCCATGGGAGGTCTGCAAGGCGCGCTGGCCGAGTCCAGCGCCCCCGAACTGGGCGGCGTCGCCATTCGCGCGGCGCTGAACCGGGCGGACCGCGCGGCCGGCGATCCCGATGCGCTGTTCATGGGCTGCGTGCTGCCCGCCGGTCAGGGACAGGCGCCGGCGCGTCAGGCCGGCTTCCTGGCGGGGCTGCCCGAATCGCTGCCTGCGACGACGCTGAACAAGATGTGTGGATCGGGAATGCAGGCGGTGATGATGGCGATGGACGCGATTCGCGCCGGCAGCGCCGATCTGGTCGTCGCGGGCGGCATGGAAAGCATGTCCAACGCCCCCTATCTGCTGCCGCGGATGCGCAGCGGCGCGCGGCTGGGCCATGCGCAGGCGCTGGATCACATGTTTCTGGACGGGCTGGAGGACGCCTATGACAAGGGCCGTCTGATGGGCACTTTTGCCGAGGATTGCGCCGCCGAATTCGGCTTTGGCCGCGAGGCGCAGGACCGCTACGCGCTGGCCAGCCTGTCGCGCGCGGCGGACGCGATCGCCTCGGGCGCCTTCGCGGCCGAGATCGCGCCGGTCACGTTGACCGGCCGCCGGGGCGAGATTGTCGTCGATACCGACGAACAGCCCGGTAACGCCCGGCCCGAAAAAATCCCGCATCTGAAGCCGGCCTTCCGCAAGGACGGCACCGTGACGGCGGCCAATTCAAGCTCGATTTCGGACGGGGCGGCGGCGCTGGCGATCGGCGCGGACGGGGATGGCGCATTGGCCCGGATCCTGGGTCATGCCAGCCACGCGCAACAGCCGGGACAATTTCCGACCGCGCCCGTTCCCGCCGCCCAGAAGCTGTTGGAGCGGATCGGCTGGTCCGCCGCCGATGTCGATCTGTGGGAGGTGAACGAGGCTTTCGCGGTCGTGCCGATGGCGTTCATGGCGCGGATGGGACTGGATCATGGCATCGTCAACGTCAATGGCGGGGCCTGCGCGCTTGGCCACCCAATCGGTGCCTCGGGCGCGCGGATCATCGTCACCCTGATCCATGCACTCAGGTCTCGCGGCGGTCGGCGCGGTGTGGCGGCCATCTGCATCGGCGGCGGAGAAGGCACGGCAATCGCCGTTGAACTGGTTTAGCCCTGCCCAAAACTTTGGCAGCCTGCCGCGCCGGGGGCATCCCGGACCGCGGAGGAGGCCGGCATTCGCGGAACTTTCGTGCATTTCCCGGCTTTCCCCTGTGGACTCCACAGGACCGGTCTCTGATCATCGGCAGCCTGAAAGGCCTGTGAAGGGCTGATGGTCCAACCCGGGGGGGATGATGACATACTACAATGAAATGTATGAAGGAAAACGAGTCCGAGACCCCTATGCGCGCCTCAGCGACTGGGTGGACACGATGCCGGACGATTTCCGCCAGATGAAACAGGCAGAGGCCGAGGCGCTGTTCCGTCGCATCGGCATCACCTTCGCGGTCTATGGCGAGGGCGGCGATCCCGACCGGCTGATCCCCTTCGACATGATGCCGCGCGTCTTCGAACAGAACGAATGGCGCAAGCTGGAACGCGGCATCAAGCAGCGCGCCCGGGCCCTGAACGCCTTTCTGCGCGATGTCTATGGCCGGGGCGAGATCATTCGCGCCGGCCGCATCCCTGCCAAACTGGTCTATCAGAACGACGCCTATGAAAAGGCCGTGGTCGGCGTCATCCCTCCGCGCGGCGTCTATTCCCACATCATCGGCATTGACCTTGTCCGCACCGCCAAGGACGAATTCTTCGTGCTGGAAGACAATTGCCGCACGCCGTCAGGCGTCAGCTACATGCTGGAAAACCGCGAGATCATGATGCGGATGTTTCCGCAATTGTTTCGGGGTAACCGGATCGAGCCGGTGGACCAATATCCCGACCTGCTGCGTCGCACCCTGGAATCGGTGGCGCCCCAGAAATGCGAGGGGCGGCCGACCTGCGTGATCCTGACGCCGGGACATTTCAACAGCGCCTATTACGAACACAGCTTTCTGGCCAACCTGATGGGCGTCGAACTGGTCGAGGGTGCGGATCTCTTCGTCGATGGGGAATTCGTCTATGCCCGCACGACACAGGGGCCGAAGCGTATCGATGTCATCTATCGCCGGATCGACGATCCGTTTCTCGATCCGCTGTGTTTCCGGCCCGATTCCCTGCTGGGCGTTCCGGGGTTGATGGATGTCTATCGCTCGGGCGGGGTCTCGATCTGCTCGGCCCCTGGCGCGGGGGTTGCCGATGACAAGGCGATCTATACCTTCGTGCCCGAGATGGTCCGCTTCTACCTGGGCGAGGAGCCGATCCTGAACAACGTCCAGACCTGGACCCTGTGGAAGGATGACGACTACCGCTATGTGATGGAGAACCTGCCGGATCTGGTCGTGAAGGAGGTCCACGGATCGGGCGGATACGGAATGCTGGTGGGTCCGAAATCCACCAGCGACGAAATCGAGGCGTTCCGCGCCAAGATCGCCGCCGATCCGTCGAACTACATCGCCCAGCCAACGCTGTCATTGTCCACCTGCCCCACCTTCGTCGAGGAAGGCATCGCGCCGCGCCATGTCGATCTGCGGCCCTATTGCCTGTGCGGCGACCGGATCGAACTGGTGCCGGGCGGGCTGACCCGCGTGGCCTTGCGCGAAGGCAGCCTTGTGGTGAACTCATCGCAGGGCGGCGGCGTCAAGGACACCTGGGTCCTGTCGGAATAACAGAGGGGAACGACCATGCTGTGCCGCACCGCCTCGAACCTGTTCTGGATGGGCCGCCATCTGGAACGCGCGGAAACCGCCGCCCGCCTGCTGGATGTGGGCCAGCGGATCACCCTGCTGCCCAATACCGAGGCGGGCTACCAGAACGAATGGAACTCGCTTCTGCAGGCTTCGGGCACCTCGGCCCTGTTCGCCGACAAATACGGCGAGATCACGCAGGAAAAGATCGAGGAATTCATCTTCTTCGACCGCGACAACCCGTCTTCGGTCGTGTCCTGCATCGAAAAGGCCCGCGAAGCCGGACGCATCGTGCGCACCGCGCTGACCAGCCAGGTCTGGGACGCGCTGAACGTCAGCTATCAG
The DNA here is from genome assembly GCF_056857655.1 of Paracoccus sp. L-17. Classification (NCBI taxonomy): domain Bacteria; kingdom Pseudomonadati; phylum Pseudomonadota; class Alphaproteobacteria; order Rhodobacterales; family Paracoccaceae; genus Paracoccus; species Paracoccus sp. L-17. The sequence goes on from NZ_JBSXNM010000032.1 coordinate 103,020, forward strand.
GAATTGCGCAAGATCGAGAAGACGCCGCGATCCCGCATCGACACGGCGAACCTGACGGATTTCACCACCGGCCATACCTCGACCGTGCGCGGCGCGATCAATGCGACCCAGCTTCGCAACGATGGCTGGCATTTCATGAATCTGGGCTATGGCCTGGAACGCGCGGATGCGACGGCGCGGCTGCTGGATGTGAAATATTTCGTCCTTCTTCCCCGGATCGAATTCGTGGGCTCCGGCCTTGACACCTATCAGTGGCAGGTGATCCTGAGGGCGCTGTCGGCGCATCGGGCCTATCATTGGGCCTATGGCGGCGACATCACCGCCGGTCGCGTCGCCGATTTCCTGATCCTGAACGGGGAAAGCCCGCGATCGCTGATCACCTCGCTTTACGAAGGCGTCTGGCACCTGGAGGGACTGGCCAAACGCTATGGCGACAAGGCACCGACCACCGCGCGCGACAAGTCGCGTGAAGTGCTGGAAGCGTTGCAGGCGCGCGATATCGACGCGATCTTCGATGAGGGGCTGCACGAATTCCTGTCATGGTTCATCGCCGAGATCGGAGTCATCTCGATGCGTGTGCACGAAGATTACCTGCTGGGAGGCTCGTAGGCGGATGAAACTCGGAATCCTGCATGAAACCGTCTATCGCTATGACCACCCGATCCGCAACTTCGTCCAGAGCCTGCGACTGACTCCCTCGGTCTTCGAGGGGCAGAAGGCCCATGACTGGCGCATCGAGGTAAGCGGCGGCGTCAAGGGGCCCAGCTTTCGCGACGGTGCCGGAGACTGGATCGAGGGCTGGGCCGTGCGCGGCCCCGCGCAGGAGGTGATCGTGAAGATCGCGGGCCGGGTCGAGACCCGCGATACCGCCGGCGTGTTGCGCGGCCATCGCGAGATGATCCACCCGATGGCCTATCTGCGCGACACCGGAACGACACGGGCCGATGACGGCCTGCGGCAACTGGCCGACAGCGTGACCGAGGCCGCGGACAACCTGGATCTGGCGCACAGATTGTCGGCGGCGGTCGGCGAGGCCATCGCCTATCGTCCCGGCGTGACCCGGACCCAGACAACGGCCGCCGAGGCGCTGAAGCTGGGGCAGGGCGTCTGCCAGGACCATACCCATGCCCTGATCGCGCTGGCGCGGATCCGCGGGTTGCCGGGGCGATATGTCTCGGGCTACCTGCACGTGACCGAGGACGGCCAATCCCAGGAAGCGGCCCATGCCTGGGCCGAAATCCATGTCGAGCGTTTGGGATGGGTCGGCTTCGATGCGGCCAATGCCTGCTGCCCGGACGAACGCTATGTCCGGCTGGCCTCGGGCCTTGACGCGGCCGATGCGGCGCCGATCCGGGGCATCGCCATCGGCCGGGGAGTCGAAAAGCTGGACGTCGCGGTCCGCGTCGAGGACATCGAGACACTGCAAGGCCAGAGCCAGAGCCAGACGCAAAGCTGAAACACGCCTTGGCACTTCGGAAAACCGCAACGTCATGGCGCCTCGCGACGAAGGGGCCTCGCCGGCCCCCTCCTGGCCTGCGGCCAATTCACCCCCGCAGGTAATTGCAAAGAGCGCGAGAAGCCTGCGTCCACCCCTCGCGCTCTTTAAAAATACCTCGGGGGGAGTCGCGTCAGCGACCGGGGGGCCGCGCCCCCCGCCGCCGGATCGGACACCTGACCCTACAGCGTGATGCGATAGCGCGCGAAGCCGTTCTCGCCATCGCCCACCGCTTCTATGGCAACGCCTTTGATCTCGTCGAGGTAGCGCGCGGCTTCGGGGCCGGTATCGAACAGCACCGTCGCGCCCTCCAGCGGGGCGAAAGACCAGTTGCCGTCGGCCTCGGGGTCGATGGTGCCCTGCTCGACGATGTAGCGCACGATGATGTCGCGGTTCGTGTCCGGGCCCTCGAATACGATGGTCGAGCCGTCATTGCCGGGAAAATTTCCGCCGCCGCCGGCACGGTAATTGTTCGTGGCGACGATGAATTCGGCCTGCGGGTCGATCGGCTGCCCCGCGAAGGCCAGATCGACTATGCGCGCCGCGCCCTCGTCGGCGATCTTTCCGTCACTGTCATATTTCGAGGGCTGCGACAGGTCGATGCGATAGGTCACGCCGTCGATCACGTCGAAATTGTAGCTGGGAAACTCGGGGTTCAGCAACATCTGGTCAGGCTGGCCGGGCCTGATCCGGTTGAACATGCCCGCGCTGCGTTCCAGCCAATCCCTGACCTGGGCGCCGGTCACCTGCACCGCCCGGATCGTGTTTGGATAGAGATAGAGATCGGCGACATTCCTGATCGCGATATCGCCGCTGGGCACGTCGGTGTAGTAATCCGGGCCGCCACGGCCGCCGGCCTTGAAGGGTGCGGCGGCGGACAGGATCGGCAGACCCTCATATTCGGTTCCCGCCATCATCTGCCGGATATACCATTCTTGCGCATTCGCGACGATCTGGACCGAGGGATCGTCCGCCACCAGCGCGAAATAGCTGTAAAGCGGGGCCGAGGTCTTGCCCACCGCACGGCGGACGTAGTCCAGCGTTGCCTGATGTTCGGCCGCGACGCTGTCCTCGATCGCCGCCACGCTTTCGACCAGCGCCACGACTTTGCGATCCGTGTCGCGTTGATAGATGGGCCGCGCCTCGACACTGTGTTCGATCACCGCCCAGCCGTCGCCCTGCCGTTCCAGCAGCAGATCGACCAGACCCATATGCGACCCCCAGAACCCCGCCATCACCCCGGGTTTGCCGGCGATGGTGCCGGCGGCGATGTCCACGCCTTCGGTGTCTTCGAAATCGGGGCCGGGAAAGACCAGGTGCTGATGGCCGGTCAGGATCACGTCGATGCCCTCGACGCCGGCCAGCGGAATGGCGGCGTTTTCCATCCCCGGCTCGTGCGTGGCCGCGCCGATGCCGGAATGGCACAGCGCGACGACCAGATCGACACCCTCGCCGCGCATCTTCGGCACCCAGGCCCGCGCTGCCTCGACGATGTCGCGGGCGGTCACCCTGCCCTCCAGATGCTTGCGATCCCATTGCATGATCTGGGGCGGGACGAAGCCGATGATGCCCAGCCGGATCGGATGCGGCTGCCCGGCGCCATCCGTCAGTTCGCGGTCCAGAACCACATAGGGCGGGACCAGGGTGTCATCGGCGGCGGGATCCTCGTCCGCCCGGGTCGCGACATTGGCGCAGACGACGGGAAAGCCCGCCCCTGCCAGCGCGTTCTTCAGGAAATCGAGCCCGTAATTGAATTCGTGGTTGCCCAGCGTTCCCGCCTCGACGCCGACTTCGTTCATGGCGGTGATGATGGGATGCATCTCGTCGGGCTTCATCCCGCGTTCATAGGCGACATAATCGCCCATCGGGTTGCCTTGCAGGATATCGCCGTTGTCCAGCAGCACCGAATTGCCCGCCTCGTCCCGCACTGCCCGGATCAACGCCGCCGTTCGCGCCGCGCCGACGGTATCGACCGGCTTGTCGGCATAGTAGTCATAGGGCCAGACATGGACATGCAGATCGGTGGTCTCCATGATCTGCAGATGGGCCTGCCCGGCCGAAGCGCGGGCCGCGAAAGGATGCAGCATCGCCGCGCCGATCCCGGCGGTCGAGGCTTGCAGGAAGTGACGGCGGGTCAGGGCGAACAGGGACATGACGGGCTCCGATCGGGTTGCACCAGGCGATCATGCGCGTTTTTGGCGCTGGATGCGAGCCATCGCCGCGACATGTCGTGCGGCTGTCATGCATCAGTGCCCGGACGCGGCGCGACGGGCGATTGCGGCCCCTGCCGGTCCCGCCTAGGATGCGGCCAGAAATTCCGGGGTAGCTGCTTCCCATGACCTATTGTGTCGGTCTCAAACTCAATGCCGGGCTGGTCCTGCTGTCGGACACGCGCACCAATGCCGGGCTGGACAACATCGCCTGCTATCGCAAGATGTTCTTCTTCGAGGAGCCGGGCGAGCGTGTCGTGGCGATCATGACCGCCGGATCGCTGTCGGTGACCCAGACGGCGTTGGCACGTCTGGACGAGGCGATCGAGGACGAGATGGCCGATGAGACGACCTCGATCCTGAAGGCGCCGACGATGTTGCAGGTCGCCACGATCATCGGCGACACGCTGGCGCGCACGCGGCGCGAGATCGCCGAACAATGCCGCGACCTGCGCCAGCAGGCCAGCGCCAGCATGATCGTCGCGGGCCAGCGCAAGGGCGGCGACATGCGGATGTTCCTGATCTATCCCGAGGGCAATTTCATCGAGGCGACCGAAGACACGCCCTTCCTGCAAATCGGCGAACACAAATACGGCAAGCCGATCCTGGACCGCGTGGTGACGCCGGCGACCAGCCTGGGCGATGCGCAAAAGGCGGTGCTGCTGTCGATGGATTCGACGCTGCGCTCGAACCTGTCGGTCGGGATGCCGCTGGATCTGGCGATCATCGAAAAGGATGCCTGCACGATCTCGGCCAGACGCCGGATCCTGGAGGGCGATCAGGACTTCATGGAAATGAGCGCCGCCTGGTCCGCCGCCCTGCGCGACAGTTTCGTGAAGGTCTCGCTGTAATTTTCGAGATTCGGAGACTTGGGACGCCCGATCCCGCCGTCACGACAGCACCGCCTGCCGCAGGCGGTGCAACGCATCGGGATCGAAACCGACCAGTTCCGATACGTCTTCGGCCTCGGCCACGTCGCGCATCATGCCCTCCGCGACGCCATGATCTTGATGCAAGTCGATGCCGTGTGCCTTCCGAAGCCACGCGAATGTCTGACAATCCCGGTCGAGATATTGCGCGAATTCCGGTCGGAGTTTCGGGCGCGTATAGATTCCGGGGTTCGCCGCCTCTTCCCGAGCGATCGCATTCAACAGCCGATTAGTGTCATCGGTCGGCATATCGCCCCTTTCGGAATGATTTCTACGCCGATATGTTTGCAGAAGGATCATCCCTTCGGCCGAAATCGTCGTGTTTGCCTCTTTTTTACGGTGGCGCAGATTGGCCGTTTTTATATTATATCTCAAGCAGAAGTCAGACAAAATATCGCCTTCATGCAGCGCATCGCGTGAAAACTTGCCAAGTTTCAGCGGAGCAATATCCGAAACCTCCTTGAGCCGTTTCAGGCGGCTATATCTGAAGATCGGCAATCGGTGATCCATCTTCAGCTTCTGTTGCGCCGCCGAGATATAATGTTGGGACGGGGTGCGAAGATAGGCCACCAGTTCGATCGCTGCTTCGCTTCCAAAGGCCGTTTGCAAATTTTCATAGAATTTTGGCAGATGTCTCAACCCCCAAATGAATTCGCTGGAAATTATGACGGTGCCAACGTCGTGCATGGCGGCCTCTTCGACGACACTCCTCCAGTAGATGCGACCTCTTCTTCTCGCCTCCCGGATATCTGTTCCAACAAATCTCATCATGGAACGCTGAACCTCCTGCCTGAAAGGCAGAACCAGAGCGCCGTGGTTGATGGAAAAAAGTGGCGTCGGATACAGAATCCCCTGATCGAGGAGATGCTTTTATCCTTTGAGAAGAGCAGCCTGCAAACTGGTCGTGCCGGTTTTCGGCTGCCCAATATGAACGATGATTTTCCTAGCCAAGACTTGTCCCCGTCAGATACACCGCCCGACAATGGCGGGTCTTGACAGCGTGTCAACACGATGGCGGGCCGTCCGAACAGATTGAGACGAGAGCCCGGCCGCTGTAATCAGGTTCGACGCCGCGACGGAAGGGGAACACCATGAGCGACAAGACACGCCGCAGCCGGATCACGCCGGAAGAGGCGCTGGCCTATCACATGGAGCCTTATCCGGGCAAATACGACATCGTCGCCTCGACCCCGATGACGACGCAACGCGATCTGTCGCTGGCCTATTCGCCCGGCGTCGCCGTGCCGGTGCAGGCCATCGCCGACCACCCCGAGACGGCCTATGACTACACCACCAAGGGCAACATGGTCGCCGTCATCTCGAACGGGACGGCGATTTTGGGGATGGGAAACCTGGGTGCGCTGGCCAGCAAGCCGGTGATGGAGGGCAAGGCGGTGCTGTTCAAGCGCTTTGCCGACGTGAATGCCATCGACATCGAACTGGATACCGAGGATCCGGACGAATTCATCAATGCCGTGCGGCTGATGGGACCGACCTTCGGCGGCATCAACCTGGAAGACATCAAGGCCCCGGAATGTTTCATCATCGAAAGCCGGCTGAAAGAGATCATGGACATCCCGGTCTTCCATGACGACCAGCACGGAACGGCGGTGATCTGCGCGGCGGGCCTGATCAACGCACTGGAATTGTCGGGCAAGCGGATCGAGGATGTGCGGATCGTGCTGAACGGCGCTGGCGCCGCCGGGATCGCCTGCCTGGAATTGCTGAAATCCATGGGCGCGCGGCACGAGAACTGCCTGATGTGCGACACCAAGGGGGTAATCTGGCAGGGCCGGACCGAGGGCATGAACCAGTGGAAATCGGCCCATGCGGTCCAGACCGAGGCGCGGAGCCTGGAGGATGCGATGAAGGGCGCGGACGTGTTTCTGGGCGTCAGCGCCAGGGGCGCGGTGACGCAGGACATGGTCGCCGGCATGGCCGACAATCCGGTCATCTTCGCGATGGCCAATCCCGACCCCGAAATCACCCCCGAGGATGCCCGCGCCGTTCGCCCCGACGCCATCATCGCCACCGGTCGCAGCGATTATCCCAACCAGGTCAACAACGTGCTGGGTTTCCCCTATCTGTTCCGCGGCGCGCTGGACATTCACGCCCGCGCGATCAACGACGAGATGAAGATCGCCTGCGCCGAGGCGCTGGCGCGGCTGGCGCGCGAGGACGTGCCCGACGAGGTGGCCGTGGCCTATGGCCTCAAGCTGCAATTCGGCCGCGACTACATCATCCCGACGCCCTTCGATCCGCGCCTGATCCATGTGGTGCCGCCTGCCGTCGCCAAGGCCGGCATGGATACCGGCGTCGCGCGGCGCCCGATCATCGACATGGAGGGCTATATCCAGGCGCTGCAGGCCCGGATGGACCCGACTGCGGCGATCCTGCAGGGCATTCATGCCCGTGCCAGAAGGAAACAGGCGCGGATGATCTTTGCCGAGGGCGATGATCCCCGCGTGCTGCGCGCCGCCGTGGCCTGGCAGCGTGGCGGGATGGGTCAGGCGCTGGTCGTGGGCCGCGAGGCCGACGTGCGCGAAAAGCTGGAAGCCGCCGGCCTCGTCGATGCGGTGCGCGAGATCGCGGTCGTCAATGCCGGCAACACGCGCCACCTGGATGCCTATCACGACTTCCTCTATGCGCGCCTGCAACGCAAGGGCGTGGACCGCGAGGACGTGCTGAAACTGGCCAATCGCGACCGCCACGTCTTTGCCGCGCTGATGCTGGCGCATGGCCACGGCGACGGGCTGGTGACCGGCGCCACGCGCAAGAACGCGCATGTCCTGGCCCAGATCGGGCAGGTCTTCGACCTGCGTCCGCAGGATGGCGCGGTGGGCATTACCGGCGTTCTGCACAAGGGTCGGGTGGTGCTGATCGGCGACACGCTGGTCCATGAATGGCCCGAGGCCGAGGACCTGGCCGATATCGCCACCCGCGGCGCGCATGTCGCGCGGGGGCTGGGCCTCGATCCGCGCGTGGCCTTCCTGTCCTTCTCGAATTTCGGCTATCCGATCAGCGAACGCGCGATCAAGATGGCCGAGGCGCCCGAGGTGCTGGACGCACGCGGCGTCGATTTCGAATACGAGGGCGAGATGACCGTGGACGTGGCGCTGAACATGGATGCCGCCGCGCGCTATCCGTTCAGCCGCCTGACCGGACCCGCGAATGTGCTGGTCGTGCCGGCGCGGCATTCGGCCTCGATCAGCGTCAAGCTGATGCAGGAAATGGCGGGCGCGACGGTGATCGGGCCGATCCTGACAGGCGTGCCGAAGCCGATCCAGATCTGTTCCACCAACTCGACCGTGAACGACATCCTGAACATGGCTGCCATCGCCGCCGGCGGGCTGGGCCAGACGCGCTGAGCCGCGCTATCGCCAGATCACGAAGCGGCGTGGACCGTTGGCCGCCAGGATCAGCAGCCCGCCCGCGATGGACCAGTTCTTGACCACGATCGTCACCTGCCAGGGATCGGCCCGCAACTGCCAGTGGAACCAGCTTGTCGCGATGCAATAGGCGGCAAGCAGCAGCGCCCACCAGGTCACCTTCGGCCCCAGCAACAGACCAAGGGCCGCGGCCAGATTCATCGCCGCCAGCGGCCAGACCAGAACGCCCGGCAATCCCGCGAGATCCAGCAATTGCTGGACGGCCGCCGGATCGGTCAGTTTCTGGATCGCCCCGCCCGCGAAAAGGACCGCGATCAGCAACCGGCCCAGAAGATCCAGAAGATCACCGATCGCGCGTTCCGACATCTCAGCGCCCTGCCCGCAGCGGGTCCGGGTCAACGATCCGGTCGTCCGCAATTCCCGGTATGCCAATGGCTGCCAGCGATTGCCGGAAAAGGGAACAGCGGCTCATCCCGCGTTCCTGTGGCGTGCCAGATCGAATTGCCGCTGGCGTTCGCGGAATCGCGCGCGGTCGGCGTCGTCATATTCATCCGCGCAGCGATGGCACGAGACGCCTTCCTCGTAGTCCGGCCTTGCGCGGTCGCCGGGCGCCAGCGGGCGGCGGCAGGCGTGGCACAATCCGTATTGCCCCTGCTTCAGGCCGTGGCCCAGGCTGACGCGCCGGTCGAAGACGAAACATTCGCCGCGCCACAGGCTGTCAGGCTCAGGCACGTCTTCGAGATATTTCAGGATACCGCCCCTGAGGTGGAAGACATTCCCGACGCCCTGGGACAGCAGGTAATTCGTGGATTTCTCGCAGCGGATGCCGCCGGTGCAGAACATCGCGATCCGCTTGCCTTCGAAACGATGCGCATTGGCCTGCCACCACGCCGGAAAGTCGCGGAAAGAACGTGTTTGAGGATCCACGGCGCCCTCGAAGGTGCCGATGGCCGTCTCGTAATCGTTGCGGGTATCGATCACGACGACGTCGGATGCGGCGATCAGCGCGTTCCAGTCGCATGGCGCGACATAGCGCCCGACCGCCGAACCCGGATCCACCTCGGGCTGACCCATGGTCACGATCTCGCGCTTCAGGCGCACCTTCATGCGGCCAAAGGGCATGGCCCTGGCCCGGCTTTCCTTCCAGTCCAGCCCGGCGCAGCCCGGCAAGGCGCGGATATGGGTCTGCACCGTGTCGATGCCCTCGCGTTCGCCGGCGAGGGTGCCGTTGATCCCCTCGGGCGCCAGAAGCAGGGTGCCGCGAATACCCTGCGCCTCGCACAGGGCCAGCAACGGCGCACGCAACGCGGCTGGATCCGCGAGCCGGGTGAATTGATAGAGGGCGGCGACAATCGGCATGGGCGCGGCATAAGCTAGGCGGAGCGGTCATGGCAAGCCATTGACGCAGGCGCCGCCGCTTTCTACCCATGGACGAACCGCAAAGGAGGCCGCCGATGCCGAAGGCCCTGATCGTCATCGATCTGCAAAACGACTTCTGCCCGGGCGGCGCGCTGGCGGTCGCCGGCGGCGATGAACTTGCCCGGACGATCAACGCGATGATGGATGATTTCGACGCGGTGGTGCTGACCCAGGACTGGCATCCGGCCGGACATGCCAGCTTTGCCGACAACCATCCGGGGGCCGACCCTTTCAGTCTGGTCCAGATGCCCTATGGGCCGCAGGTCCTTTGGCCCAGGCACTGCGTCATCGGCGGCACCGGGGCGGATTTCGTGCCCGGCCTCGACGTGTCGCGGGCGGACATGATCATCCGCAAGGGGTTTCGCGCCAGCATCGACAGCTATTCGGCGTTTTTCGAGAACGACCACAAGACCCCGACCGGGCTGGCCGGCTATCTGCGCGAACGCGGCCTGACGGAACTGACCTTCGTGGGCCTTGCCCATGATTTCTGCGTCGCCTGGAGCGCCATCGACGCCGCGAAGCTGGGCTTTGCCGCCCGCGTGATCGAATCCGCAACCCGCGCCATCGACCTGGACGGCAGCAAGGGCGCGGCCCAACAGGCCATGCGCGCGGCCGGCGTGACCCTGACCTGACCCCTCATCCTCCTGCCACCGCCGGCCCCAGGATGGGTTCAGACCGGCACGGGCCGGGGCGATGCCGTCTTTCCCGTTTCCCGGCCTTGCGGCGGCCGCGTCTTTCGGGGCACGAATGACATGCTACAGGGGGACTTGTCATGGTCGATATCGCCTCGCGCGTCTATAACCACAAATGGAAGATCGACCCGATTGTCCGGTCGCTGATCGACACCGATTTCTACAAGCTGCTGATGTGCCAGTCGATCTTTCGCAATCGGCCCGATACCAGCGTCACCTTCAGCCTGATCAACCGCACGAAGACCGTCCGCCTGGCCGAACTGATCGACGAGGGCGAATTGCGCGAGCAGCTGGACCATGTGCGCAGCCTCAGCCTGTCGCGCGGCGAAAGCACGTGGCTGCGTGGCAACACCTTCTACGGCAAGCGACAGATGTTTCGCCCCGATTTCATGGAATTCCTCGAAGGGCTGCGCCTGCCGCCCTACCAGCTTGAAAAGCGCAAGGGCCAGTACGAGCTGACCTTTGAAGGCACCTGGCCGCAGGTCATGCTGTGGGAAATCCCCGCCCTTGCCATCCTGATGGAACTTCGCTCGCGCGCCGTGCTGAAGGACATGGGGCGGTTCGAATTGCAGGTTCTCTATGCCCGCGCCATGACCCGGCTGTGGGAAAAGGTCCAGACCCTGCGCCAGTTGACCGATCTGCGCATCGCCGATTTCGGCACGCGGCGCAGGCACAGCTTCCTGTGGCAGGACTGGTGCGTGCAGGCGATGATCGAGGGCCTGGGCGAACGGTTCACCGGCACCTCGAACTGTCTCATCGCCATGCGGCGCGACATCGAGGCAATCGGCACCAATGCGCACGAATTGCCGATGATCTATGCCGCGCTGGCCGACAGCGACGCCGAGTTGCGGCAGGCCCCCTACGAGGTGCTGGCCGACTGGCATGAGGAACACGAGGGCAATCTGCGCATCATCCTGCCCGACACCTATGGCACCGAGGGTTTTCTGAAACACGCGCCCGACTGGCTGGCGGGCTGGACCGGGATCCGCATCGACAGCGGCGCACCGGCCGAGGGCGCCGAGGCCGCGATCCGCTGGTGGCGGGACCGGGGCGAGGATCCTCGGCAGAAGCTGATCATCTTCTCGGATGGGCTGGATGTGGACAGGATCGTGGCGCTGCATCGACAATTTCACGGCCGGGTCAAGGTCAGCTTTGGCTGGGGCACGTTGCTGACCAACGATTTTCGCGGCTTCGTGCCGGGCGACGGGCTGGCACCGTTCAGCCTGGTCTGCAAGGCGGTCGCTGCGGATGGACGGCCCACGGTCAAGCTGTCGGACAACCCTGCCAAGGCGATGGGCCCGGCGGCCGAGATCGAACGCTACAAGCGCGTCTTCGACGTCGGACATCAGGCGCTGCTGGACGTGGTCGTCTAGCGGCCCTTTCAGCCCGGCGTCGCGGCAAGGATCAGCACGCAGGCCAGCCAGCCCATCAGCGCGGTCAGCGGCACCGTCACCAGCCAGGCGGTCGTGATCGTCGCGACGTGGCTGCGCCGGATCAGCCGGCGCCGCCGCGCCTCTTCCGCCGGCATGACCTCGCGCTGGCGCCTTTGCCGGCGGTCCAGCCATTCACGCGCGAAACCGACGCCGAAAATGCCGCCGACGGCGATATGGGTGGTCGAGACCGGCAGCCCTGCCCAGGATGCCGCCAGAACCGTCGCCGCCGTGGACAGCGAGACGCAGAAGGCACGGCCCGCGTTCAGCCGCGTGATGCCGCTGCCGACCATCCGCACCAGCCTGCGCCCGAAAAACAGCGTGCCCACCGCAATGGCAAAAGCGGCCAGAAGGATGGCGACCAGCGATACCTGGCCCCCGGCCTCACCGCCGCGCGCGGTCACGATCACGGTCAGCGGCCCGGCGACATTGCCGACATCATTCGCACCATGCGCGAAGGCCAGCGGCACCACCGCAGCCAGCAGCGGCGGCCGGAACAGCCTTTTGCTGCTGGGCTTCTCGCCGCGCAGCACGAAGGCCGACCGCAGATGCCGCCGCATCAGGCGATCGGCCAGCAATCCGGCGATCAGCCCGGCCAGCAACATCCCGGTGGTCGCGATCGAGGCCAGCAGGCCAAGATACGTGACGAACAATCCGCTCATCACGCCGACCAGCGGCGGCAGCCAGATTTGCGCCGCCGCGACCCGATCCGCGGCCACCATCACCTTGATCCGCAGCAAGATCAATACCGCCGCCGCCAGCGCCCCCGAGACCACCGGCGCGATGATCCAGACCAGCGCGATCATCGCCAGGGACGGCCAATCCAGCGACGACGCGCCAAGCGCGGCGATTCCTGCCCCGGCAAGGCCGCCAACGATGGAATGCGAGGTGCTGACCGGCAGGCCGATGCCGGTCGCCAGCGTGATCCAGCAGGCCGCCCCGATCAGCGCCGCCAGCATCGCCATCTGCGCCCTCAGCCCGCTTTCCAGCATCCCCGGATCAAAGATGCCGCTGGCCAGCCTGTCGGTGACGGCACCGCCCGCCAGCGACGCCCCCGCGATCTGGGCCAGCGCAACGAGGACCAGGCCGGGCAGCAGGCCGATGGCACCGGCGCCGACGGCTGGACCCAGCGAATTCGCCACATCGTTCGAGCCGATGGCCAGCCCCAGCCAGCCCGCCACGACCAGTCCCGCGCCGAAGCCGACCGCCCCCGCATCGCGCCCGGTCAGCCCGATCGCCAGGATCAGCAGCGCAACCAGCGCCAACACCGCCAGCCCCAGTCGCCAGACGGGCCGAAAGGCGTAGAGCTGCGCCGTCTCGACATGGGTGATCCGGCCCAGATCCTTGTCCAATGTGTGAAAGGGGCGGCCGGGTCCGCTCATTTCGGCGTTCTCCACATGACACCGGCCACCGGATCAGCGGCTCCCGCGCGGGCGCAAGACGGTATCCGTCTTCACATCGGCGCCCGCACCAAGACCCCGCAGAATCGCAGCGAGGCCCGGTTCGGCGACCAGTTGCGCGGCGCGCCCGGGCGCGAACCATTCCCGATGCCGCTGGCCGGATTCGGGATAGACATCACTCAGCCGATCGACATGCAGCGGAAAGACATGGACCTCGACCGGCACGGCAAAGCCGCTGTCCTGCACCTTGTCATAGATGTAGCGCCCCAGTTCGCGATGGCCTGTCCGTCCCTCGGCGCCCGCTTCCTCCCAGGCTTCGCGACCGGCCGCGCCGGCCAGCGAATGCCCCGGCATGGGCCAGCCTTTGGGAATGATCCAGCGCCCGGTGCCGCGGCTGGTGATCATCAGCACCTTGCCGTCCCGCGGTCGAAGACACAGGGCGCCGACCTGCAAGGCGGGCGGGCGCTTGCCGACCAGCATCCGCAACGATTTCCCCAGCAGCGTCACTCGTCCGTCTCCACCTTTCCCCGCATCGCCTTCACCTGCCCGCGACTGGCCTTGGCCTTCAGCCGCCTCCGCTGGCTGCCCAATGTCGGCCGGGTGGCGATGCGTCGCTTGGGCGCGACGCTGGCGCGCCGGATCAGATCCGCCATCCGGTCACGCGCGATCTCGCGGTTGCGCGCCTGCGAGCGGGTTTCCTGCACCAGGATCACCACTGCCCCGTCCTGCGTCCAGCGTCGTCCGGCAAGCCGTTGCAGCCGCCGCTTGACCGGATCGGCGAGGTTGGGAGATCGCTCCGCCTCGAACCGCAACTCGACCGCTGTCTCGACCTTGTTCACATTCTGCCCGCCCGGTCCCTGCGACCGGGTGAAGTTTTCCGAAAGCTCCCATTCCTCGATAGTTATCTTGTCTGTGATATAAAGCATGACCACAAGATATGGCTTGTGATGCCGCCATTTAAAGCAGTTTTCATTAACGCCTGGTAAATTCGCGCCCAGATGACGCGAAAAGGTCTCAGACGAGGCGCGATTTTTCCGATTCCGGCCAGTGGGCGAAAGGCAGGACCGCCCCGTCGGCGCGGCTTCTGGCGACGCGAGACAGATCGATCCGGGCCATTACCCAGCCGGGCTCATCCATCGCGCCTTCGGCGATGATGCCGGTTTCGGGCCAGAACCCATCCGGAGGGCCATAGATCGCGGCGCGCCCGTGATTGACGTCTATCGCCGGGTTCCAGTCCACGTCGCCCACGGTCGGGGCGTGAACCACGACGCACTGGCATTCCAGGGCTCGTGCCATCGCGCCGATGCGGACGCGGTGAAAACCCGCCACCGTGTCGGTACACGACGGCACCAGAAGCAATTCCATCCCCGCCTCGGCCAGCGGGCGGGCCAGCAGGGGAAATTCGCTGTCATAGCAGATCAGCACCCCGATCCGGCCAAGCGCTGTATCGAAAACCCGCAGGCCCGGAGCCCCGGCGACATCCCAGTCGTCGCGCTCGAACCGGGTCATGATCTGCTTGTCCTGATGTCCGATCCGTCCGCCCGGTCCATACAGCACTGCGCGATTCGTCGGCCGCCCACCCTCGAAAGCGGGGCCGGACGCCGCCAGGATATGGCAATCATACTCCGCCGTCAGGCGTTCATGCAGGGCCGCGACCGCATCGCCGTGCCGCGCCACCTCGTGCAGCGATGCCTCCAGATCGCCCGCCACGCTGCGCCCGCCGAGAGAGGCCAGTTCCATCGCCCCGTATTCTGGAAAGACCAGCAGATCCGCGCCCTCGGCATCGGCGACCCAGCGGGTCAACTTGGTCTCGTAGGCGTCGAAATCGTCAAGCCAGTCGATCGGATAGGCGGCGGCGGCAATCTTCACAATGGCCTCATCCAGAATTGCAGTTTCTTTTCGGTTTCGCGCGGCTGGCCCAGATCCTTCCAGGAAAACCGCGCGAACACGCCCTCGAGCGGAGCATAGCCGCGTTTGCGCCAGAAATCATCCAGCGGGCGATAGTCTGCGGGGCGGGCCGGATGATCGGCCGGCCGGATCACGCTGCAGAAGGCGGAAAAGTCGTGGCCCAGATCGCGGGCATGGGCCTCGCGCGCGTCGAAAAAGGCGTGTCCGATCCCGCGCCCGCGATAGGCGGGCAGCAGCACCGATTCGGCGCAATAGAAGATGCGCGACAGCTTTTCCGGGCGGTCCGCAAAGGCTGTCGCAAAATCCTCGGCATGGTCGGTCATCGGCGCGCCCGTCGCGGCACCGACGATGCGCGCACCGTCCATCGCCGCGACGACAACGGCGCCCGGCGACCGATAGGCACGCAGGTAATCGCGTTCGTAATCGGCATTCCCGTCATAGAGATAGGGCCAGTCGCGGAATACGGCGATGCGCAGGCGGGCCACATCATCCAGCGCGGCGGCCAGCGATTCTCCGGTCAGGACGCGGGTGGTAACGCTCATCGGCTGACCTGCTGCACCCAATCGGCGAGGTTGTAGTAGGTGGTCACCCGCGCGATCCTGCCATCGCGAATGGAAAAGAACGACCCTGCCGGCAGGCGATAGGTCTGACCTTTCGCCTCTGGCAGGCCCTCATCAGTCTTCAGATAGGTGCCATTGACCATGAATTCGGCAGCGGCACGGTCGCCCGTCTCATTGGCGAAGATCACCATGTCGGTCAGGGTCTCGCGGTAGGAACGGCTCATGTGGCGGCCGAATTCCGCAAACAGCGCCTTGCCCTTGCGGATTCGGCCCTCATTGACGTGATGTTCGATGTCCTCATGCAGCAAATCCAGCATCCGGTCGGTCTGGCCGTCATTGAAGGCCTGAAAATAGGCGGAGATCAGAGATTTTGCATCCATTTGAGCCTCATATGCGTTTCGCCCTCTCTAAAGCCGTTCGCGGTCCGCGTCACCCGATGCCAAGGGACCAGCCGCAGACTTGAATTCTGATGCCAAGCTGCTAGCGCTATGAATGACCCTGCGCAGGGAGGAGGGGAACCGATGACCGACAAATCCAATCTGGGCAAGCGAGAGATCACCTGTTTCAAGGCCTATGACGTGCGCGGCGAACTGGGCAAGAACCTGGACGCCGATGTCGCCTACAGGATCGGCCGGGCTTTCGCCGAGGCGCGTCGGGCCAGGTGCGTCGTGGTCGGCCGCGACAGTCGCGAAAGCTCGCCGGAACTGGCGGCGGCTCTGATCGACGGGCTGACAGATGGCGGCGCCGATGTGCTGGATCTGGGACTGGCGGGGACGGAAGAGGTCTATTTCCACACCGGCTTTCAAGACACGGATGGCGGTATCGAGGTGACCGCGTCGCATAATCCGATCAACTACAACGGGATGAAGATCGTCGGGCGCGGTTCGGCGCCGCTGGATCCGGCAACGGAACTGCCGCCGATCGTCGATCTGGCGACGTCGGGCCGTTTTGCCGCGGCGAAAAAGGGCAGCGTCACCGATTTCAGCCATGCCCGCGCGGAATATGCCAGGGCGATGGCGGATTTCGTGGACATTTCGGCGCTGCGGCCGATGAAGATCGTCGTCAATGCGGGCAACGGCACCGCCGGACCCACCTTCGATGCGATCGCCAGCGAACTGGAACGCCGCGGCGCGCCACTGACGTTCGTGCGGATGCACCATGACGTGGACAGCAGCTTTCCCAACGGCATCCCGAATCCGCTGCTGCCCGAGAACCAGCCGCCGACCGTCGAGAAGATGAAACAGGAAAAGGCCGATCTGGGCGTGGCCTGGGACGGCGATTTCGACCGCTGCTTCTTTTTCGACGAGAACGGCCGATTCATTCCCGGCGAATATATCGTGGGCCTGCTGGGCGCGGCCTTCCTGGAAAAGTCGCCCGGCGAGAAGATCGTCCACGATCCCCGCGTCATCATGAACACCCGCGCGATGATCGAGGAGGCGGGCGGCGAGGCCGTGGTCAGCAAGACCGGTCATGCCTTCATCAAGCGCAAGATGCGTGATGTCGGCGCGATCTATGGCGGCGAGATGTCGGCGCATCATTATTTCCGCGACTTCTATTATTGCGACAGCGGCATGATTCCGTGGCTGCTGATGATCGAACTTCTGTCGCGCAAGGGACAGACGCTGGCCGAACTGCTGTCGGAACGGATGCGGCTTTATCCATCCTCGGGCGAGACGAATTATCACATCGACGATCCCGACGCCGCGATCGCCCGGCTGATCGGGCGCTACGAGGACAAGGCCGACAGCCGCGACGATCTTGACGGCGTGTCGCTGGATTTCGGCACCTGGCGCTTCAATCTGCGCAAGTCGAACACCGAGCCGGTGGTGCGACTGAACCTCGAATCCGATGGCGATGCGGAGCTGGTGCGGGAAAAACAGGCGGAACTGGCGGCGATCCTGAAAGGATAGCGGCGTCGCGCAGGGTCATCCGCCGGGGCGGCGGTTCCGGTTATGCCGGTTCGGCAAAGCCGAAGGTCGCGTAGTCGCGCAGATAGGCGGCATGCGCGGCCCGTTCCAGCGCCGGGTCATCCAGGAATGCGGGCCAGTCCTCGGCCCGGGGGCAGGTTGCCGCCACGATACCGGCGGTGTCGGCCAGATGGGCCAGATCGGTTGCCATCCGATCCTCGCGGATCACCATGTCGGGCGCGGCGAAATGGGCGAAACCGGCCACGACCTCGGACTGGCTGGCCCAGTTCGGATGCGTGGGCAGCGTCGTCTGCCCGTTCAGGTTGCGCTTCAGAAACCCGAGGAAATCCGCAAAAAGCGCGGCGAGGCGGTCATCCGTCAGGTCCATCAGGGCATCGTCCCTTGGCAGCGGCACGCGATGAACCTCGCGCATCACCTGCCGCAAGGGCGGCGGCGCGTCACCCAGAAGCTGCATGAAGGCGTCCCAGGCTCGGTGCAGCGGATGGCGCAGCACGGTGAAGCTGCGATGGCCGGGATGGCCCCGTTTCCATTGCCGCAGAGTCGTCTGGGTAAAATCGCGCGTCAACGGTCCCAGCGAAGCCATCCAGTCCTGCACGGGTCCGGTGGGGCCGCCCCTGACCGGCATGCAGATCAGGCCACGGCCTGCCTCGACCGCGATCAGGCTGGGGACGGCAGGGCCTCGACGCGGCTCGAAATTCGGGATCTTGCGCAGCAGGAACGGGTCCAGGCTGGCCAGATCGGCCTGCATCGCATCGAAATTCGTGACCTTGCCGGCCAGTTCGCGGGGGTTCTGCGGCACCTGATCGCGGGCCGGTTCGACCCGGTCCAGATCGGTCCGCCCCAGCCAGTGCAGAAGGCCGGTCATCACGCCGCTGTCGCGCAGATCGTCGTAGCCCAGCCAGAATGCCGTCTGGCCGCTGGTCTGCAACCGATTCTGAACACGAAGCTGGAAATCCTCGATCGCCGACAGCGTTTCGCGAAATTCGGCCCCGTCATAGGTGATCGTGGCGGGGATCGGCGTCTCTGTCTCGTTCAATTTCCACTGGTTCGTGGCCCAGGCCAGCCGGGTCGAGACATAGCTGTCCAGCGGGTTGCGGGTCAGCACGATCTTGGCGCAGCGCGGATCGTCCATGATCGCGTCGAAGACGCGCGGATCATGGTCATGAAAATAGCGGAAGCCCGGCAGATGCCCCGGCCGGTCCAACAGCCTTTTCAGCAGCGCCATCGGATCGGCCTCGCGCTGGTCGCGGGTGACGCCTTGCAACTCGTCCCTGTCGGGCCAGCCCATCATGTAGGGGTTGAACGCCTCGCCGAAGCAGGTCACCTTCTTTACCGCGTTCAGCGTCGCCTCGAGCAGGTTCGAGCCGGTGCGCATCTCGGCGAAGATCACGAAGCTGCGGAAGGGTTCGGTCATTCGGCTGCGTTCCTTTCGCCGGTGGCGACCTCGTTTTGCGGCAGGGCCTCGCCGGCAAGCCGGGGGCGCAGGCCGGAATTGCGCAGCCGGCGCAACAGCGCAGGCAGCCCGGTCGTGTCGCGGACAGGCGGCAGATCGCCCGCCGGAAGACCCCGGTGCTGCGGATCGACCTGGCGCAGCGCATCGTCCAGGATTGCCCGCGGACGGGCCAGAAAGTCGGTCAGGTCATGAACCTGCACCCGTGCCTTCACCCAGACCGAATTCAGCACGTTCAACTGCGCCAGCTCGACCTTTTGCAAATGGGCGCTGATCCGGCGAACATCGTCGAACGGCATGGCGCTATCGATCAGCGGCATCATCCAGGCCCCGGTCACCACGAACAGACAAGCGTTGGGATCGGTGGCCATGAACCAGTTCAGCGCCTGATTGTCGCGCGGGCCGAATTGGAAAATCTGCATCCGCGGCGCGATCCGGATCAGCGCTGTCAGGAAGCCCTGCGGATCGCGGTCTCGCACCGCGACATGCGACGATATGGCGCCTGGCCCGATGCCGGGACGACCGCGGAATTCGACCGTTTCTGGTCCCAGCAGATGGCCGTGGACATCGGCCGCCACCTGATCCTGAAGCCAGGATTCGAAATTCGGGAAAATGTCGCTGAAACCCTGAAATACGGCATAAGGAGCCGAGGTCTTGCCGTTCTCGGCATCCTTGCGCGGAAAGCGGCTCTGCATGTAGAGGCCGGGCCGGCCCAGGACCCGGCGCTGGACGGTGCGGGTGATCATCCGCTCGAACCGGGCGGGCCGGGGCGGGCTGACATCGGGCGCGCCCTCGCCCCGGCGCGGAAAGCGCGCCAGAAGCCCCGCCGAGCCAGACCACAGCTTGCGCGCCACGAAACAGTTCGATTCCTCGAGCATCTGGCCATGATCATCATAAAGCTGGAACGGGCGACCCTCATGATCGAACTTGGCCAGCGTCAGCGACCGGCTTTCGATCTGGACCGAATGGCGGCGGGCCAGCGTCTGGAAATAGCTTTCATCCGGGATCCAGCTATAGCGGAAAAAGCGGTCGTGCCGGGGCCGGTCGGGATCATCCAGGATCGCCCGCAGCGTCGTCGCCGTCAGGCACCACCATTGCGAACCCAGATGCGGCGACAGGCCGGGGGGCAATCTGCGGTGGATCCCCCGCCGCCGCTGCCATGCCACGCAGCGATCGAAAAGCCAGCGCCGGCGGCGCCAGTCGAACGGGAAATACAGGGTGAAACGTTCCTCGTTCAACCCGCCAACGGTCCAGCCGACATCCCAGGCGCTGACGCTTTCGATATGGTCGCGCTCCGGATCGGCCGCCAGAAAGGCGATCAGATCGCGGACCGGTCGCAGTGGCAGACAGGCCCCCGAGGCCAGATAAACATGGGTCAGGTCGGGATGATCGGCCAGCAATTGCGCCGCCGTGTCCTGCGTCGCGCGAACCAGGCTGAAGGCCCCCCACTTGCAGCGATGTCGCCGGGCGGAAAAGGCGACGCGCTTCAGATCGGCCAGCGCGACGCGCATCAACTCGACATGCCGGTCTCGGACATTGGCGTCGATATGGATGCAGACCTGCGCGCCGCCTTCGGCCCAGATCCGGGCCATCCGCGCGGCGATGTCCAGATCGGCATGGCACAGCAGCACCACCCCCAGCCTGACCGATCCCGGCATCATGCCCAGTTTCCCCGGCTGATCAGGCCCAGATCTTCGAGCTGGCGCCAATCGCCGTATTCGCGCGATTCCTCGCACCACAGGCGAAGCCCCCGTTCGATCCCGGCATTATAGGCGCGATACTCCTGGGAATTGGCGTAATGCTGGTGGCGGTCAAGCTCTTCGGCAGATTTTTCGACCAATGTGGACAGGAACTTGGCATGCAGCAGCACGCCCGATTCCATCTCGCCGCCCTCCTCGTCGAAAACCTGGTTCAGGCGGCGCGGCAGCAGCATGTGGGTCGAACTGACATAGGCATAGCGCCAATACCATCTGACCAGCGGAATCTTGTTCAGCGCCGGTCCTGCCAGCGGGTTCTGCGGAAAGAAGGCGCGCATCCGCGGACCGCCCTGGATCCAGAGATTGCCGAAATAGTCGTTCTTGCTGATGGCATAATTCGCCGGATCGAAGAAACGGGCGATCTCGAACGGGTTCTGTCCTTCTCGATACGGCTGATCCTCGATTCCGCCGGACGGATACATGTCCAGCAGCATCGCCGGGAATGCGCGGCGCCCGATCGAATCCAGCCAGCTTGTCAGCGCCGAAAGAGGCCGCGTGTCGCAATGCGGATAGACAAGAAACTCGTCGGGATCGACGGTCAGGCACCAATGGCCGTTGCCGTATCGCATCAGCAGCCAGCCCAGCCAGTCCATTCCGAACCGGGCTTTCTTGTAGCCGGCATTGGTGCGCCACAACGACACGTCATCCTGACGGCGCAGGTAGTCGGCACTGCCATCCGAACTGCCATTGTCCACCATCAGGAAATGCTGGACCCCCAGGTCGCGATAATAATCCAGGAAATAGGGCAGCCGCACCCGTTCGTTGCGCAGGGTGACGAAGGCCAGGATATCGTGCCTGTTGATCAGCGGCGTCCGGTCGGCATCGACCCGCAGCACGCGGCGCCGGCCAAAAGCCCGTGCGATCAGCAATTGCCGCTCGGCCCTGCGGCGCAGGCGGTCCGGAATCGGCAGGCGGCTGATCGATTTCATTGCTGGTTCGGGCGGCCCGGTTGTCTGGTGTTGATGTCTGTTATTGCTTGCAATGATGCCTCGGACCGCGTTTGACAAGGCCGTTCACCACCCGACAGCCATTCGCCCGCGCCCATCAGGCCCAGATCCAGCAATTGCCGCCATCCGGCAAAGCGGCGGGATCCTTCGTGCCAGAGGACCGGAGCCTCGGTGATGGCCCGGTGATAGGCCGCATAGGCATGGGGATCGCGGAAATGCTGGCGGCGGGTCAGTTCCTCAGCCGAGCGCGCGAGGATATCGGGCAAAAACTTGCCGTGCAGCAACACGCCCGACAGGCGTGGATCGCCCGGCCCGTCCCAGGCGTCGTTCAGCCGCGGCGGCAACATGGAATGGGTCGAGTTCACATAGACCCGCCCCGCCCGCCAGCGCACCAGCGGCAGCTTGTTCAGGGTCGGGCTGCGGGCGGGATCGGTCGCGAAAAAGGCCCGCTCGCGCGCGCCGCCCTGCACCCAGCGGTTGCGGCGGGGCTGGATCGTCCGGCAGCGATAGGGACCGCCATCGAAATAGGGCAGACGCAGCCACAATGGCGCATCCTCGGGCGCGTCGGCCCGGCCCAGGGCGCCCTGCGGATACAGATCCAGCATCAGCGCGCCCATCGCCTCGATGCCGTTCGCGTCCAGATGCGCGGTCAGCGCATGCAGATCGCGTTCTTCCCAATCGGGATAGATCAGGAATTCGTCGGCGTCGGCGGTCACGCACCAATGGCCGCGGCCGTGGCGAAACAGCAACGCATTCACCCAGTCCAGCCCGAAGCGCGCCTCGCGATAGCTGCCGCGCGCGCGCCACAGAGAGACATCGCCCTGAATGCGCAGGAATTCGGCCGAGCCGTCGTCACTGTCATTGTCCACGATCAGGAAATGCGCGACCCCAAGCCCGCGGTAATGGGCCAGAAACCGGGGCAGGCGCGCGGCCTCGTTGCGGATCGTGGCCAGACACAGGATATTGCCGCGCCGGATCCCGGCGCTGCGGTCGGCCACCGGGCTCAGCCGCCGACCGGCCCGGATCGCACGCCACAACAATTCCCGTCTTTTCCAGCGAAGCCGATAGCGCAGCCAAAGCTGCCACACCCGCCCGTCATGTCGGGCCGCCTTCGCCATCAACCCTCGTAGCGGCCGTTCTGGTGCCAGCGCCAGGCATCGCCGATCATCTGCTTCATCGTCGAGCGGTCGGGCCTCCAGCCCAATTCGTCCCGCGCGCGCTGGCTGCCGCAGACCAGCTTGACGGCATCGCCGCCCCGGCGCGGTCCGTCCTGCATCGGCACGGCGCGGTTGGTGACATGCCCGGTCGCATCGACCACCTCGCGGACGGAAAAGCCCGCGCCCGTTCCCAGGCAGAAGACCCGGCTGCCCCGGCCTGCCCGCAACCATTCCAGTCCGGCCAGATGGGCATCGACCAGGTCCATGACATGGACATAATCGCGGATGCAGGTTCCGTCATCGGTCGGATAATCGGTGCCGTGGATGGTCAGCGCGGCGCGCCGTCCGTCCACAGCGTCGAGGATCAGCGGGATCAGATGCGTCTCGGGGCGGTGAAACTCGCCGACTTCGGCATCGGGGTCAGCACCGGCGACGTTGAAATAGCGGAAGATCACCGACCGCAGCCCGTGGGCCGCACCGAAATCGGCCAACATGTCCTCGATCGCGCGCTTGCTGGCGCCATAGGCGTTCAGCGGCGCCTGCGGCGTCTCTTCGTCCAGAATTTCGCCGTCGCGGTCGCCATAGGTCGCGCAGGTCGAGCTGAAGACGAAATCCAGGCAATCCGCCGCGACCGCCGCCTCGATCAGGTTCAGCGAACCGGCAACATTGTTTCGCCAGTATCTGCCGGGTTCGCTCATCGCCTCGCCCACCTGGCTCAGCGCCGCGAAATGCATGACCGCGACCGGGCGATACTCGGCGAAGGCCGCGTCCAGGGCCGCGCGGTCCATCAGATCGGCCTGGACCAGCGGGCCGAACTTCACCGCGTCACGCCAGCCGGTCGAAAGGTTGTCCAGCGCGACCGGACGATATCCGGCAGTGGCCAGCGCCTTGCAGGCATGCGAGCCGATGTAACCGGCACCGCCGGTCACGAGAACCGTTTCAGGCATCGGTCACTCCGCCGCGCGGCGCATCGACATGACGTCGTGCAGATATTCCGCGAATTCCTCTTTCAGCTCATCCCGGTCCAGACCGAAGGCGACGGTGGCCTGCAGGAAGCCCGCTTTCGAGCCGCAATCGAACCGCTGGCCGCGGAATCGCAAACCGTAGACGCCGCGCCCGGCTTCGATTTCATCAGCGATGGCGTCGGTCAGCTGGATCTCGCCGCCGGAACCGGCCTTCAGCTTGTTGAGGTTCTGCATCACCGTCGGCGCAAGGATATAGCGCCCGATGACCGCAAGGTTCGATGGCGCGGTCTCCGGGGTCGGCTTTTCGACCATGCCGCGCACCTTGACGATGGCGCCCATGTCCTCGCTGACATCAAGCACGCCGTAGGACGCGGCTTTTTCGGGCGCGACCTCCATCGTGGCGACCATGCTGCCGCCGGTCTCGCCATAGGCCTCGATCATCTGCTGCAGGCAGGGCGGTTCGCCCATGATGACGTCGTCGGTCAGGATCACCGCGAAGGGTTCATCATCGGCCAGAAGGCGGCGTGCGCACCAGACCGCGTGGCCGAGGCCAAGCGCCTTGTGCTGACGGATATAGGCGATGGCGCCCGATTCCATGTTGGTCGTGCGCAGAAGGTCCAGAAGATGATTCTTGCCCGCCTTCTTCAGGCTCGATTCCAGTTCGTGGGCATGATCGAAATAATCTTCCAGCGCGCCCTTCCCGCGAGAGGTCACGAAGATGAATTCGGTAATGCCCGCGGCCCGAGCCTCGTCGATCGCGTACTGGATCAACGGCCGGTCCACCAGGGTCATGATTTCCTTGGGGATGCTCTTGGTTGCCGGCAAGAAGCGCGTTCCCAGCCCCGCCACCGGGAAAATCGCCTTGGTCACCTTACGCTTCATCGCCATCGCACCTTTTCCTTCAGACTGTGCCGGACATCGCGCCGACCTGAGCAGCACCTGACAACTTCACCGGGGAATCACAAGCATCAACACCTGTCCATCCTAGCAACCCGGGCAAGGGCTCGCCAAGACATCGGTGCGCATTCGACGCATTTCCGCCACTTGCCGGGTTCCCGGGCCCGAACCGGCGGACCCGGCCTAGTCGATCTTCATATCGGACATCATCCGTTCCAACCGCGAAACGTCCTGGGGGTTGTTGAGTTCCCAGAATTGCCGGCCGCGCGCCTGCACCTCGACGCACAGGATCTGTCTGCCGCGTTCCAGAAAACGCAACTGCTCCAGCCCTTCCAGCTTTTCCAGCCGACCCTCGTCCCATCCGGGATAGGCTGCCAGCGCGCCGGGGCGATAGGCGTAGACGCCGACATGATGAAAGACCGGACTGGGTGCATCGGGCCCGAGATCATCCGACGCGAAAGGAATGACCTCTTTCGAGAAATACAGCGCCTGCATGTCGTGCCCGAAGACGGCGGTGGTGCCGCCGACGCGACCGGCATGGCGATCGGCGATCAGTTCGGCCCGCATCCGCCCCGAACAGCGCAGCACCGGCGTCGCGACATCGGATCGCGGGGCCGCGCGCAGGCCCGCGACCAGTTCCTCGACAAACCAGGCGGGGGTCAGCGGCGCGTCGCCCTGCAGGTTGACGACGATCTCGGGCGAGATGCCCATCGTCGCGACCGCCTCGGCGCAGCGTTCGGTGCCGTTGCGACAGGCCGGGGC
Organism: Paracoccus sp. L-17; assembly: GCF_056857655.1. Taxonomy (NCBI): domain Bacteria; kingdom Pseudomonadati; phylum Pseudomonadota; class Alphaproteobacteria; order Rhodobacterales; family Paracoccaceae; genus Paracoccus; species Paracoccus sp. L-17. The sequence continues at coordinate 128,315 of NZ_JBSXNM010000032.1, forward strand.
GGTCATCACCACCTCGGCGCCGAAGCCCTCCGCATGGACCCGTATGCGGTCGTCATCGGTGGCGACAACCACGCGGTCGATGCCGCCGACGGCGCGGGCGGCATCCCAACTGCGCCGGATCAGGCTGCGCGCGCGGCCCGAAGCACCGGTCAGTTCGGCCAACGGCTTGCCCGGATAGCGGGTCGAGGCGAAGCGGGCCGGGATGACGATGACGACCGACATCTCAGTCCTTGACCAGCAGCACGCCGGGCGCGAAGGCGACGAAGAACGGATTTTCAAAACCGGGTTTGCCATAGACCAGCGGCGTGTGATCGTCGAAACGCACCACCTCGCCGCCGGCGCCGCGCAGCACCGCGTCGCCCGCCGCCGTGTCCCATTCCATCGTCCGACCCAGCCGCGGATAGAGATCCGCCTCGCCTGTCGCCACGAGACAGAATTTCAGCGACGATCCGGCGCTGGTCATGTCGCGCAGCGCGTATCGGGCGATGTAATTGTCCGTTGCCGCGTCGCGATGCGATTTCGAGGCCACCACCATCAGACCGCGATTGTCCGGCGTCGGGTTGACGCCGACTGGCTCGGTCGCGCCGGGACTTTCGCCGAAGGGCCCGCGTTCCTCGACAGACCGGCCGTCGCCGGTGGTGTAGAACAGACGCCCCTTGGCGGGGGCATAGACGACCCCGCGCACCGGAATGCCGTCCTGGACATAGGCGATATTGACGGTGAAATCGCCGCGCCGTTGCACGAATTCCTTGGTCCCGTCCAGGGGATCGACGATCAGGAAGCTCGGCGCCGTCTGTTCATGGGTGGCGGCCTGTTCCTCGGTCACGACCGGGATGTCCGGAAACGCCCTGCGCAGACCGGCCGAGATCAGCGCATCCGCGGCCTCGTCGGCCTCGGTCACGGGTGAATCGTCCGATTTCGAGCGCACGGCGAAATTCTCGGCTTCGTAGATTTCCATGATCTTCGCTCCGGCCTGCAAGGCGAGACGGCGCATTTCGCTGGTCAACAGATCAAATTGCATCCAGATTCCCTTCGAAAGCGGGCCTTTCGACCGGTCATGCCGATTGCCCGGACCTGCCTGACTTCTTATGATCGCGCAAACCCGGCAGGGCAAGCGCCTGTCGGCGAAACTGTCCGCGCGCCGCGCCCCTCATGACGGAGCATGACCCGAAGGTGTTCGTTCAGCGACAGAACCGCAACATGCTTCAGGCCGCCGGCGGCACGCTGGCGCTGATCTATCACCAGACGGTCTACAATCTGCGCAACGAACAGCGCAACGCCATCATCGGCCTGCTGATGACCATCGTCCAGGCCATTGTCTTCATGGCGGCCTTCGTGCTGATCTTCCTTGTCGTCGGTGTCCGCACCTCGCCCCTTCGCGGCGATTTCATGCTTTATCTGATGTCGGGAATCTTCCTGTTCATGACCCATGTCCGGGCGGTCAACGCCGTCTCCACGGCAGGCGGGGCAGGCGCATTGCTGAAACACGAGCCCTTGAACCAGGCGGTGCTGATCGCGGCGGCCGCTCTGACGGTGCTGTATCGCCAGATCATCAGCATCATCACCATCTTGTGGTTCTATCACGTGCTGCTGTCCCCGATCGAGATCGAGCGTCCGGTCGGCGCGCTGGCCATGCTTCTGGTGGCCTGGATGTCGGGCGGCGCGGTCGGCCTGGTGTTCCTGTCGATCAAGCCGTGGCTGCCCCGATTCGCGGGCGTCGCATCGACCCTGTATCAGCGCGTCAACATGTTCGCCTCGGGCAAGATGTTCGTGGCCAACGTGCTGCCGAATTTCATGCTGCCCTACTTCTGGTGGAACCCGCTTTTTCACGCCATCGACCAGGAACGCGGATATGTCTTCATCAACTACACGCCGATGAAGACCAGCCAGACCTACGCGCTGTGGTTCACGCTGGCGGTCTTCATGATCGGCCTGCTGATCAACTTTACCACGCGCAAGTATCAATCGGCCAGCTGGTCGCTGGGCTAGCGGCCGGAACCGGTCGAATTCCCGTGCAAATTGCGTGTCGCGGATGCTTGCGGGCCGGAAAAGCAACCCTATATACAGCCCCGAAGCACCCGGCTGCGGCCGGTTGCCGCAACGAAACGGGATCGGGCCGCGGGGGCCATAACGGACCCGAGGCTCACGGATATCGCCGCAAGAGAGGTTAGAAACACATGTCCAAAGTTATCGGCATCGACCTTGGCACGACCAACAGCTGCGTCGCCATCATGGATGGCAGTCAGCCCAAGGTCATCGAGAACAGCGAAGGCGCGCGTACCACGCCCTCGATCGTCGGCTTTACCGATGGCGAGCGGCTTGTCGGCCAATCCGCCAAGCGCCAGGCCGTGACCAACCCCACCAACACCGTTTTCGCGGTCAAGCGTCTGATCGGCCGTCGCATCGGCGATGAGGCCGTCGAGAAGGACAAGAAGCTGGTTCCCTATTCCATCGTGGATGGCGGCAATGGTGACGCCTGGGTCGAGGTGAAGGGCGAGAAATATTCCCCGGCGCAGGTCAGCGCGATGATCCTTCAGAAGATGAAGGAGACCGCCGAATCCTATCTGGGCGAAGAGGTCACGCAGGCCGTCATCACGGTTCCGGCCTATTTCAACGACGCCCAGCGTCAGGCCACCAAGGACGCCGGCAAGATCGCGGGCCTGGAAGTCCTGCGCATTATCAACGAACCGACCGCGGCCGCGCTGGCCTATGGTCTGGACAAGAAGGAAAGCAAGACGATCGCGGTCTATGACCTCGGCGGCGGCACCTTCGACATCACCATCCTGGAAATCGACGACGGCCTGTTCGAGGTGAAATCGACCAACGGGGACACGTTCCTGGGCGGCGAAGATTTCGACATGCGCATCGTCAACTACCTCGCCGACGAATTCAAGAAAGAGCACGGCGTCGATCTGACCAGGGACAAGATGGCCCTTCAGCGGCTGAAGGAGGCCGCCGAGAAAGCCAAGATCGAGCTGTCCAGCTCCAGCCAGACCGAGATCAACCAGCCCTTCATCAGCATGGACAAGGACAGCGGCACGCCGCTGCACATGGTCATGAAGCTGAGCCGGGCCAAGCTGGAATCGCTGGTCGGCGATCTGATCAAGCGAACGATGAAACCGGTCGCCGATGCGCTGAAGGATGCCGGCGTCTCCAAGGGCGAGATCGACGAGATCGTCCTGGTCGGCGGCATGACCCGGATGCCCAAGGTCATCCAGGAAGTCACCGATTTCTTCGGCAAGGAACCGCACAAGGGCGTCAACCCCGACGAGGTCGTGGCCCTGGGCGCCGCGATCCAGGCCGGCGTGCTGCAAGGCGACGTCAAGGATGTGGTTCTGCTGGACGTGACGCCGCTGTCGCTGGGGATCGAGACACTGGGCGGGGTCTTCACCCGACTGATCGATCGCAACACCACGATCCCGACCAAGAAGAGCCAGATCTTCTCGACCGCCGAGGACAACCAGAACGCGGTGACGATTCGGGTGTTCCAGGGCGAACGCGAGATGGCGGCCGACAACAAGCTGCTGGGTCAGTTCAACCTCGAGGACATCCCGCCGGCGCCGCGCGGAATGCCCCAGATCGAGGTGACGTTCGACATCGACGCCAATGGCATCGTCTCGGTCAGCGCCAAGGACAAGGGCACCGGCAAGGAGCAGAACATCACCATCCAGGCCTCGGGCGGTCTGTCCGACGAGGATATCGAGCGGATGGTGAAGGATGCCGAACAGAACGCCGAGGCCGACAAGGGCCGTCGCGAACTGGTCGAGGCCAAGAACCAGGCCGAAAGCCTGATCCACTCGACCCGCAAGTCGCTGGAAGAGCACGGTGACAAGGTGGACGAATCGACCGTCGAGGCGATCGAACTGGCTATCGGCGCACTGGAAGAGGCCGTGAAGTCCGACGATGCCGGCAAGGTCAAGTCGGGCATCCAGAACGTCATGGATGCGTCGATGAAGCTGGGCGAGGCGATCTACAAGTCGCAGCAGACCCCGGACGAGGCCGAGAGCGCGGACGATTCGCCGCGTGCCGCCGATGAAGACATCGTTGACGCCGATTTCGAGGATCTCGGCGACGACAAGAAGCGCGGCTGATCCGGGGCCGCCTCCCTGATCCGGCCCGCGTTCGCGCGGGCCGGACTTGTGTTTCAGGGATCAGGAGACAGGACGAGATATGGCGAAGCGTTGCTTTTACGAGGTTCTGGGGGTCACGCGCGGGGCCTCGGATGAAGAAATCAAGAAGGCTTATCGCCGCAAGGCGAAAGAGCTGCACCCCGACCGCAACAAGAATGACGGTCAGGCCGAAGCGCGCTTCAAGGAGGTGAACGAGGCCTATGATTGCCTGAAGGACGGCCAGAAAAAGGCCGCCTATGACCGGTTCGGTCATCAGGCCTTCGAAAATGGCGGTTTTGGCGGTCGCGGCGGTGGCGGGGGCGGCGCTCATCCCGGCGATTTCGGCTCGGCCTTCGCAGATGTGTTCGAGGATCTTTTCGGCGACATGATGGGTCGCCGCGGCGGCGGTGGCGCCGGCAGTGGCCGGTCGCGGGCGCAGCGCGGACAGGATCTGCGCTACAACCTGCGCGTCGCGCTGGAAGAAGCCTATCGCGGCCTGCAGAAGACGATCACCGTTCCCGGCTCGGTCGCCTGCGACGAATGTGAGGGAACGGGCGCCGAAGGGGCGACACAGCCCGCCGCCTGCCCGACCTGTTCGGGCATGGGCCGCGTGCGCGCCCAGCAGGGCTTTTTCACCGTCGAACGAACCTGCCCGACCTGCGGCGGTCAGGGCCAGATCGTCAAGAATCCCTGCAAGGCCTGTCATGGCGCGGGCCGGATCGAAAAGGACCGGACGCTGTCGGTGAATATCCCGGCCGGGGTCGAAACCGGCACCCGGATCCGCCTTGCGGGCGAGGGCGAGGCCGGAATGCGCGGCGGCCCCGCGGGCGATCTGTATATCTTCATCGAGGTGAAGGAACACGACATCTTCGTCCGCGATGGCAAGATGCTGGCCTGTCAGGTTCCGGTCAGCATGGTCGTCGCGGCGCTTGGCGGCGAAGTCGAGGTGCCGACCATCGATGGCGGCCGTGCGCGGGTCAAGGTGCCCGCGGGCAGTCAGACCGGCCGCCAGATGCGCCTGCGCGGCAAGGGGATGCCGCCGCTGCGCCACGGCGCGGGCGCGGGCGGCGAGGCCGGCGACATGCTGATCGAACTGACGGTCGAAACGCCGGTCAACCTGACCTCGAGACAGCGGGACCTGCTGCGCGACTTCCAATCTGAAAAAGCCGACAACAGCCCGCAATCGTCGAGCTTCTTCAACAAGGTGAAAGGCTTCTGGGACGACATGACCAGTTGATCAGGCCGGCGGTTAACCCTTTTTTCACCGGCTTCGATCCATTCTGCCGGCATGGATTCGAATCGCGCCTTTGGTGAAATGCCGCTGCCTCTGTTTTCGCCCGCCGCCGACGATGTGGCGGGGCCGGTCGCGGAGTTGCGTCAAAAGGACGGCCCGCCGCCCTCTTACCTGGCCGATCACCGCGCCCGCCTGCGCGACCGCTTCCGGCAGGGCGGCGCGGCCGCGATGCCGGATTACGAATTGCTGGAACTGGTGCTGTTCCGCGCCATCCCGCGGCAGGATGTGAAACCTCTTGCTCGTCGACTGATCGAGGTTTTCAAGGATTTCAATGGGGTACTGACCGCCGAACCGGCGCGTTTGCACCAGGTCGAGGGTGTCGGACCGGCCGTGGTCACCGAACTGAAGATCGTCGAGGCGGCGGCGCAGCGCATGGCCCGTGCCAGGATCATGCACCGGCCTGTCCTGTCTGGCTGGGACGCGCTGCTGGATTATTGCCACACCGCAATGGCCCATCGTCCGACCGAGCAATTTCGAGTCCTCTATCTGGACCGCAGGAACGTCCTGATTGCCGACGAGGAACAGGCGCGCGGCACGGTCGATCATGTTCCGGTCTATCCGCGAGAGATCATCCGCCGCGCGCTGGAACTGAACGCTTCGGCGCTGATCCTCGTCCACAATCATCCCTCTGGCGATCCGACGCCCTCGGATTCGGATATCACGATGACGGCCCGCGTGGTTCAGGCCGCCGATTCCATGGGCATCACGGTCCACGATCACCTGATCATCGGACGCTCGCGCGAGATCAGCTTTCGGGCGCAGGGGCTGCTGTGATCGACTGCCCCGACCGGCTGAGACCCCGGCCGGAGGCGCGGCTGCCTGTCGCCGCGGGGCGCCAAGCCTTCGGTCGCGCGCGGCAAAATTCCAACAGATGCGGCGATATGCGCGCTTTTGCGCGGGCTTGACGGCTGGACTGACGCGGAATTGAAGGCTAGAACCGCCCCGCAGAGGCTGCGATCAGACGCGGCCCGGAATGTCGTATCGGCCGGGGTTCCGGCCTGAATTGGAGAATGACCCGTGTCCCACGCAGATGACCACGTCGGCACCCGGAGGGATTTCCTCTATTACGCCACGGCCGGCGCAGGCACGGTGGCCGCCGGTGCCGCCACCTGGACGCTTGTGAACCAGATGAACCCCTCGGCCGATGTCCAGGCCCTGTCCTCGATCCAGGTCGATGTCAGCGGCGTCGAGACCGGCACCCAGTTGACGGTCAAGTTTCGCGGCAAGCCCATCTTCATCCGCCGCCGGACCGAAAAGGAAATCCAGGAAGGCCGCGCGGTCGCGTTGAGCGAACTGATCGATCAGACCGCGCAGAACCCCAATCTTGGCGGCGTCGAACCCGCGACCGACCAGAACCGCACAATGGACGAAGCCGGCGAATGGCTGGTCATGATCGGCGTCTGCACCCATCTGGGCTGCGTGCCGATCGGCAACAACGCGGGCGATTACGACGGTTGGTTCTGCCCCTGCCACGGCTCGCATTACGACACCGCCGGGCGTATCCGCAAAGGCCCCGCGCCCGAGAACCTGTGGATCCCGATCGCCGAATTCATCAACGAAACCACCGTCAAGCTGGGCTGAGGAGGGCAACACATGGCCGGTATCCCGCACGATCCTTACGAGCCCAGAACGGGCTTCGAGCGCTGGCTGCACCGCCGACTTCCGGTGGCAAGCATCCTCTATGACACGCTGATGATCCCCACGCCCCGGAACCTGAACTGGATGTGGATCTGGGGTGTCGTGCTGACCTTCTGCCTTGCGCTGCAGATCATCACCGGCATCGTGCTGGCGATGCACTACACCCCGCAGGTGGATCTGGCCTTTGCCAGCGTCGAAAAGATCATGCGCAACGTGAATGGCGGCTATATGCTGCGCTATCTGCATTCCAACGGCGCGTCGCTGTTCTTCCTGGCGGTCTATCTGCACATCTTCCGCGGGCTGTATTACGGCAGCTACAAGGCTCCGCGCGAGGTGACGTGGATCATCGGGATGCTGATCTATCTGTCCATGATGGCCACCGCCTTCATGGGCTACGTGCTGCCCTGGGGGCAGATGTCGTTCTGGGGCGCCACGGTGATCACCGGCCTGTTCGGTGCCATTCCCGGCATCGGGCCGACGATCCAGACCTGGCTGCTGGGCGGGCCGGCGGTGGACAATGCCACGCTGAACCGCTTCTTCTCGCTGCATTATCTGCTGCCCTTCATCATCGCGGCGCTTGTGGTCGTCCATATCTGGGCCTTCCACACGACCGGCAACAACAACCCCACCGGGATCGAGGTGCGGCGGTCAAGCAAGCAGGAGGCGGAAAAGGATACCCTGCCCTTCTGGCCCTATTTCGTGATGAAGGATCTGTTCGCGCTTGGCGTCGTGCTGATCGTGTTCTTCGCGATCGTCGGCTTCATGCCGAACTACCTGGGCCATCCCGACAACTATATCGAGGCGAATCCGCTGGTGACGCCACCCGAGATCGTTCCGGAATGGTACTTCCTGCCCTTCTACGCCATCCTGCGGGCCTTTACCTCGGATGTCTGGGTGGTGCAGCTGGTCAACTTCCTGTCCTTCCGCATCATCGACGCCAAGTTCTTCGGCGTGCTGGCGATGTTCGGATCGATTCTGGTGCTGGCGCTGGTGCCGTGGCTGGACACCAGCAGGGTGCGTTCGGGCCGGTACCGGCCGCAGTTCAAGTGGTGGTTCTGGATGCTGGCCGCCGACTTTGTCATCCTGACCTGGGTCGGCGCCCGTCCGACCGAGGGGATCTATCCGCTCATCGCGCTGGCCGGTGCAGCCTATTGGTTCGCCTATTTCCTGATCATCCTGCCGCTTCTGGGCGTGATCGAGAAGCCCGACCCGATGCCGGCCACGATCGAGGAAGACTTTCTCGCGCATCACGAATCACCCACGCGCATGGCCGAGTAAGGAGAGCCACGAATGACCATGAGAACCAGGACGCTCACGGCCGTTGCGGCCCTGACGATCTCTGCGGCCGGCTTCGCGCTGGCGCAGGACGGCTCGACCACCCGGACGGTGCCGATGAACCAGCCCGAGTCGGCCCAGCCCGCGCCCCAGGGCGGCACCACCTTCGTGGCCACCCCGGAGAAGGGCACGGCCGCGGATGCGGGTGCGACGGCCGCGGACCAGCCCGCGACCCCGCAGGCTGCTGCTCAGCAGCAGGCCAACGGCGGAACCGATGCCGGCACGCCGGCCGGGACGGAATCGGCGGCAGCACCGGCAGCGGCTGATGAAAATGTGGTGCAGGCCAGCGAACCGATCGCCGGAAACGAGGACAATCAGGAAGCCCTGTCCGAGGGCGGCAAGATCGAGGACATCGCCTTCAGCTTCGAGGGGCCGTTCGGCTCGTTCGACCAGTTCCAACTGCAGCGCGGGCTTCAGGTCTATACCGAGGTCTGTTCGGCCTGCCACGGCCTGAAACTCGTCCCGATCCGCACGCTGTCTGACCCGGGCGGTCCCGGGCTGCCCGAGGACCAGGTCCGCGCCTATGCCGCCAATCTGACCGAAATCACCGAGCCCGACACGGGCGAGTTGCGGACGCGATTGCCCACGGACAATTTCCCGACCGTCACCGGCGATGGAATGGGGCCGGATCTGTCGCTTATGGCCAAGGCGCGCGCAGGTTTTCACGGACCCTATGGCACCGGGATCAAACAATTGTTCAAGGGCGCCGGCGGACCGGAATATATCCACGCGCTTCTGACCGGGTATACCGGCGAGACCAAGGAAGAGGCCGGCAGCACCTTCTATCAGAACAAGGCGTTCTCGACTGGCTGGGTCAGGATGCCGCCGCCGCTTTCGGACGATGTCGTGACCTACGAGGACGGCACACCCGCGACCGCGGACCAGATGGCCCGCGACGTCTCGGCCTTTCTGATGTGGACCGCAGAGCCAAAGATGATGGACCGCAAGGCGGTTGGCCTGGTCTCGGTCCTGTTCCTGATCGTGCTGACGGCACTGCTGTATCTGACCAACAAGCGACTTTGGGCGCGCCACAAGGGCAAGCATCAGCCCGGCTGATCGGCCCGGTCCTTTCGACTCCGAAGAAGCGCGCCCCGACCGGGCGCGTTTTTTCGTTACTGGACAGGCCGCGGCACGCCGGCAAGACTTGTCATCACGGAGGATACGACATGGCGATCTGGAATCTGGGCTCGATCAATATCGACCACGTCTACCGACTGGACCGCTTGCCCGGGCCGGGCGAGACCCTGGCATCGACCGGGCATTCGCTTGGCCTTGGCGGCAAGGGCGCGAACCAGTCGATCGCGGCGGCGCGGGCGGGGGCGATGACACATCATCTGGGCGCGATCGGGGCCGGCGACGACTGGGTGATCGAACGGCTGCGGCATGCCGGCGTCTGTCCTGCGGCGATCCGGCAGCTGGACGCCGAGGTGACGGGCCATGCGATCATCCTGCTGGATGCCCGGGCCGAGAACATGATCGTCATCCATCCGGGCGCCAACACGGCGCTGAAGGCGGCCGATATCGCCGCCGCTCTGACCGGGATCGGGCCGCGTGACACATTGCTGATCCAGAACGAGACGAACGGCCAGACGGATGCCGCCCGCATTGCCCGGCGGGCCGGCGCAAGGGTCATCTATTCCGCCGCGCCCTTCGCGGTCGAGGCGGTGCGCGCGGTGATGGAGCATGTGTCGATCCTGGCCATGAACGAGGGCGAGGCGCGGCAGCTTTTCGACGCCATTCCCGGAGATCTGCCGGTCGAAGGCCTGCTGATCACGCGCGGATCGAAGGGCGCGGAATATCGCGATATGAAAGCCGGAACGACCATAGTGCAAGAGGCTTTTCCGGTGGCCCCGGTGGACACAACCGCCGCGGGCGACACTTTCGCGGGCTACGTCGCGGCGGCGCTGGATCGCGGCGACGGCATGGCCGAGGCGCTGCGCCTGGCCTCGGCCGCCGCGGCGTTGAAGGTCACCCGGCCGGGCGCGGGCGACGCAATTCCCCAGCTTGCGGAGGTTCTGGATTTTCTCGGCGACGGCGGACGGGCCTTTGCCGGGTCTCAGCCCAGGGCATAGCCCGTGCCGCGCACCGTCCGGACCGGATTGTCGCCGCCATTGACCATCAGCGCCTTGCGCAGGCGGCCGACATGAACGTCGATGGTGCGGGTATCGACGTAGATGTCGCGCCCCCAGACCCGGTCCAGAAGCTGTTCGCGCGTCCAGACGCGGCCCGGCTTTTCCATCAGCGTGGACAGCAGCCGGAATTCGGTCGGACCCAGATGCAGCGGCTGGCCGGCGCGAAAAACCCGGTGTTCGCCCGCATCGAGGATGATATCGGCAAAGCTCAGCCTTTCTCCCATCGTCGCCGGACGGGTGCGGCGCAGCTGGGTGCGCAGGCGCGCCATCAGTTCCACCACCGAGTAGGGCTTGACGACGTAATCATCCGCCCCGGTCTCCAATCCCCGGACGCGGTCGGTTTCCTCGCCGCGGGCCGACAACATGATGATCGGGATGGACCGGGTGCCCGGATCGGCCTTGACCTGACGGCAGACCTCGATGCCCGACACCCTGGGCAACATCCAGTCCAGCACCATCAGATCGGGCTGTTCCTCCTGCACCAGCAACAGCGCGTCCTCGCCATTATCGGCGACGACCACGTCGAATCCCTCGGCTTCGAGGTTGTATTGCAGAACCTCGCGCTGCGCGCCTTCATCCTCGACCACCAGAACACAGGGGGTTTGTCGGCTCATCGGCTCAACCTCCGCTGGTCGCGCCGGCCTGGGCCGGAACGCTGCTGGATTTCGGCCGCGCCTCATCGGGCAATTGCCCGGTCACGAGATAGATCACCTGTTCGGCGATGGAGGTCGCGTGATCGCCCATCCGCTCGGTGTTCTTGGCGATGAAATGCAGGTGCATGCAGGCCGTGATGTTGCGCGGATCCTCCATCATGTGGGTCAGGAATTCGCGAAACAGCGCGTTATACATCTGATCCACCTCCAGATCGCGCTGACGCACATCCTCGGCCAGGTCGGCATCGCGGCGGATATAGCTGTCCAGCGCATCCTGGACCAGCGAATCCACGGCCTGCGCCATCCGCCGCAGGGCCAAGCCCGCGCCGTCGATGGCCGGCATCTGGGACAGGACATGGGTGCGCTTTGCCATGTTCTTGGCATAATCGCCGACCCGTTCCAGCGACGCGCTGATCTTGATGACCGCCAGCACCATGCGCAGATCGGTCGCCGTCGGCGCGCGCAGGGCGATCAGCCGGGCCGCGTCTTCGTTGATCTGTGCTTCCAGCGCGTCGATCGCCTTGTCACGGGCGCGAACCTGTTCGGCCAGTTCCTCGTCGCGGCTTTCCAGCGCGGTGGCGGCGTCGGCGATGGCGCTTTCGACCATCCCGCCCATCTTCACCAGCTGTGCCTGGATCGCTTCGAGATCGCGGTCGAAGGCCGATGAGATATGTCTTTCGCGGTCGATCATGGGATCCTCCTGGGGCGTCAGCCGATGCGACCCGAGATATAGGCCTCGGTCCGCGAATCCTGCGGTTTGGTGAAGATGTCGTCGGTATCGCCATATTCCACCAGATTGCCGAGGTGGAAGAAGGCGGTCTTCTGGCTGACGCGCGCGGCTTGCTGCATCGAATGGGTGACGATCACGACCGAGAATTCCTGCCGCAGCTGGTCGATCAGCTCCTCGACCTGGCCCGTGGCGATCGGATCCAGCGCCGAACAGGGTTCGTCCATCAGCAACACCTCGGGCGATGTCGCGACCGCGCGGGCAATGCACAGGCGCTGCTGTTGGCCACCCGACAGCCCGGTGCCGGGTTCGGAAAGCCGGTCCTTGACCTCGTTCCACAGGGCCGCGCCGCGCAGGCTGCGTTCCACGATCTCGTCCAGTTCGGCGCGGTTGCGCGACAGGCCATGAATGCGCGGCCCGTAAGCCACGTTGTCGTAGATGGATTTGGGAAACGGGTTCGGCTTCTGGAACACCATGCCAACCTTGGCGCGCAATTGCACCGGATCGACGCGACGGTCGTAGATATCCTCGTGGTCCAGCGTGATCCTGCCTTCGACGCGGCAGATCGGGATGGTGTCGTTCATCCGGTTGATGCAGCGCAAAAAGGTCGACTTGCCGCAACCCGAGGGGCCGATGAAGGCCGTCACGGTCTTGTCGAGGATATCGACATCCACGTCCTTGATGGCATGTGTATCGCCGTAAAAGACCTGCACACCCCTGGCCGAAATCTTGTTGTTCAACTGGTTCACTGCACTCTCCGGGCGGTTAGTGTCGTACATATTGTCCTCCTTCGCCCGGATTACCAACGGCGTTCGAACCGGCGGCGCAGCCAGATCGCCAGCAGGTTCATGCACATCAGCAGGACCAGCAGCACGATGATCGCGCCCGAGGCACGCTCGATGAAGGCGGGATCAGCCCGCTGGGTCCAGTTATAGACCTGCACGGGCAGGGCCGAGGCGGGGTCGAACAGACCCTCCGGCGGCGCCGCCGGGAAGTTCTTGACGAAGGCGACCATGCCGATCAGCAGCAGCGGCGCCGTCTCGCCCAGGGCCTGCGCCAGCCCGATGATGGTTCCGGTCAGGATGCCGGGCATGGCCAGCGGCAGGACGTGATGAAAGACCGACTGCATCTTTGACGCCCCCACCCCAAGTGCCGCATCGCGGATCGAGGGCGGCACCGCCTTCAGCGCCGCGCGGGTCGAGATGATGATCGTCGGCAGCGTCATCAGCGTCAGCACGAGGCCGCCGACGATGGGCGCCGATTGCGGCAATCCGGCGAAGTTGATGAAGGCCGCCAGCCCGAGGATGCCGAAGACGATCGACGGCACGGCGGCGAGATTCGAGATATTGACCTCGATCACGTCGGTCCAGCGGTTCCTGGGGGCGAATTCCTCAAGATAGATGCTGGCTCCGACGCCGATGGGCACGGCCAGGAACAGCACCACCAGCATCATGTAGAGCGAACCCAGGATCGCCACGCCCACGCCCGCGGCTTCGGGCCGCTGGTCCGAGGCATCGGGATTGGTCAGGAAATTCCAGTTGAAGCGCGTCACCAGCAGGCCGCGGTCGCGCAACGCCTCGGCCAGTTGGATCTGACGGGGCGAGGTGTTGTTGTCGGCGGCGGCGCTTTCCATGCTGACGCGGCCCTTGAAATAGCCATCCACCCGGCCGTTCACCAGCACGTTCACATCGACCACCTGCCCGATCAGGTCAGGATTGGCCAGCACCCGGTTGCGCAACTGCGCCGACGCCTCTCGTGAAATCAGCCCGTCGATATCCTTCGCGGACAGGTCGGGGATCTGGATGCCGGTATCGGCGATCGCCTGTTCGACCGCCGTGTCCAGAACCGGCCCATAGGTCAGCGTCAGAACCTTTGCCATCTCGCCCGGGTCGCGGTTGCCCTTGGGATCCAGCTTTGCGGCGGGCAGGGCGACCGGGATCGAAAGATAGGTCTGACGAAAGGCGCCGGCACCGCCGGAGATGATCGTGGTCAGCAGAACGACCAGCGCAACCATGGCCACGCCGATGGCGATGGCGCCATAGCGGCGAAACCGTCTCTCGGCGGCGTTGCGGCGGCGGGTGCGGGCATCGGCCACCAGCAACGAGGATCGCGGTCTGGCATCACCGCCTGCGGAGATCGGAAGATCGGTCATTCGTACTGCTCGCGATATTTGCGCACGATATACAATGCGACGATGTTCAACCCCAGCGTGATCACGAACAGGGTCAGGCCGAGGGCAAAGGCGACCAGCGTCTCGGGCGCAGCGAAATCGTTGTCGCCGGTCAGCTGGCTGACGATCTTGACGGTAATCGTCGTCATCGCCTCGAAGGGATTCAGGCTCATTCTGGCCGCGGCACCGGCACCCAGGACCACGATCATCGTCTCTCCGATGGCGCGGGACGCCGCCAACAGGACCGCGCCCACGATTCCCGGAAGGGCGGCGGGCAGGACGACCTGGCGGATGGTCTCGGAGGGTGTGGACCCAAGGCCAAGCGCGCCATCGCGCAGGCTCTGCGGGACGGCGTTGATGATGTCGTCGCTGAGCGAACTGACGAAGGGGATCAGCATGATCCCCATGACCAGTCCCGCCGTCAGCACCGAGGATCCGGAATTGCCAAGGCCCAGCGGCTGGGCGAAATAGTCGCGCAGCATCGGTCCGACCGTGATCAGCGCGAAAAGGCCGTAGACGATGGTGGGGATGCCGGCAAGAACCTCGATCGCGGGCTTGGCGATGGCGCGCACCCGGCGCGTGGCATATTCGGACATGTAGATCGCGGCGAAAAGCCCGATGGGCACCGCGACCAGCAGGGCGATCAGGCTGATATACAGCGTGCCCCACAACAGCGGCAGGAGGCCAAGCCGGGAGTTTCCCTGAAAACGCGGCGTCCATTCGGTGCCGAAGAAGAAGTCGGTCCAGCTGTATTTGCGAAAGAAGCTGCCGGTCTCGAACAGCATCGACAGCACGATCCCCGCCGTGGTCAGGATGGCGATGGTCGAGCACAGGATCAGCAGACCAAGAACGATCGCTTCGACCGTGTTGCGCGCCTTGAAGCCGACGCCGATCCGGCTGACGCCCCAGCCAAGCCCGGCCAGAGAAGCCGCGATGGCAAAAACGCCGACAAGGGTTCCGGCCTCGGCCGTCAGGATACCCGTCATGCGCAGCCCCGCGGCAACGACCAGCACGGCGACAGCCGGGGTCAGGGTCAGCAGCGCGACGCCGGCGCCATGATAGACGGGGCGACTGTGCAGATCGCGGACATCCGGGCCAGCGACCGAGAATGCGCGGCCGCGACCAACCAGATAACCGGCGGCGGCCAGGACTGCTGCGATGAAAAGCGCCCAGGACATCGGCATCGGGATTTCCTCTTGGCGAAGCAAGGAGGGGCGGCGCGAGGCGGACCCGCGTCGCCCGGCGCCCGGTCAGGGCATGTCGATGGTTGTCTGGTTGGCCACGGCGTCCTGCGTCGCGGCCAGTTCAGGATCCGAGACAAGGCCATACTGGGCCAGCGGACCATCCGGACCGGCCAGCGCGTCCGAGACGAAGAACTGGACATAATCCTCCAGCCCCGGAATCGTGCCGATATGCTGTTTCTTGACATAGAAATACAGCGGTCGTGAAACCGGGTATTCGCCAGAGGCGATCGTCTCGGTCGAAGGCGCGACGCCCGACATGGTGCCCACCTTCAGCTTGTCCATGTTGTTTTCGTAGAAGGACAGGCCGAACACGCCGATGCCGTTTGGTGCGCTGTCGATGCGCGACAGCGTCTCGGTGTAGTCGCCGTCGATATCCACGGCGACGCCATCGGTGCGCAGGGTCATGCAGGCCTCTTCGGCCTTGTCGTCGTCGCCCATCTCGGCCTTGAAGACCTCCATCGCGCCGGATTCCCTGCAGCCCGCCAGGATCACCTTTTCCTCGAACACTTCGCGGGTGCCGTGCTTCGTTCCGGGGATGAAGGCCAGGATCTCTTGATCGGGCAGATCGGCGTTCACCTCGGACCAGTTCTTGCTGGTGTTGTCCACCACCTTGCCGTCCCTGACCACCTTTGCCGACAGCGCATTGAACCAATCCGCCGGGCTATAGGCGAAATCGGGGCCCGAGGCGGCATTGGCAAAGACGATCCCGTCATAGCCGATGCGGACCTCCATGATCTCGGTGACGCCGGCGGCCTTGCAGGCCTCTTTCTCGCTGTCCTTGATCGCACGGCTGGCATTGGCGATGTCGATGGTATTCTCGCCCACGCCTTCGCAGAATTTCTTCAGCCCGGCCGAGGAGCCGCCCGATTCCACGACCGGGGTCGGGTAATCCGTGTTCTCGCCAAAGGCTTCGGCGACGATGGTCGCATAGGGCAGGACGGTGGACGAACCGGCGATCTGGATCTGCTCGCGCGCGGCGGCGGCGGTGGCCGAGGCGGCGATCATAGCGATGGCCGAGACGGTGAATTTCACGTTGGTCATGGATCTCTCCTGAGTCGGTCTTCCCCTGTCGGGGCTGCACGTGACCTAGACGCCACAGGTGACGCTAATGCAAAACTTGCATGACGATTTGATGACAAGCGGCATGGCCGCCGGCGATCAGCCGATCGTGCCCCTGACGCCGCCGGTCTGGGCGCGGTCCATCAACAGATGGTCCAGGATCACGCAGGCCGCCATCGCCTCGGCGACGGGCACCGCCCGGATGCCGACGCAGGGATCATGTCGGCCCTTGGTGATCAGGTCTATCTCTTGCCCCTGGCGGTTGATGGTGCGGCGCGGTGTCGTGATCGAGGAAGTCGGCTTGACCGAAAAGCGGACCGTGATGTCCTGCCCGGTGCTGATCCCGCCCAGAATGCCGCCGGCATGGTTGGACAGAAAGCGCGGGCCGTCATTGCCCATGCGGATCTCGTCGGCATTGTCCGTTCCGGTCAGGGCAGCCGCAGCCATGCCTTCGCCGATCTCGACGCCCTTGACGGCGTTGATCGACATCATCGCGGCGGCCAGATCGGTGTCCAGTTTCGCATAGACCGGCGCGCCCAGCCCCGGCGGACAGCCGCGGATCATCACCTCGACCGCCGCACCGACACTGTTCTGATCCTTGCGGACGGTGTCGAGATAATCGCTCCAGGCATCGACGGCCGTCGCGTCGGGCAGGAAGAACGGATTTTCCCTGATGGCGGCGGCGTCGAACCGGCCGCGATCCAGATGCATCGCGCCCATCTGCACCATGTAGCCGATGATCCGCAGATCGGGCAGCAGCTGCGCCAGAACCGCCCGCGCCACGCCGCCCGCCGCCACCCGCGCCGCCGTCTCGCGCGCGCTGGAGCGACCGCCACCGCGATAATCGCGCAGACCGTATTTCTGATGATAGGTGATGTCGGCATGGCCGGGGCGAAAGCTGGTGGCGATCTGACCGTAATCCTTGCTGCGTTGATCGGTATTCTCGATCATCAGCTGGATCGGCGTGCCGGTCGTGCGGCCCTCGAAGGTGCCCGACAGGATACGGACCTGATCGGACTCGCGCCGCTGGGTCGTGTGTTTCGACGTTCCGGGGCGGCGGCGATCCAGGAATTGCTGGATGAAGGTCTCGTCCAGGGCCACGCCGGGGGGCGTGCCGTCCACCGTCGCGCCAAGGGCCGGACCGTGACTTTCGCCCCAGGTGGTGAACCGGAATTCGCGGCCGAAGGTGTTATAGCTCATGCTCGTTCTCCGGTCAGGGCTTTCAGTTCATAGATCAGGTCCAGGGCTTCGCGCGGGCTCAGCGCATCGGGATGGATGTCGCGCAGCCGCGCATCCAGCGGATCGTGCTTCGGCCTCGACGGCGCAGGTGCCGGCGCGGGCGGCACGGCGCGAAACAGCGGCAGTTCCTCGATCAGCGCGGCAGGCCGCGCCGCCCCCTCGCGTTCGCCCGATTCCAGGGCGTCCAGGACCGCGCGCGCGCGGTCCACGACCGAAGCCGGCAACCCCGCCAGCCGCGCCACCTGGACGCCATAGCTGCGGTCGGCCGCACCCTTGCGGACCTCGTGCAGAAAGATCACCTCGCCCTCCCATTCGCGCACAGCGACGGTGGCGTTCTCGACCCCCTCCAGCTTGGCGCTCAGCGCGGTCATCTCGTGGTAGTGGGTCGCGAACAGCGCCCGGCAGCGATTGACCTCGTGCAGATGCTCCATCACCGCCCAGGCGATGGAAAGCCCGTCCCAGGTCGCCGTCCCGCGCCCGATCTCGTCCAGGATCACCAGCGCATGATCGTCGGCCTGATTGAGAATCGCGGCGGTCTCGACCATTTCGACCATGAAGGTGGAACGGCCCCGCGCCAGATCGTCGGCGGCGCCGACACGACTGAAAAGCTGGCTGACCATGCCGATATGGGCATCGCGCGCGGGCACGAAGGCCCCGGCCTGCGCCAGCACGGCGATCAGCGCGTTCTGGCGCAGGAAGGTCGATTTGCCGGCCATGTTGGGCCCGGTCAGCAGCCAGATCGCGGGCGTCTCGGCGGCGGTCAGATCGCAGTCATTGGCGACGAATCCCTCTGTCCTGCGCTTCAGCGCATGTTCCACCACAGGGTGCCGGCCGCCCTCGATCCGAAAGGCGCGGCTGCCATCGACGCGGGGACGCACCCAGCCCTCGCCCGTCGCGATATCGGCGAAGGCGCCGGCAAGGTCGATCTCGGCCAGCGCGCGCGCCGCCTGCCCGATCCGCGGCGCATGATCCAGCACCGCGGCGCGAAGCCCATCGAAGATGCCGCGCTCGATTTCCAGCGCGCGGTCGCGGGCGTTGAGGATGCGCGTCTCCAGTTCCGAAAGCTCGACCGTGGTAAAGCGGATCTGGTTGGCGGTGGTCTGACGGTGGATGAAGGTGTCCGCCATCGCCAGCATCCGGTCGGCATGGGTGGTGGTGGTCTCGATGAAATATCCCAGCACGTTGTTGTGCCTGATCTTCAGGCTTTGCACCCCGGCCCTGGCGGCGTAATCGGCCTGCATCCCGGCGATCACGCCGCGCCCCTCGTCGCGCAGGCGGCGGGTCTGGTCCAGATCGGCGTCGTGACCGGGCGCGACGAAACCGCCATCGCGACCCAGCAGCGGCGGCTCGGCCACCAATGCCTGTTCCAGAAGATGGATCAAATCGTCATGTCCGGCCAGATCGCGTGCGGCGTCGCGCAGGATCGGCGCGACATCGCCGGACAGCCGCGCGGCGATCCGGGCACCCTGGGTCAGGCCGGCACGGATCGCGGCCAGATCGCGCGGTCCGCCCCGGTCCAGCGCCAGACGGGACAGGGCGCGGTCCATGTCGGGCACACGGGCCAGTGCCTCGCGCAGATCGGTCGCGAGGCGCGGATCATCGACCATTTGCGCCACCGCGTCGTGCCGCGCATGGATCAGCGCCAGATCGCGGCTGGGGGCGCTGATGCGGCGTTCCAGCAGCCGCGCCCCCGCCGCCGTGACGGTTCGGTCGATGGCAGCCAGCAGCGATCCCTCGCGCCCGCCCGACAAGGCCTGGGTCAATTCCAGATTGCGCCGGGTCGAGGCGTCGATCTGCATCGCGGCGCCGTGGCGTTCGCGCGCAGGCGGGCGCAACAGCGGCAACCTGCCTTTCTGCGTCATCTCCAGATACTCGACGATCGCCCCCATCGCCGACAGTTCCGCGCGCCCGAAGGTGCCGAATCCGTCCAGCGTCTCGACCCCGTAAAGCGCGCAGAGCCGACGAGCACCCGCGCCGCTGTCGAAGGCGCCGGCGTGACGATCGGTCAGGGCGGCGCCCGATTCCGCCGCCAGATCGCCGAGGCCCGCACCTTCGCAGGCCAGAATTTCACGCGGCGCAAGCCTGGCCAGTTCGGGTCCGAGGCGCGGCAGCGGACATTCCATTACCTGAAACGCGCCGGTCGAGATATCGACCCAGGCCAGTGCGCTGTCCTGGCGTACGGTCGCGAAGGCGGCCAGGAAATTGTGGCGCCGTGCCTCCAGCAGCGATTCCTCGGTCAGGGTACCGGGCGTGACCAGCCGCACCACGTCGCGGGCAACGACCGACTTGGACCCCCGTTTCCTGGCCTCGGCCGGATCTTCCATCTGTTCGGCGATGGCGACGCGGAACCCCTTGCGGATCAGCGTCAGCAGATAGCTTTCGGCGGCATGGACCGGCACCCCGCACATCGGGATGGGCTGGCCCTCATGGGTGCCGCGTTTCGTCAGCGCGATGTCCAGGGCGGCGGCGGCGGCCACGGCGTCGTCGAAGAACATCTCGTAGAAATCGCCCATGCGATAGAACAGAAGCGCGCCGGGATTGGCGTCCCGGATCGCCAGATACTGCGCCATCATCGGTGTGGGCTGATCGCTCATGCCGGTCCTTCGTCTGTCCTTGCCGGCGGTTCTATCCGCTTGCGCCGGGCTGTGGAACCACTACATTCAGACCCACCTCGGGGGGCCATACCGGCTGAGACGCGACGCGCGGACCCGTTGAACCTGATCCGGCTAACACCGGCGGAGGGAAGGTGACGCTGCCCTTTCTTTCGAAACCCCGTCTGAAAGGAGGCAGCGATGAAGAAGACCCTGATCCTCGCCCTGCTGGCCGCGACCCCCGCCGCCGCGCAGGACAAGCCCGTGCTGACCGTCTATGCCGGCGATTACATCGCCAGCGAATGGGGCCCCGGCCCCAGGATCGAAGAAGGGTTCGAGGCGTTCTGCGACTGCGACCTTCGTTTCGTGACCGGCGACATCCTGCCCCGTATTCTGATGGAGGGCGAAAACACCCAGGCCGACATCGTCTTCGGACTGAATACCGATGTCACGGCGCGGGCGCGCGCCTCGGGATTGTTCGCGCCGCATGGGCAGGATACCTCGGCCATGTCGATGCCGGTGGAATGGACCGATGACATCTTCCTGCCCTATAACTGGGGCGAGACGGCCTTTGTCTATGACGAGACGCGGCTGGACAATCCGCCGGCCAGTTTCGAAGACCTGCTGAACGCGCCCGACGATCTGAAGATCGTGATCCAGGATCCGCGCTCTTCCATTTCCGGCCTCGCGCTGCTGCTTTGGGTCAAGGCGGTTTATGGCGATGAGGCGCCCGAGGCATGGGCCCGGCTGGCGCCCAAGGTGCTGACGGTGACCAAGGGCTGGTCGGAAAGCTATGGCATGTTCACCGAGGGTGAGGCCGATATGGTGCTGTCCTACACCACCTCGCCCGCCTATCACATCGAGGCCGAAGACGATACGACCAAGCGCGCCGCGATCTTTCCCGAAGGTCATTATTTCATGGCCGAACTGGCCGCGCAGCTGAAAGGCACCGACCAGCCGGAACTGGCACAGAAATTCATGGACTGGATCCTGACCCCGGATTTTCAGAAGTCGATCCCGCTGGCGAACTGGTCGCTGCCCGCGAAACTGCCCGAGGCCGAATGGCCCAGGGTCATGCGAGAGCTGCCGCGCCCGGAAAAGACCCTGTTCTATTCCGAAGACGAGGCCGAGGCGCTTCGCAAACCGGCGCTGGATGAATGGCTGCGGGCATTCTCGCAATAAGACACCAGTCCGGCGGCGCGGCCGTCGCGGCCGGCCTGGGGACGCTGATCCTGGGCACCCTTGCGGCGGTCGCGTGGCAGGCACGTGGGCTGTCCGGGCTGGGCCCCTGGGATTGGCGGGCGGTCTGGTTCACGATCTGGCAGGCCGCGGTATCGGCGGGCCTGTCGGCGGCGCTGGCCATTCCGGTGGCCCGCGCGCTGGCCAGACGGCGCTTTCCGGGACGATCGGTTCTGGTCACGCTGCTGGGCGCGCCCTTCATCCTGCCCGTGATCGTCGCGATCATGGGACTGATCGCGGTCTTCGGCCGCAACGGCGCCATCAACGAGGGCCTGCGCGCGGCAGGCCTGCCGGAATTCAGTGTCTATGGCTGGCAGGGCATCATCCTGGCCCATGTCTTCTTCAACCTGCCGCTGTCGGTGCGCCTGATCCTGCAGGGCTGGCAGGCCATTCCGGCGGAACGATTTCGTCTGGCCGAAAGCCTGGGCTTCGCGCCCGCCGACATGGCGCGGCATCTGGAACGGCCGATGCTGCGCGGCGTGTTGCCGGGCGTCTGGCTGGCGGTGTTCCTGGTCTGCCTGACCAGCTTCACCGTCGCGCTGGCGCTTGGCGGCGGGCCTTCGGCCACGACCGTGGAACTGGCGATCTATCAGGCCTTCCGCTTTGATTTCGATCTGGGGCGGGCGGCGACGCTGGGTCTGATCCAGATCGGGTTGTCGATCGCGGCGATGACGCTGGCCCGCTGGATCGCCATCCCCGCTGCCTTCGGAACGGGGCTGGACGAGGCACAGGGTCCGCGCGGACCGGCGGGCTGGCGACTGGGCGCGGACGCGCTGTCGATCGCGCTGGCGGCGCTGTTCCTGTTGTGGCCGATCATCGGCGTGACGGTGCAGGGCCTACCTCGCATCCCCGCCCTGCCGCCCGAGGTCTGGGCCGCCGCGCTGCGATCGGTGATCATGGCGCTGGTTTCGGCCGTGCTGGCGCTGGCGCTGTGCCTGACCC
This sequence comes from Paracoccus sp. L-17, assembly GCF_056857655.1. Classification (NCBI taxonomy): domain Bacteria; kingdom Pseudomonadati; phylum Pseudomonadota; class Alphaproteobacteria; order Rhodobacterales; family Paracoccaceae; genus Paracoccus; species Paracoccus sp. L-17. The sequence goes on from NZ_JBSXNM010000032.1 coordinate 150,687, forward strand.
TGGCGCTGGCCATCGCGCACGGTCGGGCCGGCTGGATCGAGACGGCCGGGATGCTGCCGATCGTCGCCTCGCCGCTGGTGCTGGGCACGGGGTTGTTCATCCTGCTGCGCGGCTGGGTCGCGCCCGGGGCGATGGCCCTGCCCGTCACCGTCGTCATCAACGCGATCATGGCGCTGCCTTTCGGCCTGCGCGCGCTGATTCCGGCGGCGCAGGCGCTGCGCGACGATTACGGCAGGCTGGGCGATTCGCTGGACATGCAGGGCCTCGCCCGGCTGCGCTATCTCACCCTGCCCCGTCTGGCCCGGCCGCTGGGCTTTGCCGGAGGGCTGGCTGCCGCGCTGGCGATGGGCGATCTTGGCGTCATCACCCTGTTCGCCACCGATCAACCGACCTTGCCGCTGAAACTGTATCAATTGATGAATTCATATCGCATGGCCGATGCCAGCGCCTGCGCGGTGCTGCTGATGGCAATCAGTTTCGCTCTGTTCTGGGCCTTCGACCGCGGAGGCCGCCTTGCTTGAACTTAGCGGGATCCGCATCAGTCGCGGCGATTTCGCCCTGTCGGCCGATCTGTCGGTGCCCGGCGGCGCGCGGGTCGCGATCCTCGGCCCGTCGGGTTCGGGGAAATCCACGCTGCTGTCGCTGATTGGCGGGTTCCTGTCACCCGATCAGGGGCATATCCGCTGGAACGGGCAGAATATCGATGCGCTGCCGCCCGGCCGTCGCCCGGTCTCGTTCCTGTTTCAGGACCAGAACCTGTTTCCCCATCTCAGCGTAGCGCAAAATGTGGGGCTGGGGCTGCGGGCCGATCTGCGGCTTTCGGACGAGCAGCGGGGCCGGGTCACACAAGTGCTGCGCGATGTCGGCCTGCCCGACCTGGCCCAGCGACGCCCCGCCAATCTGTCTGGCGGCCAACAAGGTCGGGTCGCGCTGGCCCGCGTTTTGCTGCGCGCGCGCCCGATCCTGCTGCTGGACGAGCCCTTCTCGGCCCTTGGTCCCGCCCTGAAATCCGATATGCTGCGACTGCTGGACCGGATCGCGACACAGACCGGGGCCACGGTGTTGATGGTGACGCACGATCCGCAGGACGCCCGTCATTTCGCGCCGGCCACAATCGTGATTGACAAGGGTGTCGCCCATCCGCCGGTCGAGACCGGCCCGCTTCTGGACCACCCGCCGCCCGGGTTGAAAGCCTATCTGGGCTGACCCGCGTCGCATCCCGCAGCGCCGATTTTCCTTCGGATGTCGTTCCATCGAAACTTGCAGATTTGAGATCCCTCCGGACATCGAAATGACCGGACCAGGGAATCGCCACGCTCAGGTCTGGTCGCCCAGCGATGCGATTTCCGAAAAATTGGCCGCGAAAAGTCGCAGCATTTACATGTTTTAAAATTCCCAGACGATCCATTTCTTGCATGATAATATAAAAATGGCGTCGCTTCCCAATATTAACGGGAAATTCACGCTCTTTTCACAGCGCCGAACCATTCAGGGTCACGGCATCAATCGGCCGGGGCAAATCATCGCCTCGGACAATGTGAAAAGGAGCAATGACATGCCAACGGGAACCAATGGCAACGACACCCTTCTGGGCACGGCCGCATCGGAATATTTCAACGGACTTGGGGGGAACGACCTGATCCTGACACGCGCGGGCAATGACCGCGCCTATGGCGGTTCGGGCAATGACCGGGTCTATGGCCAGGACGGAAACGACACCGTCGATGGCGGCACCGGAAACGATTATATCCATGGCGGCAACGGCAATGACAGCCTGGTCGGCGGTGGCGGTCGCGACACGATCTATGGCGGCGCCGGAAATGACCGCATCCGTTCCAGCGGACAGGGCGTCTATGACGGACAGGGCGGCAACGATTATATCTACGCCGCCTCCGGCACGCCCGAGACGCTGCGCGGCGGCGCCGGCGTCGACTGGCTGAACACCCGCCATTGGTCGGGCGACTACACCATCGACATGGTGACCGGTGCGACCAATTACGCCGGCGAAAGCTTCACCCAGTTCGAGAACCTCGTCACCGGCGCAGGCGATGACCGGATCACCGGCACGGCGGACGCCAACCGCATCTACACCTATGACGGAAACGATACCGTCGATGGCGGCACCGGAAACGATTATATCCACGGCGGCAACGGCAATGACAGCCTGGTCGGCGGTGGCGGTCGCGACACGATCTATGGCGGCGCCGGAAATGATGTCATCCGTTCCAGCGGCCAAGGCGTCTATGACGGCCAGGGCGGCAACGATATCGTCTATGCCGGACTGGGCACGCCCGAGACGCTGCGCGGCGGCGCAGGAACCGATATGCTGGACACGACCAGTTTCAGCGGCGACTACCGCGTCGACCTGGCCTCGGGTGCGACCAACTATGCCGGCGAAAGCTTCATCCAGTTCGAGAATCTGCGCGCGGGCAGTGGCGACGACACGCTGCTGGGGACCAATGATCGAAACGTCATGCAGGGCGGGAACGGCGATGATCGGATCTCGGGCCGTGACGGCAACGACTCGCTCTATGGGCAGAACGGCGACGATTATCTGGGCGGCGGCAGCGGCAACGACTACATGCGCGGCGGCAACGACAACGACCGGATGAGCGGGCATGGCGGAAATGACCGCATGTATGGCGATGCCGGCAATGACTGGATGGCGGGTCAGGATGGGGACGATTTGCTGAATGGCGGGTTGGGCGATGACACGCTGTCGGGCGGCGCCGGGGACGACGTGTTGATCGGCAGCACCGGGCGCGACGTGATGACGGGGGGCAGCGGCGAGGATGTGTTCCGCTTCTACAGCACCTCGGATTCGCCCTTCGGTGTCAGCACCACCTACGACCGGATCACGGATTTCCAGGGCGCGGGGATCAATTTCACCTTCGCCACGGAAGACAAGATCGATCTGTCCTCGATTGATGCCAACGTCAACCTTGCCGGGAACCAGGCCTTTGTTTTCACTGGCACAACCAGTGGCGGCGCGGGCACGATCTGGATGCAGGACGTAGGCGGAGAGACCTGGCTGCGGGTCAATACCGACAGCGATTCAACGCCCGAGATGACGGTCAGGATCGTCGATGGGACCGATACGGCCAGCGATTACTGGGCGGGCGATTTCGTCCTGTGATCGCGGGTTGAGATGACGCGGGCGCGGCCGGAAACGGCCGCGCCTTTCGGCTGTCCGGGGCCGCGCTGTGGGCCGCCGAACAGGGCGTCACGGCGCTTGCACACGACATGCACCGACCGCGCACATGATGGTCACCGGTCGTACACCGACAACGCGCGGCCGGTTAAGGGATGGTTAAGATCGCCCGCGCCAATCTGGCCCATCGGCGACAGGGCGAGATGGGCGCATGGCAGAGAGGATCACGAAGGCGGAAGAGGTCAGGCGGGCGAACCGCCACTACATGGCAGACGCGATGCGGATGCTGGAATGGGACCTGCACAGCGCGATCCTGCGCGAGATGCGGATCCCCGAAGAATGGCACGAGATCGCGCAGAAGAAACCCGGCCAGCGCAAGACGCGGGTGACGCTGCGGCTGGACCAGGATCTGGTGACCTTCTTCCGCAGCATGGGACCGGACTGGCAGGTGCGGGTGAACCACCTGATGTCGGTCTGGATGCATGCGCGGCTGGCCGGCCTGATCCAGGGCGGCGAGACGATGGATTACCTGGCGCGGCGCGAGGATCGGATGCTGGACGGCCGGCGCCCCGAATTCGGCGACATCCAGCATGACGAGGACGATCTGTGCGGCGTGGCCCCGGTCCCCGCCAACTGGGCCCGGATCGAGGCGGTGCCGATGCCCGAGCAGGGGATCAAGTCGAAGATAGGGCGGAAGGCGTTGTTCGAGGAGAGGAAGGCGCGGAACGGGATAGGGTGAGGTGAGGGGAGGGGTTTATCCCACCTTTGGCAGGGTTTGGTGGGGCGGAACCCCACTCTACGACGTCGGTAGGGTGCGTGTTTACACGCACCTTTGGCCGAGATGGTGCGCGCGAGCCCCCCTAAGCTATCTATGCTGCACTCTCTGTGGGGAGCTGGATCCCCAAAGTTGACAGCCTAATGTCCATTGCTTGGCGCGACACCTGAAAGCGCTTGGCAAGTGCATCAACTGACGCTGAATACTCGCACTCCCTACGAACAAGCGCAGCAGGCATCAGGATTGTCGCAGCAAGTCTATTGGCTTCGGCTTCCTCGCGGGAACTGATCTCGGTATTATAATACGCTCCCACTGAACCGCACCGGGTTTGCCGGAGGCTCCAACTCATGAGCAGGATGGAGCATCATGACAAAGACAACAAACAAGTATTCACCGGAAGTGCGCGAACGCGCTGTGCGGATGGTTTTGGATGGCGCAAGGCAGCATGAAAG
>NZ_JBSXNM010000033.1:0-149023 GCF_056857655.1 Paracoccus sp. L-17
TTCAACAACCGCCGCCTGCTTGAGCCCATCGGGAACATCCCGCCCGCAGAAGCCGAGGCCAACTTCTACGCAACTCTGGAAACTGAACCCATGGCCGCGTAAGTAACCAAAATCAGCCTCCGGCAAACCCGGAGCGGTTCACTACTCCAAAGGGCGGGGATGAGAAGCTCATCGCAACGTAAGCGCCACGCCGTTCCCCTCCTGCCATGCTGAGTTTGACTGTGAGAGTCCTTCTTCTGTGAAGAGGCAGGATTGGACGGCAAAATGGGCGGCTATTTGGACGGCTCGACGGACGGCTACGCGGGTACCATCGAGGTTTTGGAGGGGCGGTCCGGCCGCCGGCTTCGGAGCGAGGCGGAACGGGCACGGATGGGCGCGGAGAGCCTGGTGCCGGGAGCGAAGGTTGCGGATATCGCCAGGCGGCATGGTGTGACGCGTTGGCAGGTTTACGACTGGCGCAACAAGCTTCGGGCCGGGCAACTGGCGCTGGCGGCCGAGACGGCGGAGGAGCCGATGTTCGCGGCGCTTTTGGTCGAGCCGGAGGCACCGCCCGCACCGCCCCGTCGCAGCCGTCCGGCGCGAAGCGAGATCAGACCCTGCCGGATTGAGCTGGAGGTGGATGGGGTCATCTTGCGGGTGCGATCCGACATTGATGAGCTGCAGCTGTCCCGTACGATCCGGGCGATCCGATCGGCCTCGCAATGATCTCGCCGAGCGGTGACCTGCGCGTCTATGTGGCCACGCGTCCTGTCGACTTCCGCAAGGGCATAGACGGGCTGGCGCTGGCTGTTCAGGAGACACTCGGCTTGGACCCGTTCAGTGGCGCGGCCTTCGTGTTCCGATCCAAACGCGCGGACCGGATCAAGGTGCTGATCTGGGATCAGACCGGCATCGTCCTGGTTCACAAGCGTCTCGAGGCGGCAAAGTTCGTCTGGCCCCGGGTGCAGGACGGCGTGATGAAGATGTCGCCTGCCCAGTTTGCCGCCCTGTTCGAAGGGCTCGACTGGCGCCTGGTCCGCCCCGAGCGCGTTCGGCGACCGCAGCTGGCGGGATAAGCTGCGGCAGAATGACTCGGCGACGCTTTGGCGATGGTGCCACCGGAGGCCATGTGCATGATCTTGGCCATGACCGACATCGCCTTGGCCGAAGAAAACGCCCGCCTGAAGGCGCGCCTCGCGGAAACCGAGGCTGCGCTGGAAGATGCGGTCGAGGCGCAGCGGCGGTTGGAAAGTATTGTCGGCGAATTGCGTCGCGAGAAGTTCGGCCCCCGGTCGGAAAAGCTCGACCCCGAGCAGTTCAACCTGCCGCTCGAAGATGTCGAGGTTGCGCAGGGCATCCTCGAGGCGGCTCAGGAGAGGGCACGGCGCGCGCTGAAGGGCAACAGCCCTGCCGAACGCAGCCCGAGAAATCGTAACCGTGGCCATCTTCCGAAGCATCTGCCCCGGATCGAGCGGGTCATCGAGCCCGAAAGCACGCTGTGTCCCTGTGGTTGCGGCGTGATGGCCCGGATCGGCGAAGACGTCTCAGAGCGCCTCGATGCCGTGCCCGCACAACTGCGCGTGCTGGTCACGCGGCGCCCCAAATATGCTTGCCGACGCTGCTCCGCCGCGGTAGCTCAGGCCCATGCGCCGGAGCACGTCGTTCCCGGTGGACTGCCCACCGAGGCACTGATCGCCTAGGTCATGGTGGCGAAGTTCGGCGACCATCTGCCGTTTTACCGGCAGGCCGAGATCTACACCCGACAGGGGATCACGCTCGACCGCGCCACCTTGGGAAACTGGGTCGGCCGCGCCTGCTTCCACCTGCGCCCCATCGTCGATCACCTGCGGGAAAGCCTGAAGGGCGCGGATCGGGTCTTCATGGACGAGACGAGGGCCCCGGTTCTCGATCCCGGGCGACGGAAGACGAAGACCGGTTACTTCTGGGCAATCGTCTCCGACGACCGTGGGCATGGGGGCACCAGCCCGCCCGTCGTGATGTTCCACTACGCACCGGGGCGAGGTGCCGTGCATGCGCTCCGCTTCCTTGACGGCTATCGGGGCCAGTTCGTCCAATGCGATGGCTACGAGGCCTATGACAAGTTGACCAAGGTCGACCGGACCGAAGGGCCGTGGACACTTGTCCATTGCTGGACCCATGCGCGCCGGCGGTTCGTGAAGCGGCTCGAAAAGGACGGCTCGCCGATCGCCGAAGAAGCCCTGCGCCAGATCGCCGAACTCTATGCCATAGAAAAGACAGTGCGCGGCGCGGCTCCCGACGTCCGTCTCGCGATCAGGCGCCAGCTCTCGGCGCCCATCGTGGCCGCCTTCCGGCCCTGGCTCGAGGCGCAGCTCTCTCGCATCCCCAAATCTTCGAAGCTCGCCGAAGACATCCGCTATACCCTCGCGCGATGGCCGGGCCTCACCCGGTTCCTCGAGGATGGACGCCTCGAGCTGGACACCAATCCTGTCGAAAACCAGATCAGGAAGATCGCGCTGACGCGGAAGAACGCTCTCTTTGCCGGGCACGAGGTCGGGGCGGAAAACTGGGCCATGCTCGCCAGCCTCATCGCCAACTGCAAGATGAGCGACGTCGATCCGGTCCGCTACCTCGCAGAGACCCTGCGCGCCTTGCTCGACGGGCACCCAAAGAGCCGCATCGACGAACTCATACCCTGGAACTTCGCGCCCGCGTCAAGCCTGGCCGCGTAGGGCCACAGCAAAGCGCTTACATCGCAACGATGAAAGGAACGCTTATATCGCTAGTGGGGCGAACGGGCGTGGCGGGGTAACGATCGGGCCGGGGCGCAAATTAATCCGAGAGCCGGGCTTCGAGGATATGCCGCTGGACCTTTCCGCTGGTCGATCTGGGAAAATCCTCGAACGCGATGAAAAGAAACTCGCGCGGCCGTTTGTAGCCAGCGAGGTTTTCGCGGCACAAATTCATCAGCGCCTCGGCATCCGGCCCGTCCTTGCTGCAGGCGACAAAGGCCACCGGACTTTCGCCCCATTTCACGTCGAATGCCCGCACTACCGCGGCATCGACCACACCGGGATGAGATAGAAGCACACGCTCGATTTCCGCAGGATAGACGTTTTCACCTCCGGTCTTGATCAGGTATTTCGTCCGATCCACAAAGTCGAGGCTTCCGTCCGCATTGCGCCGGAACAAGTCGCCCATGTGGAAAAAGCCGTTGCGAAAGTCGCGGGCGTTGGCGTCGTCGGCGTTCCAGTATCCTGAAAACAATGTCGGGCCCCGAAGCGCCATTTCGCCCGGCGTTCCATCCGGCACTTCGCGGTCGTCGGGATCGACCAGCCGAACCTCGCAAAATGCGCTTATGCGCTTGGACAGCCGGTCCGGGGTCACACCCGGCGCAATCAGATCGGCGGTCCCCGGCGGCAGGCCGGTTTCAGTTGCGCCGAAGGAATTCAGATAGGGCGTGTCCAGAAGGGCCGTCAGTTCCGCGATCTGATGCGGCGGCACCAGATCGGCCATTGCGCCGCAAACCTTGATCCCCTTCAGCGGCAAAGGGTTGGCGCGTCGTTCTGCGATAAAGGCGTCCAGCGCACCGGGCATCATCACGAACCAGCCGATCCGGTGGCGCGACAACGCCTCGTTGATGACCGCAGGCTGCAAACCGTCCACCATCACCACGGTTCCGCCCCGCAGGACCGTCGCCAGCGCATGATCGGTGGACGCCATGTGGAACATAGGTGCCCAGGCGATGAACCCGTCGCCGGGATCCAGCGCCAGCTGCGCCGCAAAAGCCATGGATCGGGCGATATGCGCGCGGTGGCTGATAAGCGCCCCCTTGGGCAGGCCCGTAGTCCCCGAGGTATAGAGGATCGTCAGACCGGCCTCGGGGTCGTCGACCATGGTTCCGGTGCGCGGGTCCGGCCCGGCCCCGGCAATGGCCGTTTCCAGGTCTGGCCCGACGGTCAGACAGGGGGTCGACGCGACGGCGCGATACGCTTCTGAAAGTTCCGGTTCGACAACCGCGAGCACCGGCTCGACCAGATCGATGCAGTGCCACAGTTCATCGGGGGCAAGCCGCCAGTTCAGGCAAGCGACAATCGCGCCCTATTCCCGCCGCTGCAAGTTCGACCTCCAGGTATTCTGAGCGGTTATGCGACAGGATCGCGATCCTGTCGCCGGGCGCCACGCCTCGTGCCAGAAAGACAGCCGCCAGACGATCGATCCGCCCCAGCAATTCGGCATAGGTCAGTCTCTTGCTGCCGTCCTCAATGGCCAGATCCCCCGCGCAATCCTGTGCGCGGGTTCGAAAGATCGAATACAAGTCGGCGCGCCCTGCACGCGAGACTTCGGTCAGCATGGTATCCTTTATTGCTATGGTTCGGCTCAAAGCCTTTGCGCCAGACGTACTCCTTCATCAATGGCGCGCAGCGCATCAAGTTCGGCGGCCTCCTTTGCGCCGCCGATCATCGTAACCGTGACGCCGCGCGCGGCAAGCTCTTCTGCCAGGGCCCGTTCCGGCTCCTGACCGGTGCACAACACGATTGTATCGGCCGCGATGACCTTTGGCTTTCCGTCCGCGACGATATGCAACCCGGCGTCGTCAATGCGTTCATAGGTCACTCCGCCCATGGCCTCGACCCCGTGTTTGCGCAGCGCATTCCGCAGAATCCACCCTGTCGAGACGCCCAGACCTGCACCGGGTTTCGATGTCTTGCGCTGAAGCATGACGACTTTGCGGCGCGATGGTTTCGGGGCCAGAGGGTCGCCACTCAGGGCACCCGAGGAGACAAATTCGGGGTCCACAGCCCAGGTTTCGCAAAAGACGTCGGAGTTGGCGGTCTCGGCGGGTTCGGTCACCAGGAACTCGGCCACATCATGACCGATGCCCCCTGCCCCCATCACGACGACACGGTCGCCCGCCACACGGTCGCCGGACAGAATTTCGGCATAGGTCGCGACGCTGGGATGGTCGATACCCGGCAGGTCGGGAATCCGCGGCGTGACCCCGGTGGCGATGACCACATGGTCGAAGCCTTCAAGATCGCTCACGTCAGCACGCTGCCCCAGACGCTGCGTGACCCCGTGTTTCTGCATCTGACCGGCATAATACCGAAGGGTTTCGTCGAACTCGTCCTTGCCGGGTGCGGCGCGGGCCAGATTCAGCTGACCGCCCAGCTTGTCCTGCGCCTCGAACAGCGTGGCAGCATGGCCCAGCCGCGCCGCCTCGACGGCTGTGGCCATGCCCGCGGCACCACCGCCAACGACGGCCACTTTCTTTGGCGTGTCGGCTGGCGTATCCCGGAATTCCGTTTCACGCCCGGCCCTTGGATTGACCAGACATCCGACCGGCCGGTCAGAAAAGATGAAATCCAGACAGGCCTGGTTGCAGGCGATGCAGGTGTTGATCTCGTCCGCGCGGCCCTCTCGCGCCTTTTTCACGAAATGCGGATCGGCCAGAAACGGGCGCGCCATCGAGATCATGTCCGCATCGCCAGAGGCAAGTATGTCTTCGGCAAGCTGGGGTGTGTTGATCCGGTTCGAGGCGACCACCGGGATCGACACGGCCGCTTTCACGTTGGCTGCCGCCTTGCGCCAGGCACCGCGCGGCACCGGATAGGCGATCGTCGGCACGCGGGCCTCGTGCCAGCCGATGCCGGTGTTCAGAATATCCGCACCTGCGGCCTCGATCTTGCGGGCCAGTGCGGCAATTTCATCGGCGGGCGCGCCGCCCTCGATCAGATCGGCCGCCGAAATCCGGTAGATGACCAGAAAGTCGGGGCCGCAACGTTCGCGCACCGCGCGCACGATCTCGACCGGGAATCGGTGGCGGTTCGCGGCGCTGCCGCCCCAGTCGTCTTGGCGCTTGTTGGTATGGGTGACGGTGAATTCGTTGATCAGGTATCCCTCGGACCCCATGATCTCGACGCCATCAAAGCCTGCGGCCTGCGCATTGGCGGCCGCCACGGCAAAATCCTCGATGGTACGGAGAATGTCGGCTTCGGTCATTTCACGCGGGATGAAACGGTTGATCGGGGCGCGGATCGGCGACGGGGCCACACAGCCTTCGATCTTGGCATAGCGCCCGGCGTGGAGGAGTTGCGCGCAGATCAGGCTGCCTTCGGCCTGCACCGCCTCGCAGATCGGGCGCAGGTCAAGCGCTTCTTCCGGATCATCGATTCGCGGACCTTCTGGATCGAATATGCCCTCGGCATTGGGCGAAAACCCGCCGGTGACCAGAATCGCCGCCTCCCCCCGCGCACGCTCGGCGTAAAACGCGATCTGTTTGGCTATGCCGTCAGGCTCGGTTTCCAACCGCGTGTGCATCGACCCCATGATGACACGATTTCGCAATGTATGCCGGCCTGCGCGGATGGGCGAGAGCATGGTCCCAAAGCTCTCCGTTGGCTTATTTTCCACTGTGGGCATCCTCCTCAAAACTACGCTTGATCTGCATTCTAACATTTGTTAGATTTTTTTGGAAAGAAGATTTTCGCTCATGGGGAGGAGCACCGATGCAATTCCAGCCTACAGACGATCAGAAGGCGTTTCGCGAGACCGCAAAGCGCTTCGCAACTGAAAAGCTAGCGCCCACATATCAAGAACGCGCCAGCGGCCATACATTCGACCGTGCGCTGATCAAGGAGATGGGCGCACTGGGGCTGATCGGGGCCGATCTGCCCGAGGAATTCGGGGGACTCGGCGAAAGCTCTGTCACGTCAGGGCTGATCGTCGAAGAGATCGCCTATGCCGATTTCAACGCAAGTTATGTGCAGCTTCTGGGCTCTCTCATGGGCGGAATGGTTGCCAAACATGCCTCCAAGGACATCGCGTCGGAATGGGTGCCCAAGGTTGTTTCGGGTGATGCTGTCATTGGCCTGGGCCTGACAGAGCCGCGCGGCGGTTCGGATGCGGCGAACCTGATTCTGAGGGCCGAGAAATCCGGCAACGGCTGGCGGCTGAACGGTGAAAAGACATCCATGAGTTTTGCCAGTCAGGCGGATGCGGCGGTCGTCTTTGCCCGTACCGGCGATCCTGACGGCGGCTCACGCGGGGTCAGCGCCTTTTTCGTCGATCTGAACCAGGAAGGCATCAAGCGCACCCATTTTGACGACATCGGCACCAAGCCTGTCGGGCGCGGGTCGGTGTTCTTTGACGATGTTTTCGTGCCGGCCGAAAATATGATGGCGGAACAGGACCGTGCCTTTGGCACGATCATGGCGGGCTTCGACTATTCCCGCGCACTGATCGGGCTGGAGTGCCTGGGGGCCGCGCAAGCGTCGGTGGATGAAACCTGGGCCTACGTTCAGGAGCGCGAGGCATTCGGAGCCCCGATCGTGCAGTATCAGGGTGTCAGCTTTCCCTTAGCCGAGGCCGAGACACAACTGACCATGATGCGCCAGCTTTGCTATTACACGCTGGACCTGCGCGACCGTGGCCTGCCCCACACCTCTCAGGCCGCCATGTGCAAATGGTACCTGCCCAAAACCGCCTGCGAGATCCTGCACCAGTGCCTGATCCTGCACGGACATTACGGCTACACAACCGACCTGCCCCACCACCAGCGCTACAACGATGTGCTCGGCCTGCAGATCGGTGACGGCACCGCGCAGATCCAGAAGCTTGTGATTGCCCGCGAGAAGGTCGGACGGATGGCGCTGCAGTATGACAAGAAGGCGAAGGGAGCCGTGAAATGAGCGACCCCATCGTCGTCACTTCCGAGGGCAAAACCGGTATCATCGAACTGGCCCGCCCCGAGAAATTCAATTGCCTTTCACTTGGCGTGCATGAGCGCATTTCTGCGGCGCGGTCGGAATTCGAGGCGAACCCGGATATCCGGGCGATCCTCATCCGGGCGCAGGGCAAGCACTTTTGCACCGGCGCCGATCTGGGGGAAGTGAAGGGTAAATTGAACGATCCCGCCGCGCTGGACCATTTCATCGCCTTTGGCATGAGCAACCTGCGTGCGCTCGAAACCTCCTCCCTCCCTGTCGTGGTGGCAGTGCAGGGGTTGTGTCTGGCCGGCGGGATCGAACTGATGCTGGCATGCGATGTATGTTTCGCGGCCGAAAGCGCCCAGTTTGGCGATCAGCATGCGCAATTCGGGCTGATTCCCGGTTGGGGTGGCTCGCAGCGGCTGACACGGCTGATGGGGCAGCGCAGGGCGCTCGACCTGATGTTCTCGGCCCGCTGGCTCAAGTCGGACGAGGCCAAAGAGGCCGGATTGGTCAACTACATCGTGCCGGATGCGGACCTGCACAAGTCCGCGCTGGAATACTGCGAGAAAATCGCCACCCGTTCACGTCCCGGCATCGCCGAGATGAAGCGGTTGGCGCGCGAAGGCGCGGACCTTGGTATCGACCAGCAGATGCGGCTTGAGCGCGATGCCGCGGTGCGTGCACTGCCCAGCGATGATGTGGCCGAGGGCCTCGACGCATTCGAGAACCGGCGCGCCCCCAGATTCAAGGCCTGAGGACAGAACATGGATTTCACTTTGAACGACGAACAACGCCAGATTTACGAGTATGGCGGCCAACTGGCGCAGAAGTTCGACAACGATTACTGGCTGAGACACGCGCGCAAGCACGAGTTTCCGCACGAAATGTTCCGCCAGATCGCCGATGACGGCTTCCTCGGCATCATGGTGCCCGAGGAATATGGCGGCGCGGGCCTTGGCATGACCGAAATGGCCCTGTTCATGGAAGGCACCGCCAATCACGGCATTCCGCTTTTGATGATGGTGGTCGGGCCGACCATGTCGCTGGCCCATATCGCCAGCCACGGGAGCGAATTCCACAAGAAAGAGCTGCTGCCGGCCGCCTGCCGCGGTGATATCCAGTTCTGTTTCGCGATCACCGAACCGGGGGCCGGGTCGAACACGATGAAGGCCACTACGCTGGCCAAGCGTCGAGGCAACCGGTTCAGCCTGTCGGGCGAAAAGACCTTCATCACCGGGGCCGAAGTGGCCGACTACTGCCTCGTGGTGGCGCGGACCAGGCCGCATACCGAGGTCAGCCGCAAGACCGACGGCTTTACCCTGTTCGCCGTGGATCTGAAGAAAAAAGGCGTCGACAAGCAGCGGGTGAAGATCTCGATCCCCCTGCCCGAGGAACAGTGGACCCTGTTCTTCGACGAGGTGGATCTCGGCCCCGAGGATGTGGTCGGCGAGGTGGACGAAGGGTTCTCGATCCTGTTCGACAGCCTCAACCCCGAGCGTATCATCCTGGCCGCCCTGTGCTGCGGCATCGGCCGGTTCGCCCTGAACAAGGGCGTGGCCTATGCCTCCGAGCGCAATGTGTTCGGCCAACCCATCGGTGCGCACCAGGGCGTGCAGCACCCGATGGCCAAGGCGCACACAGCGGTCGAGATGGCCAGCCTGATGACCCGTCGCGCGGCATGGGAGTTTGACAACAAACTGCCGGCAGGGGCGTCGTCAAACATGGCAAAATACGCCGCCGCCGAAGCCGGGATCGAAGCGGTGGACGCCGCGCTGCAGGCGCATGGCGGATCGGGCTTCACCGAGGATACGGGGCTTTACGAGATGTACCCGCTGGTGCGCTTGTTGCGCACGGCGCCCGTGAACCGCGAGCTGTGCCTCAGCTTCATCGGCGAAAAGGTCATGGGTCTGCCGCGGTCTTATTGATCGCTCTGCCCGACATGGAGAACGACATGCAATTTGGAATGCGCTTCCGGCGGGAGGATGCCGCCGACAAGGCAAATGATCGCTTCTGGCACGCGATCGAGGGCACACCGCTCGACGAGGTGCGCCGTATTCAGGAAGAGCGGCTGCGCGATCAGATGGCGTATCTCAAGGCGAACTCGACCTTCTATCAGGAAAAGTTCGCCGAGGCCGGTGTGGACTTCGACGATATCCGCACCATCGAAGACCTGCAAAAACTGCCCTATACCTACAAGACCGAGATCCGCGAAAGCCTGGCCGCCGAGCCGCCCTTTGGCAAGCACCGTGCCGCGCCGATGTCGGAAATCATCCAGATGCAGGCCTCGTCGGGCACGACCGGCAGCCCATCATATGTGGCCCTGACAGAATCCGACGCCGAGATGTGGCACGAGATGACAGCGCGCTGTTTCTTTGCCAATGGCGTGCGTCCCGGCGATATGGTGCTGCACGCATTTTCGCTCGCCAAGGGCTTTGTCGGCGGCATCCCCGTGATGCAGGGATTGCAGTACATGGGCACGATCGATGTGCCGGTGGGCGCCGATGGCGGTGCGGAACGGCTGCTGCGCGCCTGCGCCGACACCCGCCCGCGTTGCGTGGTCGGCGCCCCGAACTTTGTGCTGCACCTGGCCGAAAAGGCTCCCGAGGTGCTTGGCTGCAAGGCCAGCGAACTGGGTGTCGAGCGCGTGATCGTCGGCGGCGAACCCGGCGGCGGCATTCCCGCAATTCGGGCAAAGATCGAAAAGGCCTGGGGTGCGAAATGCACCGAGATGCTGGGCGGCACCGATCTGGGCGTGACATACTGGGCCGAGTGCGACGCCCAGTCGGGTATGCACATGGTCAACATGGATTATGTCCTGACCGAGCTGCTCGACCCGGAGAGCGGCAGGATCATTCCCTGGAAAAAAGGCGCAGAAGGCGAGATGGTCTATACCGCGCTCGGCCGCCAGGCGAGCCCGCTCGTGCGGTTCCGGTCAGGCGATTATATCGAAGTGATCGATACCGAATGCTCCTGCGGCCGCACCGGACCGAAGATCCGCTGCACCGGCCGCACCGACGACATGCTGATCGTGCGCGGGGCCAATGTCTTCCCGTCGGCGATCAACAGCATCATTACCGAAATGGTGCCGGACACCAACGGCGTCATGCGAATCGTGGCCGATTTCGAGGGCCACACCACGCAGGGCGCGCTGACGGTGATTGTCGAACGCGGCCCCGATCGCGATCCGGCCGATGACGTCACCCTCAAAAAGAAAATCGAGCAGCGGCTGCGCGACTCCTTGGTCTTCAAGGCCGACGTTCACCTGGTTGCGGCCGACACTTTTGAAAAACCCGGCGCCGCGAAGGTCGCCTTCGTTCTCAGGAAATATCCAGACCTGCCATGACTAGAATGAAATCCCTTCTCGACACTGCGTCGGACGACTTCCGCGCCAACGACGCGTCTTACCGCGAAAAGGTCGATGAACTGCATGCCCTCCGGCTCACACAGCGCGTCGGCGGCCCCGAAATGGCGCGCGAACGTCATGTGGAAAAAGGCAAGATCCTGCCCCGCGAACGGATTGAGCGTCTGATCGATCCGGGCACACCCTTTCTGGAACTCGGCGAGCTGGCCGGACTGAACATGCACAAGGGTGTTCCGCCCGGCGCCGGCATCATCACCGGTATCGGAGTGATCGAAGGCCGCCAGTGCATGATCATCGCCAACGATGCTACAGTGAAAGGCGGCACCTATTTCGGGATCACCTGCCGCAAACATGTCCGGGCACAAAAGATCGCCTGGAAAAACCGCCTGCCTGTTATCACGCTCGTGGATTCCGGCGGGGCCTTCCTGCCCGACCAAGCCAACCTTTTCCCCGACGAAGGCCAGTTCGGGTCCATCTTTCACCAACAGATCGGCATGTCGGGTGACGGTGTGCCGCAAATCGCCGTGGTCATGGGGCCCTGCACCGCAGGTGGTGCCTATATCCCCGCGCTCTGCGACGAGGTGGTCATCGTGCGCGGCCAGGGCTTCATGTACCTGGGCGGACCAGAGCTGACCTTTGCCGCGACCGGCGAAAAAGTGGATGCCGAGACATTGGGCGGCGGCAAGATGCATTGTTCTGTCTCCGGCGTGACCGACCATCTGGCCGAGGACGACGCCCACGCTCTGGCCATCACCCGCGATATCGTCCGACACCTGGGCGAAAAGCCCCTGCCCCGCAAGACGCCGGAAACGCCGCGTGAACCTGCCTATCCGGTCGAGGAAATATATGGTCTCGTCAGCCGCGACCCCAAGGTGCCGACCGACAACCGCGAGATCGTCGCCCGGCTGGTGGATGACAGCGATTTTCACGAATTCAAGCCGCTTTATGGCGACACGATCATGACCGGCTGGGGGCGCATCCACGGCCACGAGGTCGGGATCATCGCCAATACAGGCGTGCTTTTCGTCGAAGCCGCGCTGAAGGCGACGCATTTCATCAATCTCTGCGTCCAGCGTGATATTCCGCTGCTGTTCCTGGCCGATGTGAACGGCTTCATGGTGGGCCGCGAGGTCGAGCAGATGGGCATTGCCAAGGCTGGCGCCAAGATGATCACGGCCATGTCTTCGGCCCGGGTGCCGAAATTCACAATCATCACCGGTGGCTCTTACGGGGCCGGATACCTGGCGATGCTGGGCCGCCCGTTCCAGCCGGACGCAATGTTCGCCTGGCCGACGGGACGGTCGGCAATCATGGGGCCGGAACAGGCCGCCAGCGTGCTGGCTCAGGTCCGCGCGCAGATCAACGAACGCGAAGGCAAAAGCTGGACCCCAGAGGAGGAGGAAGCCTTCAAGGCACCGATCCGCAAGGAATACGAGGATTTCCAGGGGGCCTATAATTTTGCCTCCAACCTCTGGATCGACAGCGTGATCGAGCCCTGCGAGACCCGCCACGTCATGGCGCTGATGCTGGATGTGACATCGCGCAGACCCAAGGTCGATACCAACTTCGGCGTGTTCAGGATGTGAGGAGCGAACCGTGAAAATCAAGACGCTTCTGATCGCCAACCGCGGCGAAATTGCCTGCCGGATCGCGCGCACTGCGCGGGCCAAGGGTATCACACCTGTCGGCATACATTCGCAGGCCGACGCCAATGCCCTGCATGTCCGCGAGATCGGCAAATCTGTCTGTATCGGTGCCGGGCCTGCATCCGAGAGCTATCTGAAAATCGACGCGGTGATTGCCGCTGCGCAATCGGTGGGCGCGGATGCGATCCATCCCGGTTACGGCTTTCTGGCCGAAAACCCCGATTTTGCCCGCGCGGTCGAAGCCGCCGGCATGATCTTCATGGGGCCGACGCCGGCGACGCTTGAACGTTTCGGGGACAAGGCCAGCGCCAAGGAAGCCGCCGTGGCGGCCAGCGTCCCGGTGATTTCGGGCGCGGAAGGCGCGCGGTCGGATCCCCGGCAAATCGCCGACGAGGTGCGCCAAATGGGCCTGCCGGTCCTGCTCAAGGCTGTCGGCGGCGGTGGTGGGCGCGGACAACGGCTCGTCACCGACGAAACCACACTGGTCGAGGACATCGAAGGCGCGCTGCGCGAGGCGAAATCCACCTTTGGTTCCGAAGGGCTGCTGCTGGAACGCTTCCTGCCCGATGCGCGCCATGTCGAAGTGCAGATCGCAGGTGACGGCAAGGGTCATGTGGTGCACCTGTTCGAACGCGATTGCACGCTTCAGCGCCGTCACCAGAAGGTCATCGAGGAAGCCCCGGCCTGGGGTCTGCCCCGGACGCTTCTGGAAGACATCGCGCGCGACGCGGTGCGCCTTGGTGAAACGCTGGACTATCGCGGGCTGGGCACGGTCGAGTTTCTGGTCGCGGGAGACGAGTATTTCTTCCTTGAGGTAAACCCGCGCATTCAGGTGGAACATCCCGTCACCGAAGCGATCACCGGACTGGACCTTGTCGCGCTTCACCTGCGCATTGCCGAAGGCGCGGGCCTTGGGCTGGTGCAGGATGACCTCAAGATCAACGGCCACGCGGTCGAAGCGCGGCTCTATGCCGAAGATCCGGCGATGCAATTCGCCCCCTCGACCGGCACCTTGACCACGCTCAGCCTGCCGTCGGGCCTGCGTATCGACAGCGGCGTCGAGGAAGGCGATGCGGTCACGCCTTATTACGACCCGATGATCGCCAAGCTGATCGTGCACGCGCCCGACCGGGAAACCGCATTGGCACGTCTGGCCACGGCGCTTGATCATGTCGCGGTCGAAGGTGTCGAGACCAATCGCGCCTTTCTAACGGCGCTGGCGCGAAACCATGAATTCGAACGGATGCAGGTGCATACCCGCTGGATCGACGGCAGGCTGGATGAGTTGACACAAGCACCCGGACTGACCCGCCCCGATCTGTGGAAAGCGACCGCTGCCATTCTCTTCGTGACCCAGTCGCGCAGCGACACAAACGCCAATCCCTGGACCAACCGTGATGCCTTTACCGGCTGGCGGCTTGGCCTGGGCGGTGATGCGATTGAAGCGGGGCAGCGCGTGACGCTTACCGATTCTGACGAGGTATCCGAAGAACTGCGCATCGGCCCTGTCAAACCGGGCGCCAAGTACACCGTCCATTCGGAAAACGGCGAGGCGCTGACACTGTCGGCATGTGAACTGACCCCGGGCCGTTGGCGTGTCGGCGAAGGCGACACCGTCCATCTGATCGACGCGCGCCTGCACGCGGGCGTGATCGAACTGGACACGCCCGAAGGTCGCCTGGTCTTCCGCCCCGCCGCGCCCCTTGCTTTTGCCGGCGGCGATGCCGCGGCGGATCGCGCCGTGACCTCTCCGCTGACCGGAATGATTGTCGAAATCAAGGTCTCCGATGGTCAGAGCGTGGCCGAAGGCGAAGTGGTCGCGGTCATGGAATCCATGAAACTCGAAATCTCGATCCGGGCGGCCGCGGCCGGGATCGCCAGCAATATATCCGTCTCGAATGGAGACATGGTCGATCGTGGCCAAGTCATCGCCGAGATTCTGCCATCCGAGGAGCGATGAAATGAGCGACTTTCCCAAATTCGTCGAGTTTCGCGAAGAAGGCCCGCGTGAGGGTTTTCAGATCGAGAAGAAGATTTATCCGATCGAAGAGCGGATCGAACTGATCGACATGCTCAGCGAAACCGGTCTGAAGCGCATTCAGGTTGGCAGTTTCGTCAGCCCGAAATACGTGCCGCAAATGGCCGACACCGGCGAGTTGTTCCAGCGTATCAAGCGCGAACCGGGCGTGAATTACACATCGCTGTGGCTGAACGACAAAGGGTTTCGCAAGGCCCTGACCGCGCATGAGGTCGATATCGACCCGCGTCTGCTGTTCTATCCCTCCGAGGCATTCGCCCAATCGAACAACAATTGTTCCTCGGCGGAGATGCGGGAAAAACAACGTGACTGGGTCCGTCTTTACAAGGAAGAAGGATATACGGTCGACGCGGCCTATGTGATGACCGCCTTCGGCTGCAACCTCGAGGGCCCCATCCCCCAAGAACGCATTCTGGACGATTTCCGCTTCATTCTTCAGTTGTGCGAGGAAGAGGACATCCCCGTGCCGATCCTTGTGATCGCCGACACAATGGGCTGGGGAAACCCCGAGGCGGTCAAACGCATGATCGGCGCCCTGCGCGAATTGGCGCCCGAGGCGCGCATCGGTATGCACATCCATGACACACGTGGGCTGGGGATCGCCAACGTTTATGCCGCCCTGTCGATGGGCGTGGACATGTTCGAAAGCTCGGTCGCCGGTCTTGGCGGCTGTCCTTTCGCGGGCCACGGCCACGCGCGGGCCGCAGGAAATGTCTGCACCGAGGATGCAGTGTTCCTGTGTCACGAACTCGGCATCGAAACCGGCATTGATCTGGAAAAGCTGATCGCAGCGGCGGTCAAAGCGGAAGAGATCATCGGCGTGCCGCTCATGGGCCGGGTCATGCATACCGGCGGCCTGGACAAATACCGCAAGTCACGCTGAGGGAGAAAGAGGATGACAAAAGCACTTGACGGCAAGGTCGTTCTGGTCACCGGGGCCGGCGGTGGGATCGGGCGCGACATCGCCTTGATGGCAGCCGCAGAAGGCGCCGCCGTCGTGGTCAACGATCTGGGCGCGTCCCTGAAAGGCACCGGTCAGACAGAAACCGCGGCGCAGAAAGTCGTCGAAGAGATCAAGGCGGCGGGCGGCGATGCGATCGCCGATGGCGGCAACGTCACCGATCCGGACGCCGCGCGCGCGATGATCGAGGCAGGTGTCAGGGAATTCGGCCGCATCGACGCGGTGGTGAACAACGCCGGCATCCTGCGCGACGGGTTCTTCCACAAGATGACCTACGAGGATTTCGACGCGGTGGTGAAGGTCCATCTCTACGGCGCCTTCAACACCAGCCGCGCGGCGGCCGATTTTTTCCGCGAGCAAGAGGGCGGTGCTCTGGTGCACATGACCTCGACCTCGGGGCTGATCGGCAATCTGGCGCAGGCGAATTATTCGGCGGCAAAACTGGGCATCGCGGCCTTCTCCAAATCGGTCGCGCTCGACCTGAAACGCTGGAACGTGCGGTCAAACTGCATCGCGCCCTTCGCCTGGAGCCGGATGATCTCGTCGATCAAGACAGACACCCCGGAACAGGTGGCACGGGTCGAAAAGATCAAGGAGATGACACCGGCCAAGGTTGCACCGATGGCCTGTTTCCTGATGAGCGACCGCGCAGCCGACGTGTCCGGACAAATCTTTGCGGTTCGCAAGAACGAGATCTTCCTGTTCAACCAGCCCCGCCCGGTGCGGTCGGTTCATTCCGGTGATGGCTGGACCGCCGATGAAATCGCCGAGCGCGCCATTCCCGCGCTCAAATCGCAGTTCACGCCGCTCGAAGTTTCGGCGGATGTCTTTTCATGGGATCCGGTCTAATGGGAAAACGCAAAGAAAAAATCAGCTCCAGCATTGCCTGGAGCACCCCTGACAAGATCAGCGTGCGTGGGCTCGATCTGCCCAACGAGATCCTGGGCCACATGAACCTCGGCGATCTGGCGTTTCTGCAGTTGACGGGTCGCAAGGCCACGCCCGAGGAAAGCCGCGTCTTTAACGCCATCGTCATTACCTTGGTCGAACATGGTATCACGCCCTCGGCCCTGGCGGCGCGGATGACCTATATGGGGGCGCCGGAATCGCTTCAGGCGGCTGTGGCGGCTGGCTTGTGCGGGCTGGGCACCGTCTTTGTCGGCTCGATGGAGGGTGCCTCGAAGATGCTTTACGAGGCACTGCCACAGGACAAGTTGGGCACCGGTGTCGATCTGGATGCGCTGGCCGTCGAGACGGTAGAAAAATTCCGCGCCCGCAAGATGATCGTGCCGGGGCTCGGACATCCGGTGCACAAACCGGTCGATCCGCGCGCCCCGCGCCTGTTCGAAATCGCGGCGGAAAACGGAAAGTCCGGCGAATACATCGAGTTGATCCAGAAAATTCAGGCCGTGGCCGAAGAAAAATCCGGCAAGATGCTGCCGATCAACGCCACGGGGGCGATCGGAGCAATCTGCTGTGAATTTGGCTTCCCCTGGAAGATCGTGCGGGGCTTTGGCGTCATGGCACGCGCCATCGGTCTGGTCGGTCATATCCTCGAAGAGAGCGAAAACCCGATTTCCTATGAGCTTTGGCAGCGTGCCGAGCAGGAAATTCTTGAAACGTCGGGTCCGGGAGCGAAGTAACCGATGCAGACGTCAGCCCCAGACACTCATAACGACCTGCGCGACGCCATGCGCGCGCTCTGCGCACAGTTTCCGCCCGAATATCATCGCCGCGAAACCTATCCTGAGGAGTTCGTGGATGCGCTGACCCGCGAGGGTTGGCTTGCCGCAATGATCCCCGAGGAATACGGCGGCTCAGGCCTGGGCCTGACCGAGGCCTCGATCATCATGGAGGAGGTGAACCGCTGCGGCGGAAACGCGGGCCATTGCCACGGGCAGATGTATAACATGGGCACGCTTCTGCGACATGGTTCGGATGAGCAAAAGCAGACATACCTGCCCGGTATTGCCAGCGGCGAGTTGCGCCTGCAATCCATGGCCGTGACCGAACCGACAACCGGGACCGACACCACCAAACTCAAGACCACGGCGGTGAAAAAGGGCGACCGCTATGTGATCAACGGCCAGAAGGTCTGGATCAGCCGCATCCAGCATTCTGACCTGATGATCCTGCTGGCACGCACCACGCCGCTGAGCGAGGTCAAGAAAAAGTCGCAGGGCCTGTCGATCTTCATGGTCGATCTGAAAGAGGCCATCGGCAACGGGATGGAGGTCCGCCCCATCGCCAACATGCCCGGCCACGAAACCAATGAAGTGTTTTTCGACAACCTGGAAATCCCCGCCGAGAACCTGATCGGCACCGAGGGGCGCGGGTTTTACCATATTCTTGACGGGCTGAATGCCGAACGGACCCTGATTGCAGCGGAATGTATCGGTGATGGATACTGGTTCGTTGACAAGGCCCGCGCCTATGCCGGTGACCGCGTGGTCTTTGACCGTCCTATCGGCCAGAATCAGGGCGTGCAATTCCCTATCGCGAGGTCCTATGTGAACATTGAGGCCGCCAATCTGATGCGCTTTGAAGCCTGCAGGCGGTTTGATGCCGGGCTGGATTGCGGAGCGCAGGCGAATATGGCCAAGCTGCTGGCCTCGGAGGCCAGCTGGGAAGCGGCCAATGCCTGCATCCAGACCCATGGCGGCTTCGGTTTCGCACGGGAATACGATGTCGAGCGCAAGTTCCGCGAGGCGCGCCTCTATCAGGTCGCCCCGATCTCGACCAACCTGATCCTGTCATATGTCGGAGAACATATCCTCGGCATGCCAAGATCGTTCTGAAGGCCAGGGTTATGGGTGAGATCGACCTTGACGCGCTGGCGCCCTGGCTGGGACGCACCGAGACCAAGGAAGATGTTCTGACGGAGGGGCTGATCGACAAATTCCGCGCCACGCTCGGTCCGCATCTTTGGGACGGAGCGGGCGATGTCCCGCTGGGAATTCACTGGTGTATTGCCCTTGATACCGTGCCAGCGACCGCCCTGTCCGAAGATGGCCATGCCGCGAGGGGTGGATTTCTGCCCCCTGTTCCGCTGCCCGCCCGGATGTGGGCCGGCGGCGATGTTACACATATCGCGCCGCTGAAGACCGGCGAAACCATCACCCGCCGCTCGGTGATCGGGGACATAACGGCCAAGCAGGGCCGCAGTGGACCATTGGTCTTTGTGATCGTTGAACATGAGTATCTGAGTGGCAACCGGCTTTGTGTCCGGGAGCAGCAAACGATCGTTTATCGTGAGATTTCCTCCCCCCGCATGGTCGAGAGCGCACCTGACGCGGGCGATTCCACCACGCTCAGATCGACCCTGACCCCGGATCCTGTTCTGCTGTTTCGCTATTCGGCGCTGACGTTCAATGCCCATCGCATTCACTATGACCACATCTACGCCACCGAAACCGAAGCCTATTCCGGGCTTGTTGTGCATGGCCCCTTGCAAGCCACGCTACTTCTGAATCTGGCGGCGGATGCGTTGAAAACATCGCCCCACCGGTTTTCTTTTCGCGGACTCGCGCCACTCACCCTGCCCTGCGAATTGCAACTGCACAATGAAGGGACCGGCGCTTCCGGGACAGTCTGGTGTCAGGATCAAAACGGTCTTCGAAGCTTTTCCGCTGAGTACGCGGCTGTCTGATCAGTTTTCCGCCGTAGCGGATTCAGTTGTTGACCAAATTTTCTAACACCCGATAGGCTGCGCAGAGAGGCTTGGCAATTAGACCAGGCAAACCTCTGAATGAAGAGGTGGGAGGAGGAACGATGCGAGGAAAACTCGTAACCAACGGACAACCGTGCGGTCAGGCTATGCACGACTCCATAATGTGTCGGGAAGAGGCGCGGGCTGCAACATGACCACGAATGACAGGCTCGTATCGTCACCGCTTGCGGTGCGTGGTGCAACTTTGAAATTTGGCGGTGTGACGGCGCTCGACGATGTGAGCATCTCCGTGGCCGACGATGAATTGCTTGCGATCATCGGCCCGAATGGTGCCGGGAAAACATCACTTCTGAACGTTACCGCGGGCTTTTATCGTCCTCAGAAGGGCCGTGTCGAATTGTCCGGGCAGGACGTGACCGGCCTGCGTGTTGATCAGATCGCCCGGCGCGGTCTGGCGCGGACGTTTCAGGGCACCCATCTTTTTGCCGGGCAGACCGTGGTGGAAAACATCATGATCGGCCGTCACATGCTGATGAAATCGAATGTGATCCAGGCCTTTTTCCAGTTCGGTCCCGTGATGCGCGAGGAATCGGAACACCGCGAGGCCGCCGAAGAGATTATCGATTTTCTCGAGATCGAGGCAATCCGCAACCGGCCCGTGGGCACGTTGGGGTATGGGCTGCGCAAGCGTGTCGATCTGGGCCGTGCATTGGCGCAGGAACCGTCGATCCTTCTGATGGATGAACCGATGGCCGGCATGAACTCGGAAGAAAAGGAAGACCTGGCTCGCTTCATTCTCGATGTGCGCGAGGCGCGCAAGATTCCGGTGGTTCTGGTCGAGCACGACATGGGCGTCGTCATGGATCTTGCCGACCGGATTGTGGTGCTGGACTTCGGGCGGGTCATCGCTGAAGGCACCCCGGAAGAAATCCAGAAGGACCCGGCTGTGATCAAGGCATATCTGGGGTAGCGGGATGGTTAAACAAAGAACGGCAATGGTCTTTTCGGACCCGGCAGTGACACATAGCGAAACCCTGCCGCAGGTTTTGCTCGCGCGTGCGACGTTTACACCGAACAACCTCGCCGAACGGCACAAGCGCCTGGGCATCTGGCGTGAATTCACCTGGGCCGATGTGCTTGACAGGGTTCGTGCCCTGGCTCTCGGGTTGGAGAACCTTGGCTTGTCGGCTGGCGAATCCGTTATGATGATCGGCGAAAACGAACCCGAACATTTCTGGGCTGAATACGCCGTCCAATCACTGGGCGGCAAAGTCCTGTCCGTCTATCCGGATCAGAACGCCGAAGAGATCCGGTATCTGGCCGAAGATTCGCAAACGCGGATTTTTCTGGCGCAGGATCAGGAGCAGGTCGACAAATGCATCAAGATCGCGGCCAAGTATTCGGGTGCGCTGGCGATAGTTTACTGGGATGACTCCGGTCTATGGGGCTACGATCATCCCCTGTTGCATTCGTTCGAAAATGTGAGCGCGGCAGGACGTCAGATCCACGCCAAGGAACCTGCCAGATTTGAAGAACATGTAAAACGCGGACGGGCGAACGATACCGCCTTGCTGTCCTATACCTCGGGGACCACGGGAAAACCCAAGGGCGTTGTCATCAGCCATCGCTACCTGTTCGACAACTGCTCGCGGGTGATGGGGGCAATCGAAATCGCGCCAGGCACCGAATACCTGACCTACATTTCCCCCGCCTGGGTGACCGAACAGATCTTCGGCCTGTCAATCGGGCTGATCGCGCCCATGGTCGTCAATTTCCCCGAAGGTCCCGAAGATGTGCTGACCAATATTCGAGAATTGGCGGTTGACGCACTGGTGTTCAGCCCGCGCCAGTGGGAAAACCTGGCCTCTATCGTTCAGGCCCGGATGCTGGGGGCGGGCAAAATCCGCAATGCGATGTACAACTGGGGCATGAAGGTCGGCCACGACGTTTATGTGGAACGGCTTGAAGGACGCAACCCCAGCCTTGCCGCGCGCCTGCAACTTCCTTTTGCCGAAGCGCTGGTGCTGCATCACCTTCGCGACAATCTTGGCCTTGGCAAGGCCAAAAACGCCATGAGCGGCGGCGCCCTGATGGCGCCTGACGTCTTTCGTATGTTCCACGCTATGGGCGTCAAACTGCGCAACGTGTATGGCGCGACCGAAATCGGCCTTCTGACCGCGCATGTCGGCGAAAGCTATCAGCTGGAAACCAGCGGCAGTTGGATGCAAAGCAACACGAACTACGGCGAACCTCTGGAATACAGGGTCTCGGACGAAGGTGAGCTTCAGGTGCGTGGCGGATCGGGCTTCGGTGGCTATCACGGCAAGCCCGAAAAGACCGCAGAGGAATTGACCGAAGACGGTTGGTACAAGACCGGTGACGCGGTGTCGATGACCGACGACGGCGAGCTTTTGTTCTTTGACCGTGTCAAGGATATGCGCCGCCTGGCAAATGGGCACAGCTATCCGCCGCAATTCATCGAAACGCGGTTGCGGTATAGCCCCTTCATCAAGGATCTCATGACCTTGGGCGACGAAACCCGGAGCTTCGTCAGCGCGCTTATCAATATCGATATGGAAGTTCTCGGGCGTTGGGCGGAAGAGAACAAGATCAGCTTTTCGACCTACACCGATCTCTCGCAGAAACCCGAAGTTCTGGACCTTATCAAAGGCGAAGTGGCGCGCATCAATGCGCTCCTGCCCGAAGGCTCGCGCGTGGCACGTTTTGCGAATTTTCCCAAGGAACTCGACCCGGATGAAGGCGAGTTGACCCGCAGCCGAAAGCTTCGCCGGGCCTTTCTGGAGGAACGGTATGCCAAGCTCGTCGAGGCGATCTATGCTGGCGATGACGAGACAGATCTCGAAATCGCTGTGACCTATCAGGACGGCCGTCAAGGCGTTCTCAAGACCACGGTTCGCGTGTCGGATGTTGAAAACGCATCGAAGGCTGCCAAGCGGCAGTCCAAATCTTAAAGGAGGTCGGCGACAATGGTCTATTTCATCAATGACATCATTACCGGGGCTTTGATCGGCATTCTGTATTCGCTGGTGGCCATGGGCTTTGTTGTGATTTACCGCGCCAGCAAGGTGTTCAACTTCGCGCAGGGCGAGCTTGTGATCATCGGCGGGTTCATCGTCTGGTTCACAACGATGCAAGCGGGGCTTAGCCTTTGGTTGTCGATACCCCTTTCGCTGGTTCTGGCCGGGCTGGTCGGGTACGCAATCGAACGGATTTTCCTGACAAAGCTGATCGGTGAATCGGTTTTCTCGATGGTCATGGTCACCGTCGGCCTTTTGATCCTGCTGCGCGGTTTGGTGCTGCTTGTGTTCGGTCCCGCGGTAAGACCCTTCCCGATCATTTTTCCGCTGAAACCCTTGTTCCTCGGCGATATGTTGATCCCGATGAACCTCCTGATAGGTGGGATCATCACCATTGTCGCGGCCGTCGGCCTGTCGTGGTTCTTCAACCGGACCCGGTCCGGCCTCCGTATGACCGCTGTGGCGGAGGACCACGTCGTAGCTTCCTCGATGGGCATTTCGGTGAAAGGCTCGATTGCCGTTGCCTGGGTTCTCGGGGCAATCCTGTCCACAATTGGTGCGATGATCTTTCTCAGCGGCAAATCGCTGACCTTCCTGGCCTCGGATATCGGGTTCGCGGCCCTGCCGGTGGCGCTCTTTGCCGGGCTTGAGTCCATCGGCGGGCTTATTCTGGCAGGAATAATCATCGGCATCGTGCAGAGCTTGACCACCAACTACCTTGATCCGTTGATCGGTGGCTCGCTCGGCAGTGTCGTTCCATACATCATAATGCTTGCCATTCTGCTGATCCGGCCGACCGGCCTGTTCGGCTGGCGCACAATCGAACGGGTGTAATCCATGGATCCTTCTGGCGTATTCCCGACAAGCTATCGCAGTGACAGACGTTTGATCCGAACGCGCTGGCAGTTTCTGGCCCTCGTCGTATTCATGGCTCTACTGCTGTTGGCGCCTTACCTGGTGAGCAGCCGTATCATCGCTATCCTGAATATGATGATGATCAGCGCCGTCATCGCCGTCGGGCTTCAGATCTGCACCGGCTATGCGGGCCAGATCAACCTGGGTCAGGCGGCGTTCATGGGGGTCGGCGCCTATACGGCCTCGATACTGGCCTCGAAGACCGGCCTTACGTTTCTGCTGACCATTCCTCTGGCCGGGCTCTCGGCTGCGCTGTTCGGCTTTCTCTTTGGCTTGACCGCGGCGCGGATCAAGGGGTTCTATCTGGCACTGACCACGATTGCAGCTCAGTTCCTGTTCCACTTTGCCGTATTGAACCTGCCGTCAACCTGGCTGGGTGGATCGAACGGTATCACCGTGCCCCCGGCCGAGCTTTTCGGGCAGCGATTTGTCAGCGAATCTTCGCAGTTCTATCTGAATTTCGCCGTGACCGCGATCATGGTGGCGGGCGCGTTCGGGATCGTTCGGTCACGCTTCGGCCGTGCCTTCGTGGCGGTCAGGGATGATGACGTGGCCGCGGGTATAATGGGGATCAATGTCGCGGCCACAAAGGCAAATGCCTTCCTGATCGGCGCTTTCTATGCGGGCGTCGGCGGGGCGCTTTGGGCCTATCTGATCCGCTTCGTGGGGGTAGACCAGTTCACCCTGTTTCACTCGATCTTCTTCGTCGCGATGATCATCGTCGGCGGGATGGGTTCAATCGTGGGGGCCCTGATCGGCGTCTTCATTATCCGCATCATCCAGGAAATTATCGCGACGGTCGGCCCCAATATCGCCGACTCGGTATCATTCCTTGGCGGTGACATCGTGTTCGCTGGCATGAATGTCGTTCTTGGCGGCGTGATCGCATTGTTTATGATCCTCGAACCCAAGGGGCTGATGCACCGCTGGAACATCCTGAAGTCGTCATACCGTATTTGGCCGTTTCCTTACTGAGAAATAGAGCGGCTCTAAACCTGGGAGGAAGAATATGACTTACCAATCGAATCGAGGTCTTCGCGGCTTACTGGCAGCGGCTGCCTTGGCGGCCGCGGCGACCATGCCTTTGAAGGCGCAGGCCGAAGAGACCTATAATCTGGCCCTGCTGTCGGACTTTTCCGGCCCTTATGCTGACATCATGCCCATCCTGGCAGGCGGACGCGAAGCTGTGTTCACCTGGTGGAATGAAACCCGCGGCAAGGAACTTGGCGTCACGCTGAACTACAAAAACTACGAAACCCGCTATGACGCGGCACAGGTGGCAAGTCTCTGGCCCGGGATCAAATCGGAACTGGACCCGATTGCGGTTGTCGGCCTCGGCGGGCCTGACGTCGCGGCCCTTTCCGAACGCCTGCCGGAAGACAAAATCCCGATGTTCATGGCCACAGCGGCCTACGGTTTTGCCTGGCAACCGGATGCCTGGATTTTCAACCCACGCCCGACCTATTCGCACGAAAGTGTCGGCTTTCTGAACTGGATGCGTGAACAGCGCGGAGGAGACGAACCGCTCAAGGTTGCGATCCTCGCCTCCGAAGCATCGCCTGCCTATGTCGACATGGCAAAGGGCCTTGAACTCTATGCCGAAGAGCACCCCGAGGAGATCGACCTCGTCGAGGTCATCTATACCGAAGTTCAACCCACCGATCTGACGGGGCAAATGCGCCGCGTTGTACGAGCCGGGGCCGAGGCGCTGGTAATCCAAACGAACACCTCTATCGTGGTTGCCGCGAAACGTGGGCTGCAGGCCAACGGGGCGAACATCCCGATCATGATGAGTTCGCATAACGGGCTTCCAGCCTCGGGTGGCGCGCTTGGCGGGCTTGAGCAAATGGAGGGGGACTTTGAAGCCTACGGCATGGCGATTGCGGCCGATGAGGACACTCCCGCGCGACAATTCTACGAGACATTGGTAGCCGATTACGGACTCGAAGCACCTTGGAACGTCGTGACTGCAATGGGCGTATCTCAGGGTCTCTATACCGTGACCGTGATCGATCACGCGATCGAGGCGAACGGCGCCGAGGGCCTGACCGGAGAGATGGTACGTGAGGCGCTTTTTGCCAAACCGATCACCACCGAAGAAACCCATGGGTTCCTGCCGACCTTGTCCTTTACGCCAGAAGCACCGTTCCCATTGGAAGGCCTCAAAGTGAATGTGGGCACCGTCAAAGATGGGAAAATCACCATCGCGGCAACGGGTGTCGACGTTCCGCAAGTTGAGAAATGGTGAATTAATCCGGGCGCCGCAGTCGCGGCGCCCGTTCTGATCCTTAGCCCCGGGCAATATGACCATGCTGGAACTCAACAACGTAGAGGTGACATATTCCGACGTCATCCTGGCGCTCAAAGGCGTGTCCATGACAGTCCGTGCGGGACAATGTGTTGCTCTGCTCGGTGGCAATGGCGCAGGAAAAAGCACGACGCTTAAAGCCATCTCGGGAACGCTCAAATCCGAGGATGGAACCGTTTCGGCGGGGTCCATCGTTCTGGACGGAACTCCCATTCAGAACATGGAAGCCTCGGAAGTCGTGAAGAACGGTCTCATCCATGTGATGGAAGGGCGGCGCGTTTTGCGGCATCTGACGTCAGAGCAAAACCTGATCGTCGGCGGGCACATGGTGCCCAACTCCGCCGAGCTGAAAAAGCGCCTGGACCATGTTTACACCTTGATGCCCCGGCTTGCGGACCTGCGCAACCGCACCTCTGGCTTCATGTCTGGTGGCGAACAACAACTGCTGCTGATCGGCCGGGCCATGATGGCCAGCCCCAAGATCATCGCGATCGACGAACCGTCGTTGGGATTGGCCCCGATGATGATCCGGGATGTTTATGAAGTGCTCAAGCAGCTCAAGTCAGAAGGCACGACCTTCTTCCTGGTCGAACAAAACAGCGCCGCGGCGCTATCGATCGCCGACTATGCCTATGTGATGGAGAACGGCCGGATCGTGATGGACGGCCCTGCCGACAAGCTCGCTGACAACGAGGACATCAAGGAATTCTATCTCGGCGTCACCGCATCGGGCGAGCGCAAAAGCTATCGAGATATCAAACACTATCGCCGCCGGAAGAGATGGCTGGGATAGAAAGGAACGAAGATGAGTAACCTGCTTTCCATCAAAGGTCGTACCGCATTTGTAACCGGAGCGGGGCAAGGCGTTGGTCGGCAAGCCGCGCTTTATCTGGCGGAACACGGAGCCGGTGCCATCGTTGTCAACGATTTTCACGCCGAACGGGCCGAAAGCGTTGCCGCGGAAGTGGAGGCAGCGGGTGCAAAAGCTCTCCCGCTCGCGTTCGACGTCTCGGATTTCGACGCGGTTGGCGCGGCGTTTGCCGAAGCTCAGAACGCCTTCGGCGGCGTGGATATTCTGGTCAACAATGCGGGCAACGCCGGGCCGACATCGCGGCTCGACGATCTGGTCCCGTTTTGGGAATCCGATCCGGCCGAATGGCGCCGCTGGATGGCCACCAATTTCGATGGGGTCCTGAACTGCACCCGTCACGCCATGCCCTTGATGGTCAAGGGTGGCTATGGGCGTATTGTGACCGTCATTTCCGACGCCGGCCGTGTCGGTGAACCACATCTGGCGGTTTATTCCGGGGCCAAGGCCGGCGCGGCAGGCTTCATGCGGGCCATCGCCAAGGCCGGTGGCCGGTTCGGCATCACCGCGAATTGCGTCGCCCTGGGGGGCACGAGAACCCCCGCTGTTGCCGACCTGATCCCGGATGCAGAGACCGAGAAGCGGGCATTGTCGCAATATGTGATCCGCCGCCTGGGCGAGCCGGAGGACCCCGCCGGAATGATCCTGTTCCTCTGCTCGGATGCCGCCAGCTGGATCACCGGACAGACCTATCCGGTGAATGGCGGGTATTCGTTTGCCTGCTAGAGCCGAATTCGGACGGCTACCGCCTCCAGGTGGCGTCGTCCGAAAAAACGCTGTCATTATCTGCCCCAAGCTCAGGGGGCAGATCCGGTGTCGCGGTTTCGAAGCCATCAAATTTCAACGGCTGGACAATGAACGTCTCGGCCTTGCCGCCCTCATGCGTGATCGTGCGCAGCAGATGGCGCGCACGCACATGAGGGTCGTCCAGCGTTTCGACCAGGGAATTGACCGGCCCCCATGGCACCCCCGCCTTGTCCAGAAGATCGCCCCATTCGGCGCGCGTCTTGCCGACCAGAACCGCCGCGATTTCTTCGCGCAGCGCGGCCTTGCGGGCGACACGGTCGCGGCCTGTCAACGGCGCAAGATCCGCCCTGCCGATCACATCGCAGAACGGTTTCCAGAACCAGTCCTCATGCGCGATGGACAAGGTCAAGAGCTTGCCGTCTCTGCAGGTGAATACGCCATAGCCCGGTTCGGCGATAAATTCGCCCAGCGGTGTGCCATTGGCGGCTGGAACGAGGAATGCGGTCAACATCGAAACCACCGCATCCGACATGGCGACGTCCACGTAACGCCCCTGCCCTGTGCGCTGGTTCGACACCACCGCCGACAGGATTGCGATCGCCGCGAACAACGCCGCGCCAACATCCGCAAGGGGGATCGCCGGCACAGGGCCGGGCTGCTTTGCATCGGCCTGATCGGCCAGCAAACCGCCAACCCCTTCATAGCTCAGGTCATGGCCAGCCCTGTCACGATAGGGGCCGTCCTGCCCGTAACCCGAAATCGATACATAAACCAGCCGCGAGTTGACACTGCGCATGTCCTCGAAACCGGCACCCAAGGCCGCAAGCTTGCCAGGGCGGAACCCTTCGACGATGACATCCGATTCCTTGGCCAGTTCGCGAAACCGTGCCAGCCCCTCGGCCGATTTCAGATCCAACGCAACGCTGCGCTTGCCTCGGTTCAGTGCCCGGAACAAGGGCGGAAATTGCCGGGCCGGATCGCCGACACCCGGTCGTTCGATCATGATCACCTCGGCTCCCATGTCGGACAACAGCATTGTGGCATAGGGACCGGGAAACTGTTCGGCAAGGCTGAGAATTTTCAGGCCGGCCAGGGGTGCAGTGCTCATATCAATCTCCAGCTCTTTTGTTTTCCACGTGCGGGTCCGCCCGAGTGCAGCGCAAATCGCCGCAAAAGACAAGGCGAAAAACCAATAATATGTATAATTATCAGGAGCTTAGCATGAGTGAAGCAAAGCAGACGCTATTCGTTGAGCGGGTCGCAAAAACTGAATGGATTACCTTCCAGCGCACCGAACAGCTCAACGCAATGTCAACGCAGATGCTGCGCGAGATGGCGGCAGCACTGGAATCGGCGCTGGCCGACGATGGGGTGCGTACAATTGTCCTGACCGGCTCTGGCCGGGCGTTCTGCGCCGGTGCCGATCTGAAAGAAGTTGCGGGCGCCAAACATGCGCCGGGCGAGCCGGATCTGCTGGATCTTGTCGATCACACGTTTGGTCTGATGCGACATGGCCCGAAACCGGTAATCGCCGCCGTGAACGGGCTGGCCATGGCGGGCGGTCTGGAAATGGTGATGGCCTGCGATCTGGTCTTTGCCGCCGAAAGCGCCCAGCTCGGCGATGCACATTCCAATTTCGGGGTCTTTCCCGGAGCAGGCGGCGCGGCAATCCTGCCGCGCAGGATTGGCCTGAACCGCGCAAAATACCTGCTGTTCTCGGGCGAGAACGTTTCGGCACGGGAAATGATGGACTGGGGGCTGGTCAACAATGTCGTCGCGGACGAAGACCTGCGCCACGCGGTGCAGGCCTTTGCCGACAGGTTGGCAGACAAAAGCCCGGCAGTCTTGCGCCGCATGAAGACGGTCGCCAATCGGTCGCTGGACGTGGACGAAACCGCCGCGCTCTCCGAAGAGATGCTGAACCTGCGCGCGCACATGCGGTCCTGGGACATGCACGAGGGTCTGTCGGCGTTCAATGAAAAACGAAAACCGCAGTTTCGCGGGTACTAGGTCAGGAGGACAAACGATGCAGGACATTTACGTCGTTGGCGTCGGGATGACGCCGTTCGGAAAGTTCCGGGACAAAACCGTGAAGGGCATGACCGGCGAGGCCGTCGCCGCCGCGCTTTCCGATGCCCGAGTGACGGCAGATCGTATCGACGGCGCATTCTTCTCGAACGCGGTGCAGGGCCACATGGAGGGCCAGCACATGATCCGCGGCGAAATCGCGCTGCGTGAAATGGGCATTCAGGGCATTCCGGTGGTGAATGTCGAAAACGCCTGCGCCAGCGCCTCGACCGGGTTCAAACTGGCAGTCGATTTCCTCAAGGCCGGCAATGGCGACTGCTGTCTCGCCGTGGGCGCCGAAAAGATGTATTCTGACGACCGTGCGTTGATGTTTTCGGCCTTCGACAGCGGCTGGGACGTCAGCAACAGCGAAGAGGTCGCGCAACGGCTGGCCGATCTGGGTGCAGGGGTCGAGGAACCCGAAGGATCGAAATCGCCCAAGCCCTACAGCGTGTTCATGGATGTCTACGCAGGCTTCGCCCGGCTGCACATGAAGACCTTTGGCACAACTCAGGAACAGTTCGCCGCCGTCGCCGCCAAGAACCATGCGCATTCCGTGCATAATCCACTGGCGCAATACCGAGAAGCCATGAGCGTCGATCAGGTATTGGCCGCGCCGCCGATCACCTATCCGCTGACCCTGCCGATGTGCGCCCCGATCTCGGACGGGGCCGCTGCGGCCGTTTTATGCACCGGCGAGGGGATAAAACGTCTGGGCCTCGATCCCGCCCGCGCCATCAAAGTCAAGGCCGCGATCCTGCGCTCGGGCACCGACCGTCCGCCGGAAGATTACAAGAACCACCTGACCCGGCTTGCGGCGCTTGAGGCCTATGAACAGGCCGGGATCGGCCCCGAGGATATATCGGTGGCCGAAGTGCATGACGCCACGGCCGTGGGCGAAGTGATCCAGATCGAGAACCTCGGGTTTGTCGAATTCGGCGAGGGCGGTCCCGCCAGTCTGCGCGGCGAGACAAAGATCGGCGGACGCATTCCGGTGAACCCTTCGGGCGGATTGGAATCCAAGGGCCACCCGGTCGGGGCCACAGGGATAGGGCAGGTTTTCGAACTGGTCACGCAACTGCGCGGCGAAGCTGGCGCGCGTCAGGTCGAAGGGGCAAAGAACGCCATCGCCGAAAACGGCGGGGGGTTGCACGGAGTAGAAGAAGCGGCCGCCTGCGTCACCATTCTGGGCCGCTGAAACAAGGAGAAGAACCATGGAAAACGTGATCGCCGCCGCTCAGGCAATCTATACAGATGAGCAACGCATGTTGCTGGAAAACTTCCGCAAGATGGCCGAGGCAGAGTTCGCGCCGCTGGCCGAGAAATACGAGAACCTCGGCCACCCGCCCGATGCGAAAACCCTGAAGTCCCTGTTCGCCAAGGTCGAGGAATTCGGGCTGATCAGCGGCCTGATCCCCGAGGAAGACGGCGGAGCCGGAATCGACCGGATGACCTATGGCATCCTTTACGAGGAATTGGCCCGGATATGGGCCGATCTGGCAATTGCGGTCCTGATCCAGGGTCATGCCGTGTTCGCGATCAACCTCCTAGGAAATGCGGCGCAGAAAGAGGCCTATCTGAAGCCGCTCCTGCGCAGCGAACGGATCTGTGCCACCTGTATTTCCGAACCAGAGGTCGGTTCGAACGTGCGCGAGGTCAAGACACGCGCGGACCGCGAGGGCGACAGGATTTTCGTCACTGGCCAGAAGCTCTGGATTTCCAATGGGGCCCAGTCGGATTTCGCCATCGTTGTCTGCAATCTGGACGACGGTATTTCCATGGTCATCGTCGACCGCGACACCGGCAAATACGAGAGCCGCGAATTGCGCAAGATGGGACTTGTTGGCGCATCGACCTGCGAATTGTTTTTCGACCGGGCGGAAACCACCGCCGAGCATGTTCTGGGTAATGCAGGCGGCGGCCTGTTCCAGACGTTGAAACTGTTTGAGAGCGCTCGCGTGTTTGTCGGCCTGACGAGCATTGGCATTGCGCAGGCGGCGTTGGAATGTGCCGTCAAATATGCGCAGGATCGCCAACAACATGGTAAGCCGATCGGCGGGCACCAGTTGATTCAAGGCTACCTGGCCGACATGGCCACGCACCTGGATGCCGCGCGCCTGTTGTGCCAGCGCGGGCTGCAACTTCTGGACCTGGGCGTGCGCTGTGACACCCAGACCTCGATGGCGAAATGGTATGCGACGGAAATGGCTGTCGAAATCGCCGGCAAGGCCGTGCAGATCCACGGCGGCAACGGCATCACCAAGGAGTTCCCCGTTGAACGGCACTTCCGCAATGCCAAGGTGATGCCAATCCCGGACGGAACGACCGAGATCCAGAAACTGGTGATTGGACGCAACCTGACGGGCCTGAATGCGTTCTGAAACGCGCGCGGGCCGGAACGGCACAGACGGTGCAGCCATTGCATGAGCGTTCCCACCCAACGGCGCAACGCAGTCCGATGCAAGCGTTGCCTCGGGCCGGGCTTTAGGCAGTCAGCCCCGCAGGGCTGAGATGCCTAAAGCCCCCTGTGCCAGAAGCAGCGCCTGAAGCTGGTTGGTGCCTTCAGCGATCGTGAGATGTCGCACATCGCGATAATAGCGCTCGACGGGGAAATCACGGGTGTATCCGGCCCCGCCGTGCACTTGCAGGGCAGTCTCGCAAACCCGCAGAGCCGTATCGGAGTTGTGACGCTTGGCCATGGAACAGGCCCGGCCGCGATCCGGTGCCCCGCGATCCAGCGCGTCAGCGGCCCGGCACGCCAGCAACCGCGAGGTTTCCACGCCAGTCATCATATCTGCGATCATCTGCTGGACCAGTTGAAACCCGCCGATCTTGCGTCCGAACTGTTCTCGCGCGCCCGCATAACGCAGCGCCGCCTCATAGGCGGCAATTGACAGGCCCAGGCAGGTGAAAGAAACGAAACAGCGCCCCACGTTCAGATAATGCTTGGCGATGGCGAACGCCTCGCCCTCGGCGCCGATCAGGTGGTCTGCGGGCAGCAACACGTCCTCAAACAGCAGCTCGCCTAGCGGGCATGAATTCATGCCCATGCTGCGGACCTCTCGGGTTGAAAACCCTGCTGTTCCCGCCTCGACCACGAAGGCCGATACCCCCGCGCGTTCGCCGTCGCCCGACCGCGCGAAAACCACCCCCAGATCGGCCCCGGTCCCGTTGGAAATATACAGTTTGCGTCCGTTCAGCCGCCAACCATCACCGTCGCGCCGGGCACGCGTTTCCACGTTGCTGGCGTCCGAACCGACGTTCGGCTCGGTCAACGCAAAAAAGGCTGTCTTGCGACCCGAAACCAGGTCGCTCAGCCACCTTGCCTGTTGCTCCGGCGTGCCATGCTGCGCGACGATCATCAGGACAAGGTTCGACGTGCTGACAATGCTGCGCAGCGACGGCCATACCTGAGACAGCTCGCACAGCAGCGTGCAATACGTCAGATAATCAAGACCCGTGCCGCCTTGCGCCTCTGGCAAAAGACCGCCCAGCAGGCCGAACTCGCCCATCTTCTGCAAGACCTCGGCGGGCGGCATTTTGTGGGCGTCCTCATGGTCTTCGACCAGCGGCGCCACCTTGGCGTCGAGGTACTTGCGGAAACTGCGCCGGGCAGTTTCCTGCCAGTCGTCCAACTCGAACTGCATCGGTCCTCACTCCAGGGCTGCGATTTGCGCCAGTATTTCGGCCTGATGCTCGCCCACCTCCGGGACCTGCCCTGCCGGCGCGCCGATTCCCTCCATCCGCACCGGGAAAGCCAATACCTTTGCCTCGCCCGCCGCGCACACCATACCGCGCGCCTTCAGATGCGGATCGCTCGCCAGATCCTTCAAGGTGTTGACCGGGGCAAAGGGGACGTCCTCGGCTTCGAATACCGTTGCCCAATGGCCGTAAGGCTTCGTCCCGATCAGCGGCGCAAGCGCAGCCTGGATGTCATCGGTGCGGGCCGTTCGCGCCGCGTAATCGTCAAGTTCGGGATCATCGAAACCGGTCAGGCCCGTGGCCCGGATCAGCCGGCGGAAGAAATGAGTTTCAATCGCCCCTATGGTGATGAACTTACCGTCTGATGTCTGGAAGATGCCATAGGCAGCCCGGCGCAATATGTCGGCCTTTATGACTTCACGCCCGGCGCGGCGGGCCGCGTCCCACACTCCGTAGCGGGGCGCGACCCAGCTGGCCAGCGCATCGGTGATCGACACATCCAGATATTGTCCATGGCCCGTGGCATCGCGTGCGCGCAATGCGGCCAGGATGGTGATTATCGCATACATGGCCGCCGACAGATCCCCGATCGGCACGCCCGTCGTGTATTCGGGCGGCCCGTCAGGCGCACCCGAAATGGCCACCGCGCCTGCCATCGCCGCGTAGTTCAGATCATGGCCCGGCCAGTTCCGCGCCGGGCCGGTTTGGCCATAGCCACTGACCGAACAATAAACGAGGCCGGGATTAAGCGCCGAAAGCGTCTCATAGTTAATACCTAGTCGCGTAGTGACCCCGGGTCGGTAGCCCTCGATTACCACGTCGGCCCGTTCTGCCAGACGCAGGAAAGCAGCGCAGTCGGTGTCATCCTTGAGGTTCAGCGAAATGCTCTTCTTGCCGCGGTTCACCGCCGCAAAGAGGCCGGGAAACATAACCCGCGCGGCATCGCCCTCAGGGCGTTCTACCTTGATGACCTCGGCCCCCATCTCGGCCAGTTGCTGGGTGGCGTAAGGGCCGGGCAACAGCTCGGTCAAATCGAGAATCCGCAGCCCTGCCAGCGGTGTGATCGCTTTCATTGTTGCTTTCCCCGCTTCTCCGCGCGGGCCGGGTCGGCGATCCCGGCGAGCTCGGCAGAGTCGTCCTGTTCCAGAATCATATCCCAGATCTTCTGTCCTTGCGGGTTCTCGCGCTCCTCCATCAGATGCGCCAAAAGCCCGGCGGATCGGCCGATCAGCGCGAATGCCCTGGCCCAGATCGGGGCCAGTCCCATGTCAGTCACGGTGGCCCCGACCGCGCCGGCCGCGTTGATCGGCAGGAGGCGGCCATATTCCTCACGCGCGGCGGTCTCGACAGCCGTCATGAAGCGCCAGTGCCGCCCATCGAACCCGTTCTCGCTGGCGATGCGGCGCAGCACAGGGGTGCGTGGATCGCCTTGAACATGGATCGGATGGCCAAGGCCCGGGACGATGCGGCGCGCGGCGCGAAACGCGCGCACCACCTCGCGGGCGCGGGCGTCATAGGCCGTGTCGTCATCGTCGTCAGTCAGGCCGCCAATTTCTTCGCGGGTGAAGGCGGCGGCATTCTGCATTGTGCCAAGGAAGTGATTCCCTGCCCCCAGAAGACCCGCGGCCACCGCGCCCTGCAGCGACTCGGGCGCGCCGAGGATGGTCATTCGCGCGGCAATGGCACTTGGGGTAAGGCCGTGATCGGTGGCCGTCACGATGATCGCGTTGGTCATCGCACGGGTGCTTGCATCGGGCTCCTTTCCGGTGGCGGTGAAATAGATCATGTCGATGAAATCCATCTTTCCGAGGATGTCATCGGCAAGATCGCGTCCGCGCACATAGATACGGTCGCGGGTGGTGAAGCCGATATCCGTCTTTACCGTCATTGATGTGCCTTTCCTTGTATGTAGCTTCGTGCGCGCAGGATCACTGCGTCGAGCACGGTGGCGCCCTCGGAGCCGGCGTGTACCGGGTTGAGATCGACTTCCTCAATGTCACTGTGCGACCCCAAGGTGGAAATGGTCACAAGAAGATCGGCCAGCGCGCCCAGATCGGCACCGGGGCGCCCCCGCAAGGGGTCCAGCAAGGCGCGGCCACGGATCTCGTCAATCATCGCCATTGCTTCGGAGCGTCCGAAGGGCGCCGCGCGGTGCGTCACGTCGGCAAGCGCCTCGACCATCACGCCGCCCAGGCCGAAGCTCACCACCGGGCCAAATACAGGATCGCGGTGAAGTCCGATCATCACTTCGATCCCCTGCCCCTGTTCCATCCGCTCGACCAGGGCGCGGTCCAACTGGTGGCCCCGCGCGGCAAGCGACGCGGCCATTTTGTCCCAGGCCACGGCGAGCGCGTCAGCATCCGTCAGCCCGACGGCCACGGCCCCGGCTTCCGTTTTGTGTAGAAGACCTGGCACAAGCGCCTTGAGCACGACCGGAAATCCGATCTCGTGCGCCGCTTCCTCAGCCTTTCGGGCAGTGGTGACAACGCGGCCTTCAGGCACTGTCAGGCCAAGGCTGGCCAGCGCCGCCTTGGCCGACGCCTCGTCCAGTTCGCCGGAAGGAAGCTCGGGCAGGGACGGGGGTTGCGCGGCTGAAAGGCTCCAGTCGCCGCGCCAGATCAGTCGCTTCAGCGCGGTCACCGCCTTACCAAGACTGCGAAAGGGCGCC
The DNA here is from genome assembly GCF_056857655.1 of Paracoccus sp. L-17. Lineage (NCBI taxonomy): Bacteria > Pseudomonadati > Pseudomonadota > Alphaproteobacteria > Rhodobacterales > Paracoccaceae > Paracoccus > Paracoccus sp. L-17. Next base: position 35,660 of record NZ_JBSXNM010000033.1, read on the forward strand.
AGCCCCGCCGTATTCAGCGCGGCATAACCAGCGGCACGATGCCCGCTCATCCAGACCGGCACGAGAAGTGCCCCGCCGTCCGACGCCAGCGCAACCATATCGTCGGCGGATCGGTCGGTGATCGAACCGTAATCGGCCGGGATCGGCAAGAGCACCACATCGGTGGCCGGATCTCGCGCCACGAACGACAGGCAGTCGCGATTGAGCGTGTCTTGGGTAAAGACCTGGGTGGTCAGGTCCACCGGGTTTTCTAGCGCTGCGTAAGACGGAGCCACTGCGCGCAGACCGGCGCGGGTATCGGGGGCCAGTTCGGATAGGGTCAGCCCTGCGCTGCCCACCATGTCGGCGGCCAGCGCCGCAGTGCCACCCGAAAAGGAATATACGCAGATTCCTTTGCGTCGCGCGATGCCCGCCCGTTCGAACAGCGCTGCGGTGTCGATCAGCTCGTCCAGATCGTCCACCTCGACGATGCCGTGCTGGCGGAACAGTGCCGAGGTAACCGCCGCCGACCCTGCCAGCGCGGCGGTATGCGAACGGGTAGCGGCCACGCCGTAGTCGGATTTGCCAACTTTCATCGCGACCATGGGCTTTCCCGCGCGGGCTGCGGCGCGGGCAGCGCGCAGGAAACGTGGCCCGTCGCGGACCCCCTCGGCCAGAAGCGCGACAACCCGGATATCAGGATCGCCCACCATGTGGTGCACGAAATCGGCCATGGTCAGATCTGCTTCGTTGCCGGTGGAACACCACAGGCCGGTGCCGATGCCGCGCTCGCTGGCCTGTATGAAGGCGCGACCCAGCCCGCCGCCCTGTGTGACAAGCCCGATGCCCCCGCCTAGCCGGTCGTCCTTGAACACCGGAGAGAAGGTCAAGCCAAGGCGGCGGTTGATGTTACTAAACCCTGGCGAGTTCGGACCATAGATACGCATCTCGCTTTCCCACGCGATGGTGGCCATTTCGGCCTCGATGGCGCGACCCTTGGCCCCGGTCTCGCCGAAGCCCGAGGTGAAGACCACCGCAAATCCCGTTCCCGCTGCCGCACACTCGCGCAGGGCCGGGATCACCGCGTCGGCCGGAACGCACAGCACCGCCACATCAACAGGACCGGGCAAGGCTGACATGTTCGGATAGGCGCGCAAGCCCAGAACCTTGTCCCGGCCGGGATTGACGGGAAAAATATCGCCCTCGAAATCGGAATGTTCGGCAAGGTTGCGCAGCGTGTCACACCCCACGCTTCGCGGCCGTTCACTGGCCCCCAGGATTGCCACGCTGCGTGGCGACAAGAGCCGCGAAAGATTGGGAAAATCGCCCTCACCCATCGGCTCAGGCACTTTTCGGCGCGCGCCGGACGAGCAGTTTCCAGACCCCTTCCACCACCGTCTCGCCGCGCTGGTTGATGACCTCGCGCCGGAACGACAAGATGCCGCGTTCGGGTTTCGAGGTTTCACGCTTCTCGGCCACGGTGACGCGTACCCCGATCGTGTCGCCGATGAAGGTGGGTTTGGGAAAGCGGCATTGCATGTCGAGCAAACCCAGAAGCGAGGGTTCAAGGAACGTGTTCATCAGCATCCGCGTCGTCAAACCCGACATCACCGACACCACCAGCAGCCCGTGCGCGATGCGTTGCCCGTAGGCCGACATAGCGGCATATTCGGCATCGACATGCAGCCGGTTGAAATCGCCGGACATACAGGCGAAATTCGCCACGTCCGCCTCGGTTATGGTGCGTGTGGGGCTGTCGAACTGGTCGCCTTGTTTCAGGTCTTCCCAATAAAGCTGCTGGCCCTTCAGAGCCGAAAGATCGGGGCCGGTCATTGGACTTCCTCCTGTGGCAACGCCAGCAATGCCTCTTTGAGTTCGGCTTTGAGCACGCGGCCGGTCAGGTTTCGCGGCACCGTGGCCATGAACACCACGCGCCGGGGACGCTTGTATCGGTCAAGCCGGGTATCAGCGTAGGCAACCACATCGGCTTGGGTCAGCCGGGCGCCGGGTGCGGGGACGATTACCGCGCAGATCGCCTCGGTCCAGCGCGGATCGGGCAGGCCCACACAATGCGCCTCGGCTATCTCGGGGTGGCTGGCCAGGGCTTCCTCGATCTCGGGGGCATATATATTGATGCCACCGCTTTTGATGATGTCGCGTTTGCGGCCGGTGAACCACAGAAGACCCTCGGCGTCGATCCGGCCCAGATCGCCCACGGTCAGATAGTCGCCGCGCCGGGTCTCGGCGGTCAGCGCCTCGTCCTTGTAATAGCAGTCATAACGGCTATTGCTACGGGTGCAGATCTCGCCCACCTCGCCCTGCGGCACCTCGTTTCCATCATCGTCCAGAATCTTCAGATCGACCCCGAAGAAGGGCCGGCCGACGCAGTTGCCCGACATGTTGCGGCGCAGATCCTCGGCGGCGAGGTTGGCGTAGGGACCCGCCTCGCTGGAGGCGGCATAGATCATCAGCGCATCGCCGAACTTTTCCAGCGCGGCACGTTTGAGGTCGGGGTACATCTCGCCGCCGCCTGATTGCAGCGTGCGCAGCGCCGACAGGTCGGCGCTGGCGAAACCCTTGGCCTCGACCATCCGCTGCAGCATGGCTGGGAGCAGCATCGTGGCGGTCAGTCGCTCCTTTTCGATCAGCCGCAACGCCTCGGCCCCGTCAAAACGGCGCATCAGATAAACGCTTGCCCCCAGATAAAGCGGCAGCAGCGTGTAGGTGCATCCCGCCGACAGGCAGATCGGCAACGCGGAAAGCGCGCGGTCGTCGGGCCGGAACCGCTGCTCGATGGCACGTTCTTCCATGCCGAAGAGGCTGCGCAGCGCGCCCTTGGGTTGTCCGGTGGTCCCCGAGGTGTGCAACATAATCGTCGTGCCGTCCCGCCCTTGCGGCGGATCGGGCGGGGTTTCGGCCAGCAAGTCCGACAAGCGCGGCACACCCTGCACGCCATCCGCAACATCACCCAGGGCGATGATGTCGCTCACCACTGTGCCGAACAGGCCGGCATGATCCAGCGCGATATCGCCCAGCAACAGGGTCCTGCTGTCCGAACGCGCGACCACATCGGCCATGACGTCGGGCGCGATACGATAATTGATCGGCGCAGGGATCGCGCCTAGCCCCGTGACCGCCACATAGGCAGCAAGGAAATCGGGATGGTTTTCCGAAATCACCGCCACCTTGTCGCCCGGACCGATGCCGCGCCGCGTCAGCAGCGTCATCATGCGCTCAACCCGGTCAAGAAGCTCGGCATAGCTTTGCCTGCGGCCTTCGAACACCACCGCGGGTTTCATAGGGAACCGCCGTGCGTTCAGCTTCAGGGCATGGAGAAAGGTCATCGGCATCGGCCCCTCCTTGCTCAGGTAAAGGCCGAGATTCCGAGAATCTCGCGCCCGATGATCAATGTCTGGATTTCCGACGTGCCCTCGGGGATCAGCCCGCCGCGCGTATCGCGAAACAACCGCTCGACTGGGTAATCAGTCGAATAGCCCAACCCGCCGTGCGCCTGCAGCGCCATCGATGCGACCTCATGTGCCGCCTCGCTGGCATAGAGCTTGGCAATCGAGCATTCCTTGCGCCCTGGTAGTCCCGCGTCCAGCGCCTGCGCGGCCCGCTCCGTCAGCGCGCGGGCCGCCTCGGTGCGCACTGTCATGTCCACGATCAGTTTCTGTACCAACTGATAGCTTCCGATCACGTTGCCGAATTGTCGGCGCGTCTTGACGTAGTCGGTGGACAGATCCAGCGCCCGCTGCGCCGCGCCCGTCGCGCCCGCCGCTACGTTGAGTCGCCCATAATTGAGCCCCGTCAAGATCGCCTTCAGCCCCTTGCCGACGGGGCCAAGCAAATTCTCCTTGGGCACCCTCGCATCGCTGAACGCAAGCTGCGAGGTTGCGGTGGCCTTGATGAACATCGTGCCGACGCGCGCGGCCTCGAACCGGGTTTCGGTGGGATCGACGATGAACAGACTCAGATCGCCCTCGCATCCCTTGGTGAAGGTCCGCGCCACGAGGATCCCGACCCGGCCGTTGACGCCGTTCGTCGTCCACAGCTTGCCGCCATTGATCAGCCAGTGGTCGCCCTTGTCCTCGGCCCGGGTCTGCACCGAGGCAACATCAGAGCCGTGGTCGGGTTCGGTGATCCCCACCCAGACCGGCATCTGGCCAGCCATGACGGGTTTCAGCCACTTTTCCTTCTGGAGCGCATCGCCGAGGTGGTGGAACAATGCGATCACGATGTTCACGGTGTTGAGCAGCACCCGGAGTGAAAGCCAGCGGTATCCTGCTTCCTCCATCATCATCGCCCAGGTGCGATAGCTGAGGCCATAGCCGTCGGCCTCTTCCGGCAGAAGCCCGCCAAGATAGCCGAACTGGCGTAGCTCGCCCATTATCGCCCAGGGCAGATCGCCCGCCGCCTCGCATTGCGAGATGCGCGCTTCGGTCAGCTCGCGCGCCATGAAGCCCCGGATGCTGTCTCGCAGCATCCGCGTCTCTTGATCCTCGACACAGGCGAAGGCCGGGACATGTTCAGCCATATCGCCCCCCGGTGATGTGAAGCGTCTCGCCCGAGATGTATTCCGCCGCATCCGAAGCGAGGAACACCACGCCGTTGGCGATGTCGCGTTCGTTGCCAAGGCGCTGCACGGTATTCATTGCCAGAGCGCGCGACTTTATCCGGTCGTAGTTTGGAAGCGACTCGATCATCTCGGTGGCGATGAACCCCGGCGCGATAGCATTTACGGTGACATTGAAGCGACCCTGTTCCATCCCCAGCGCCCGGGTGAAGCCGATGATGCCGGCCTTGGCGGCGGCATAGTTGGTCTGCCCCGGATTGCCGAGATAGGCGCGCGAGGAGATGTTGATCACCCGGCCCCACTTCTGTTCCATGAAGTACGGCACCACGGCGCGCGAGCAGGTATAGGCACCCTTCAGGATCACGCCCACAACAGCGTCCCAGTCCTGTTCGGGCATCTTGGTGATGTAGTTGTCACGCGGAAAGCCGGCGTTGTTTACCAGAATGTGGACAGCGCCGAATGCCTCGACCGTGCGCAAAACAAGGGTTTCAACCTGCGTTTCTTGCGTGACATCGCAGGCCACGCCGATTGCGTTGTATCCGTCCGCCACCAGTGCGGCGCAGGTGGCCTTTGTGGTTTGTGGGTCGATATCGGTGATCACTACCTTGGCCCCCTCTTCGGCCAGCGCACGCGCGGTCACCGCGCCGATCCCACGCCCCGAGCCGGTCACGATGGCCACCTTGTCCTTCAGTCCTAGTTCCAAGTTACGCTCCTTCAGGTTGTCAGTATTCGCCCGAAAACACGGTCACGAACTCGGGAAAGAATGCGATCAGGGCCAATACCGCGAACTCGGCCAGAACGAATGGCAGGACCCCGGCGAAGACCCGCTTGAGCGGGACGCCGGTGATAGAGCTTGCGACGAAGACGTTCATTCCGATGGGGGGCGTGATCAGCCCGATCTCGACCGTTTTCGTGACCAGGATGCCGAACCAGATCGGCGAATAGCCAAGCTCCATGACCATTGGAAAGACGATCGGCATGGTCAGGATCAGGATCGCCAGCTGATCCATCACACAGCCCAGCAGGATGTAGATCAGGATCAGGATCAGGATCACCACACCCGGCCCGATCTCAAGCCCTTGCACATACGAGACCAGCGCCTGCGGTGCCATGGTCAGGGTGACAAAATAGCCGAAAATGTGCGCCCCGATGATAATGGTGAAGATCATTGCAGTCGGGCGCGTCGTGCGTTCTAGCGCCCCCATGAATTCGCGCCAGCTCATGCGTCTTAGCATCACGGCGGCAATCGTGATCGCGCCGAAGCAGCCAACCGCGGCAGCTTCGGTCACGGTGACCGCGCCAGAATAGATCCCGGCCACGACAAAGACGAACAGCAGAACCACTGGCCAGATGTCGCGCAGCGACGCAAACCGCTCGCGCCACCCATGGCTTTGCACTGGTGGCGCCAGATCGCGGTTCAGCGTCGCCCAAACCATCGTGATTCCGGCAAAGCTGAGCGCGGTAATAAGACCCGGCAGAATTCCGGCGATGAACAGCCCGCCGATCGAGGTTTCGGTGATGATGCCGTAAACCATCAGCACAACCGAGGGGGGGATCATGATCGACAACGTTCCGGCCGCCGCCACGGTGCCCACGATCATGCCACGGTCGTATCCGTATCTTTCGGCTTCAGGCGCGACAGTGCGCGCCATCGTTGCCGTCGCCGCGGTGGACGAGCCCGAAACCGCCCCGAAACCTGCGCTGGTGAATACTGCGGCGACCGCGAGACCTCCGGGCAGATGGCCCACCCATTTGTTGGCGGCGCGGAACATGTCCGAAGATATCCTGCTGGCCGACAGTATCTCAGCCATCAGGATGAACAAGGGAATCGCGGTCAGCAGCCAGGAGGCAGTGTTGCGATACGGGGCGACCGACAGGATACCAAGCGCTAGGTTGAGCCCGCCCATCAGATAAAGACCCACGGTGCCCGCGATGCCCATCGCAAAGCCTATCGGCATCCCGACGACGAGAAGCCCCGCCAGCAATAGCGACACAGGTGCGAGAAATTCCATGCTCAGCCAATCCGATCCGAAGCGCCGCGAAGGTGCTGAACGTCACCCGCCGCATTCACGAGAAGGCGCAGAACGATCAGCACGCAGCCAATCGGCGCAATCACAAGCGTGGTGACGAGAGGCGCGTCGATGTCGCCGGATGTGCGATATCCGAAGTCCCACGCCTTAAGCGCCTCGCGCGAGGCACCGTAACAGATCAGCGCGAAAAACGCGGCCGCTGCCAATCGCAAGACGACATTGAAACCGGCCCGCAGCCCTTCGGGCAGAGCATCAAACACTATCCCCACTCGCACATGGCCATCATACATTTCCAGATAGCTCAGGCTTCCGAACACGATGATGGGCATCAGATATAGCTCTGTAGCGCCAATGACCCCTTCGATCGGGTCATTCAGGATATAGCGCGTAAAGACCTGTATGAGGATCAGCACCAGCATGACCATCATAGCCGCGCGCGACAGCCAGTTCATCCCGGTATCCACCCGGTCCATCGCTCGGCCCAGAGGACCGTGCAATCCAACTCTCGGCGACAGCACGGCGTCGTCTTGGGGATCAAGATCGTGACGGGACACGGTTACACGCCTTACTGCGTCTGGTGCTTTTCGATGTTCGCGCGAAACATCTCCAGCACTTCGCCCGCAGGCAGTCCGCGCTCTTGCAGACCAGAGACCCAGGCATCGAAAACAGGCGCTGTGGCCGATTTGACCTTTTCGCGCTGTGCCTCGTCCAGAACGATAACCTCGATACCGCTGTCCCGCATCTTGTCCTCAAGCTCGGCGGCCGATCGGTCGGTTTCTTCGGCAACGCGCTGCATCGCCTCCTGCGAGGCCTGTTGAATGGCCTGTTGATGCTCTGGCGACAACTCTTGCCAGACCTCCTCGCGGATCACGTAGGGTGCCCAATACACAAAGACATCCAAACCCAGAACGGCGGTATCGATTATCTCGTCCAGCTTGTAGGAATAGATGCTGGTGGTGGGAAAGATCGTGCCGTCGACGGTGCCGGTGCGGATGGCCTGATAGGTTTCCGGGCTGGGAATATCAACCGGCGCGCCCCCCAGGGCCTTGACCGATTCCGCCATGTTCCCGGCAATGGTTTTCAGTTTCAGCCCTTTGATGTCTTCTATGCCGTCCACATCTTTGCCGCGGGTGAACAGGTTGTAGGTCGAGGTCATTACGCCCCAGAGCGGGCGCATCCCATTGGCCAGGAAGTCGTTTTCCAGGATCGGATCCGACGTCACCGTTTCAAAAAAAGCGGGCGTCCCGACAACGCTCTGCGAGAAAAGGCCAGGAAGCGTGTGCACGCCCGCCAGCGGCATCGTGCCCCCGTTATAGGCCGGCGGAACATAGCCGATGTCCACCACGCCTGTCTGCACCATCGAGAACATATCGCGCAGCGAACCCAACTGACCGGCACCGAAATACTGAAACTTGACCTCGCCATCGGTCAGCTCGGTTACGCGGTCCATCCAGTAGGTGGTGCCGGTCTCGACAATGTAGTGGCCGGGCGGAAAGGTATCCGCAACCTTGAGCGTCACTTCGGCCGCCGCAATTTGCGGCATCGTTCCGACCGCGATCACCAGCGCCGCCCCTGCGGCAAACCGATCGAGTTTTGTGTTTCTTGTCATGGCAGTCTTCCTCCCTGTGGCCTTGTCGATCAGCGCACCATGGTGCGGTGAACCGGTCAATGTTTATGGGTGGCCGGGGGCGTAACTGTCGCGAGATCACACATATATGCGAATACGCGAACTGAACCCGCGGCGACGCAACAGAGAAGATCGAACGCCAATCGTGGGTGGGAATCTCCAACGCTTTCACGGCCGAAAGAAAGGATTCCGTGGCCGACCATCAACACGATGATGGTCGGCCTCTTTCGCGGCGCCTCTCTTCAAGCCGGTATTCTTGGGGCGGGCCGAAACCGTGGTCGCACTGCTCTGGGCAGCGCATCCTACACCGCCCGGCCTTCGGGGATGCCGGTGCTAACGACGCCCCGCCGGTCAGGCTCAACCTTGAGCCTGACGCGAAGAGGCTATTTCGGCCGCCTGAAAACGGACCCTGACATTGGCAAGTGGCGCGTTTCGTCCGCGCCCCCCAAGTCCCGTCTTCGTCAAGCCGGGCCATTTTTTACGGCGCTGGCTGATCCAGGCGGTCAGGCGGTCAGGCGGTCAGGGACTGTTGGCCCATCTTCTTCAGATTTCGAACGATTTCTTCGCGCATGATCCTCACGATCTCTTTTTCGGATCGCAAGATAACATCAGTTGGAGCGCCAACCCCGACAGCGAAAAGCCGCGAACTCAGGTGGTTAGGAAACGGCATGGAAATCAAGCCGCTCCCTTGAACCACCTGATCGGTTGAGAGGTAATAGCCCTTGGCACGGGTTTCTGCCAACGAGGCCACGAAAGCTTTCACGTCCACTGCCGGTTTGTCGGGCGCGCGATAGGCGTTGATCTTGCGGAACAGACTGCGCACTTCGTCGTCACTGATACGACTCATCAGAACGCGCCCGACACCCGAGTTACCCAGCGGACGACGTGTCCCGAGCGATATGTGGTGGATCGGCGAATCTTTCGGACGGATAACTTGCACATACTCGGCTTCGTCCCCGTTCTTGGTTGCCAGAACCACCACATGCCGTGTGCGTTCCGAAATTGTCCTGAGCAGCCGGTGGATCGCGCCTTCGCCGAACAGATCTGGATTCATCCACGACCCTAAAAGCGGAACGCGCTCGGTGGGAAAATAACTCTTCTTTCGGGCATCGTGGGTCAGAAATCCAAGCTTCACCAGGCTTTTGAGCAGCGCCGAGGTACTTGACTGCGGGTACCCCAGTTCCTTGGACACTTCCACGACCGAAAGCGGTCGCCGAACTTCATCGAAATACACCAAGGTCTGACAGGTGCGCGCCACCGATTTCACAATGTGATCGCCGCCTGTTCTTGCTGAAGTCTGATGCGCGGTTTCCATTATCTCCTCCCTCCGTGTGCAGTTATATGCACAGCGTTCCATATGGAAGGATGGCCGCGCTTGTGAATTCTGTCAACTGTTAGAAAACTGCCGGGGGCCGCCGCAAGCGACTTGGGGATCAGGAAAGATTTCGGGTTCGGCTGTCAGTGACCTCCTCGCCTGGCGGGTATGATCACACAGTCAGCGGCCACGGCGCCCTGCCCGCTTGCCGCGACGATCAATGGATTGACATCAATGGTCTCTAGCGCGGCCCCGTGATGGGCGGCAAAAGCAGACAGTCGGGCAAGGGCGTCGGCGAGGGCGTCGATGTCGCGTTCGGGCGCGCCCCGGAATGCGTCCAGCAGTTTGCGGCTGCGGATTTCGTCAATCATACGGCGCGCTTCGGCAGGTCCGAATGGTGCGACGCGGAAAGACACGTCTTCGAGGGCCTCGACAAACACCCCGCCCAGACCGAACATGACCACCGGGCCGAAAGCCGGGTCCTGGGTCACGCCGAGTATAGCCTCCAGTCCAGGTGCTGCCTGTTCCGCCACGACCAGCCCGTCGATCCGCGCACCGGGCATCTTCTCGGACGCCAATTCCAGGATTCGTGCCCCGGCAGAGCGGACATCTTCAGCCGAACGCAGATCAAGCGCGACGCCCCCGATGTCGGATTTATGCAAGATGTCGGGCGAGGCAATCTTCAGCACGACCGGGAATCCCATTTCTTGCGCTGCCTGGGCTGCCGCTTCGGGGGTGGTGGCCAGGGTTTCGCGCACGATCCCGATTCCGGCCTCTGCAAGCAGGGCCTTGGCCTCGATCTCGTTCACAATTCCGTCCGGCAACGGCGACAGGTTGGAGAGTTCGGGGATCGGGTCCTTTTCGCCTGCCCGCGCGAAGGAACGGGCAAAATAGCGCAACGCGGCCATCGCTCGGACCGCACGGGTCGGTTCCTCGAACACGATGAACCCCGACTTTTCGTACGCGGCGCGCCCCTCTGGCTCTGTCAGCGAACAGAACAGCATTGGCCGACCGGGATATTTCTCGCGAATGCGCTCCAGTCCGCGCCGAATGGCTTCGTTCAGGTCGGCGACAAGTCCGACCGTCGACATGAAGATGATGGCCCCATCGATCTCGCCGTCACCAAACAACACATCCATGTTGGTTTCCAGAAGATCGATCTGGTTGACCAGCTGCGCCGTCACATCGACCGGGTTTCGGACACCGGCAAATGGCAGCACCTCTTTCAGCTTTTTCTGTGCATGATCGGGAAGCGCAGGCACGTCCAGTTTCAGCTTTTCGGCTTCGTCGGCCATCAGCACCCCGACCCCGCCCGAGACTGTCACAAGGCCCAGCCGGTCGCCCTGCATCATCGACGCGGATTCGGCACAGGCATAAGTCACATCGAACATTTCATCGACCGATTGCGCCCGGTAAACGCCGTACTGCCGGAACGCCGCGTCATAGACCGCGTCTGCCCCAGCCAATGAGGCGGTATGCGACTGCGCGGCCTCTGCTCCGACCGCGCTGCGCCCGACCTTCATCATGACCACCGGCTTTCCCCGGGCCCGTGCCAGCTCAAGTGCCTCGACCAGCCTGTCGCGATCGGTTGCCCCTTCGAGATATCCCATGATGACGCGGGTATCGTCATCCTGCGCGCAATAGGCCACGGCATCGGCAAAATCGACATCGCAGGAATTGCCCGTCGTCGCCCAGATATTGACCCCAAGTCCGCGCATTCGAACGAGCGTCATGCAATACGAGCCGAACGCGCCGCTTTGACTGACGATCGACACGCCGCCGGGTTTTGGCAGGTGTTTTTCGACCCCGGGCGTGAATGTCGCATAGAGGTTGTGGCGCACATTCGCGATCCCAAGGCAGTTCGGCCCCACAAGCCGCATGCCGCCCTCGCGCGCGATGTCGACCATGCGCGCCTGAAGGGCGGCCCCGTCGGCATCGACCTCCGAGAACCCCGAGCTGAAGATCACCGCCCCCCGCACACCTTGGGCCGCGCACTGTTCGACCGCCTGAACGGCCAGCGGCGCGGGCAGCGCGATCACGGCCAGGTCCGGTGTCGTGGGTGCCTCCGAGATCGACGGATACGCCGTCAGGCCCTGCACCTCGGGCGATTTCGGGTTGATAGGCAGGATCGGGCCGTCGAAACCGTGCCGCTTGAGAAAATCCACCGGCCTTCCGCCGATGCGCTTGGGATCGCTTGAGGCGCCAATCACCGCTACCGAGCGAGGGTTGAAAATGGCATCCATTCCATGAATTCGCATGGCACTTCCTTTGATGTTCGTAACTAGTAGGATTTTGGCAGGCCGAGGGCATGTTCCGCGATAAACGAAAGCACCAGTTGCGGGGTGACCGGCGCGATGCGAAACAGGATGGCCTCGCGAACAAGACGCTCGACATGGTATTCCTTGGCGTATCCGAACCCGCCGAAGGTCAGCTGCGCGGTCTGTGTCGCCTTCACCGCCGCTTCGGCGGCCAGATATTTTCCTGCGTTGGCTTCATTGCCGCAGGGCTTGCCGGCGTCGTAGAGCGCGCCGGCGTGCATCGCCATCAGGTTGGCCGCCTCCAGTTCCGCCCAGCTGGCGGCCAGGGGGTGCTGTACACCCTGATTCTGACCGATTGGTCTGCCAAAAACGACGCGCTCATTGGCGTAATCCGCGGCGCGCCGAAGCGCATTCCGCCCGATTCCGACTGCTTCAGCGGCAATCAGAACCCGTTCGGGGTTCAGCCCGTGCAGGATCTGACGAAAGCCCTGGCCTTCTTCGCCGATCAGATCCCCGGCAGGGATCGGAAGCCCGTCGATGAACAGTTCGTTCGAGTCGACACATTTGCGGCCCATCTTTTCGATCTCGCGCACGGTGACGAAAGATCGGTCCAGATCGGTGTAAAATAGGCTTAATCCTTCTGTCGGTTTCTTGACGTCCTCAAGCGGGGTCGTGCGTGCCAGCAACAGGATCTTGTCGGCCTCCTGGGCGGTTGAAATCCAGACCTTCTGGCCGTGCACCACATATCGGTCCCCCTGGCGCACGGCGCGTGTTTTCAGCTTGGTGGTGTCCAGACCGGTTGTCGGCTCGGTCACCCCGAAACACGCACGTTCATCGCCTGCCACCAAAGGCGGAAGGTATTTCTTTTTCTGGTCATGGGTGCCGAATTTCACGACCGGGTTCAGACCGAAGATATTCATGTGAATCGCCGAGGCGGCGCTGTTGCCGCCGCCGGATTCCGCAATGGCCTGCATCATGATCGCGGCATCGACGATGCCAAGACCGGCACCTCCGTACTCTTCGGGGATTGCAATCCCCAGCCAGCCATCGCGGGCCAGCTTTTGATGCAGCTCTCGCGGAAAACCGCCTACGCGATCGCGTGTCAGCCAGAATTCGTCGTCGAATTCTTCGCAGATCCGCAGGATCGCATCGCGGATTCCCTGCTGTTCGGATGTCATCTGATAGGTCATGATTTTCTCCTCACGTCTTGCAGACCCGGCTCAGCGGCCCGGTTCGGCCACAGTGCCTTGTTCGATTAGGGTGTCGATTTGCCCGGTGTCGTACGCGAGCTCTTGTAAAATCGCCCGGGTGTCAGCACCCAGTTCGCTGCGCCCAAGCCAGCGCAGCCGCCCCGGCGTCTTGTCCAGCTTTGGTACCGGCCCGACGACCTTGGTGTCGTCGCCCTCCACCCCGACAATGTCCCCGCGCGCGGCGATCTGAGGATCGGCCAGGATGTCATCGACGTCATAGACCATCGCAGCCACGGCATCGTGGGCGCCAAAAATATCGATCGCCTCCTGCGCGTCATGCTGCGCAACGAATGCCCCGAGCCGGTCGACGATTTCGTCCATATGCGCCGCAAAACCGTCGAGGCTCTGGAACTGCGGCTGCTCCGCCCATGTCTTGCCACCTGCCGCCTCCAGCAGGCGCCGCCCGGTTGCCGCACTGCCCGCGCTGACGGTGATCCATTTCCCGTCCCGCGCGCGGAACACCCCCGCCGGGGCGTATGAATTGGGCGCCTGGAGCCCATTGCGGTCAACGGAAAGCCCCGCGCCGGTGCGCGTGGGCACATGGTAGTCGATCAAGCGCAAGAGCGGCTCGAAAATAGCCAGGTCCACCACTTGTCCCCTGGCGCTGCCGTTTCGCACCGCATGCAGCGCCATCATCGTGCCGTAGGCCGCCATGAGGCCTGTGGTCGAATCCGCTGCGGGGAACCCGGGATGCATCGGTGCATTGTCGGCAAAGCCTGTTATGTGGGCCAGCCCGCTCATGGCTTCACCCGCGCGGCCGAAACCGGGCCACGAGGCACGCGGCCCCGTCTGGCCATAGCCCGAGATCCGCACGATCACCAGATCGGGGTTCCACTCATGCAGGACCCCTGGGGCCAACCCTGCCCGTTCCAGAACACCGGGTCGAAAATTCTCGATAAGCACATGGGCGTTTTCGACCAGCCGGCGCAGAATGGCGCGGCCGTCTTCACTCTTCCAGTCCAGCGCCATCAGACGCTTGTTTCGTGCCAGGGTCTTCCACCAGGCGCCAACGCCATCGCTGGCCCGCGCGCTCAGCACCCGCAGCATGTCACCCTGCCCCGGACGCTCGATCTTGACCACGTCGGCGCCAAAATCGGACAGCAATGCGCCGCACATCGGTGCCGCGATCACATGCCCCAGTTCAATCACCCTGACATCGCTCAGTGGTCCATTCTCCATTTTCACGCGTCTGCCTCGTTTTGCGAATTTCCCGACGTCAAGCCCTAGTTTGCGGCTCTGAAAGCCTCAGTCTGCTCGGAACCAGAATCCATTGCGAGAACAATCGAACGACCGTTAGATCGCCGAAACGAGCCGATGTTTTTTCACTTGACGGAGGAAAGTATGGCAGAGCCAAACACGAATCGAATGACGGCATGCCGGCCCACGGTAGCCGACGCACTGGACAGGTTGTTCGACCCTCGCACCATCGCGGTGGTCGGCGCGTCCCGCACCAAGGGTAAGTTGGGGCAGGCCGTCATGGCCCTGCTGAAGAGCAACGGTTACAGCGGCACGATTATCCCCGTGAACCCTTCGGGCGGCGAGATCGAAGGCCTTCCGGCTGTGCGCAGTCTGGACGAGATTAACAGCCCGATCGACGTGGTTGTGCTGGCAACGCCGGTCGAGGTCGCGCTGGACGCTCTGGAGACCTGCACCAGGCTCGATGTAAAGGTCGTGGTCGGGGTCACCTCGGGCTTTTCCGAAGCCGGGGAAGATGGGCATGAGAACGAAGAGCGCTTGCGCCGGATCATGCAAGACGCGCCCTTCAGACTGGTCGGGCCGAACTGCGAAGGCGTGGTGCGCCCCGCAGCGGACCTGCAACTGACCTTCAGCCCGATGTTCAACGATCTTCGGCCTGGTCCCGTGGCCATGATTTCCCAGTCCGGCGCGCTTGCGGGCCTTATGGCGTTGCGTCTGGGCGAACGCGGCGTGGGCATCAACGCCATCGTTTCCAGCGGCAACGAAACCGACCTGACCGCAGCGGACCTGCTGGACTATCTGGGCAACGCCCCCCAGACGCGGGTGGTTCTTTGCTACGTCGAGGAACTGCGCGACGGACGCCGTTTTGCCGAAGCGGCCCAGCGGCTGACACAGGCGGGGAAGCATGTTGTCGCGGTCAAGGGTGGGCGCAGCCGCGCCGGGTCACGCGCGGTCCAGTCGCATACCGGCGCCATGGCCGGGGACGACCGGGTGATCAGCGCGGTCTTTCGCGAAACCGGTGTCATCCGCGCCCGTGAATCCGTCGCCGCCGTCGATGCCGTGACGGCGCTCGCCGCGGGTCGGAGACCTGCCGGAAACAGGGTCGGGATCATTTCTGTCACCGGCGGGCTCGGCGTCGAAATGACCGACCTGGCCGAAAGCGCGGGCTTCGAGGTTCCGGTGCTGGATGAAACGACGCAGACGGCGCTGTCGCGCTATGTGCCCTTTTATGGGTCGGTGACAAACCCGGTCGATCTGACCGGTGTGGTTTTGGCGAATCCCACATATGTCGGACGCTGTCTGGAGGCCGTTGCCGCCGATCCGGGCGTGGATATTGCCATCGCAATTATCACATTTGTGCCAGATCAGCAGTTCATCGAGGCCTTGGCCGAGGCGTTCGACAGCACAGGCAAGCCGATCCTGATCGTCTGGACCGGTTCGGCACGCAGCAATGCCTCGGGCGAAGCTCTGCGCGAACGCGCCGTTCCTGTCTATGATTCGCCCGCTCGGGCGGCATCGGGCCTCGCCGCACTCGCGGTCGCGGCAGGAGAAGTGGCATGACTCACAGAGAAACACTGGAAAACTGGCAGCGTGCCGGACGCACGGTGATCCACGAGGCCGATGCGAAGGATCTGCTGCAACGGATCGGAATCCCGGTGCCCCGACGTGACCCCGACCACGGGCGCTGTGTCGCCAAGCTGTGTCACGATGACTATCCGCATAAGTCCGATCACGGGCTCGTCCGTTTGGGTCTTTCCCCCGACGAGGCGAAACAGGCCGCTGCCGAAATGGCGGAACGGTTTGCGGGCGGCACGGCGCTGATCGAGGAAATGGAAGAAGGGTCCGTGGCCGAATGGATCATCGGCTGCAAACGCGACGACACCTTTGGTCCGATCGTTCTGGCCGGTCCTGGCGGCATCCTTGTGGAACTGATTGATGCCGCCGAAATCAGGCTTGCGCCCGCCACCCCGCAAACTGCCGCGGCCATGCTGCGATCGGGACCGGGGGCGCGGTTGCTGACTGGACTACGCGGCGCAGAACCGGCCGACAAAGGTGCCCTGGCAGACCTGATTTCACGCATATCTGTTTTCTTTGCCGAGAACGCCGATCTGATCTCGGAAATTGAAATCAACCCTGTGATGGTTCGGGCCGACGGGAAGGGATTGGTCGCCGCCGATGCCTTAATCGTTTTGTCATCAAAGGCGGACGGACAGGAGAAATCAACGTGATACGTCACCCTTTTGGAGAGTTGTCACTTGGCCAGACCGGCATTTCGAGCGGTCGGACGATGACCGAAACCGATGTCGTCAATTTCTGCATGTTGACCGGGAACTGGCTGGAACTTCACTCCAACGTCGAGCACGCCAAATCGTCTCTGTATGGCCAGCGCCTCGTGCAGGGCAGCCTCGTGTTCTCGATCGTCAATGCGATGATCCCCTTCGACAGTTCCGTGCTGGCCGCTTTCTATGGCTGTGATAAGCTGCGCTTTTTGCGGCCCACTTTTATCAACGACACCCTTTGGGCCCGCGCCGAAATCATCGACCTGAAGGACCATGACGAAAGGCACGGCGTCGTGACCAGCAAACTGGAAGGCATCAACCAGCGGGACGAAACGGTCCTGCGCTGCGAGTTCAGCCTGCTGATCCGCAAGTCGCGTCTGGATCGCCCCGGAGAGCCGGCCAAAATCCGTGCGGCGCACGACAAGACACAAGGAGAGAGCGCATGAACTTTCTGACACCCGAGCAAGAGATGTGGCGCGCCACCGTCGAGCGTTTCGTCGACGAAGAGATCGGCCGCGATTATATCCGAAATTGCGACCGCGAGCGCAAATACCCCTACGAAGCCTATGAAAAAGTGGCCAAGCAGGGCTGGCTCGGCATCCTGTTTTCAGAAGAGAGCGGCGGTCTTGGCGGTGACATCATGGATTATGCCCTGATGTGCGAAGGGTTGGCCAAATACGGCTTTGACTTCTCGACCGGGTTGATGGTGGCGACGTTCACCGCGATGAATGTCGAGAAATTCGGCACACCCGAGCAAAAAGAGCGGTACATCCAGCCCTTCCTCGATGGCGACATCCGCTTTTCGATCTCGATTTCCGAACCGGGCGCGGGGTCGGATGCGGCATCGACAAAGACCCGCGCGCGGCGCGACGGCAACGGCTGGGTCGTCAACGGGCAGAAACTGTGGTGCTCGGGCGCTGCGGCCGATAACGCAATCCTTGCAATGCTGACCCGGACCGACCCCAACGCGCCCAAACACAAGGGGCTGTCGGTTTTCCTGATCCCCAATGACACCGAAGGCCTGGACATCCGCAAGCTGCCGACCATGGCGCGCCGCGCAACCGGCACCACCGAGATTTTCGTGGACGACGTGAAACTGCCGGCCGATGCGCTGCTGGGCACGGAAAACGATGGCTGGAAGATCATCACCGACCATCTGGAACTGGAACGCGTGGCCGTGGCCGCCGCCTATGTGGGCAATGCCCAGACAGCGGTAGACGATGCTCTGCGCTACGCCCACGAACGGATTCAGTTCGACAAGCCGATCTTCGACTTTCAGGTGATCCGCCACATGCTGGCCGACATGCAGACCCAGGTCGATGCCGCCCGGCTGTTGGTTTATCGCGCCGCCAGCCTGGCCGCAGCAAAGGCGCCCTGCACGCGAGAGGTCTCGATGGCAAAGCTCTATGCCTCCGAGACGCTGCAGACGGTGACGCGCAACGGAATGCAGATCCTGGGCGGCCACTCGATGCTGCCCGAAGCAGATATGGAGCGGTATTTCCGCGAAGGGATGCAAAGCACCATCGGCGGCGGAACCTCTCAGATTCAGCGCACGCTCATCGCAAAGACCATGCGGCCGGGCTGACGGTTCGGGGCACACCGGGACAGCCCGGCAAGAAGGAGAAAGAGCATATGAAGAACGGACGAGAACCGGTGGTCGTCGGCATTGCCGACGCGCCGCTGAAGGACGGCAAGTTCATCACCAAGGCTTCGGTCCTTGGTCATGCCGCGTTGGTGGCAAAAGCCGCAGTCGAAGAAGCCGGACTGAAACTGAGCGATGTCGACGGCCTTCTGACCGCCGGCATGTGGGGGGTCCCCGGCCCCGGCCAACTGGCCACGGTGACGCTGGGCGAATATCTGGGCATCATGCCGACATTCGTCGATGGCACGAATATTGGCGGTTCGGCATTCGAGGCCCATGTCGCACATGCCGCCATGGCTCTTCGCGAAGGCTATTGCGAGGTTGCGCTGATCGTCTACAGCTCGGACCAGAAATCCCTGCGCAGCCGCAACCTGGGGGGCCGGCCTTCGGTCCTGTCCATGCAGCATGAAACGCCTTACGGGATGCCCACGCCTGTGGGCGGCTATGCGATGGCCGCACAGCGCCATATGCATGAATTTGGCACCACGTCCGAGAATCTGGCCGAAATCGCCGTCGCGACGCGGAAATGGGCACAGTTGAACCCCGAGGCGACGCGTCGCGATCCGCTGTCCATCGACGACGTGCTGTCCAGCACGATGATCTCGGAGCCGCTGCATCTGCTCGATTGCTGTCTCGTCACCGACGGGGCCGGTGCCATCGTCATGACCACCGCCGAGCGGGCCAAGGACCTCAACACCCGGCCCGTCGCGGTCAAGGGCTATGGCGAGGCGCATACCCACTGGGCCATCGGCGAAATGCCGGACCTCGCCCGCCTGCTTCCCGCGCAAAAGGCCGGGGAACGCGCAATGAAAATGGCCGGGGTGAGCCATTCGGATATCGACGTGGTCGAGATCTATGACAGCTTTACCATCACCGTGCTGCTCTCGCTTGAGGCTCTGGGTTTCTGCAAGATCGGCGAAGGCGGCGATTTCGTGTCGGGCCAGCGCACGGCACCGGGCGGGGCGTTCCCAATGAACACCAGTGGCGGCGGCCTCTCGGCGCTGCATCCGGGCATGTTCGGAATGTTCCTGCTGATCGAGGCGGTCCGGCAGCTTCGCGGCGAGGGCGGCGAGCGCCAGGTCAAGGGCGCCGAGACCGCGCTGGTGCATGGCACCGGGGGCACGCTGTCCTCTGGTGCGACCGTGATTTTGCAGAAGGGCTAAGACGATGAGCATTGAAAAACCGCTTCCGGTGATCGACCATGACAGCGCCCCCTATTGGGAGGCCGCGCGCGAGGGCCGCCTCGACATCCCGCTTTGCGGCGATTGCGGCAAACATCACTTCTATCCCCGCTCTATTTGCCCGTATTGCCATTCCGGCAATCTGCGCTTCAACACCGTGAGCGGACGCGGCAAGGTGCATACCTTCACCATCGCGCGCCGTCCGGCGGGGCCGGCTTTCGCGGATGACGTGCCATATGTCGTGGCATTGATCGAGCTGGAGGAAGGCCCCCGGATGATGAGCCGGATCCAGACCGGCGATCCCGAGAAGGTTCATATCGGGGCCAAGGTGGAAGTGACTTTCGTCAAGGCATCCGACGAGGTTACCTTTCCATATTTCACAATGACCTGAGAGCCGAGGCATCGCCCCTTTGGGGGTCGAATGCCGTCGGGCCGTCGCAGACTATCTGCGGCGGCCCGACGCTTTTCTGGGGATATTCATCGCAAGGTTCGCGCCCATGAAAGAGTCGGGTCTGAACAATGCCTATGCGGCCATTTCCGGGTGGCGCCACCCGCCATCGGCCGCGGTTGACAGCCTCACGGCGTCGGCGATCCATGCCACCAACAAGGCCAAAAGGGCCCGGAGCTGGGCCAGGATCTTTCGGATGTTGTGCCCGCAGCCGCAGAGCACGGCGAAGATCGCGTCGCCCCTTGTGCCCTTCAGCGGGCATCGAGCGAGGCGGCCGTCGGTTTTCATGTGGCCAATTTCCGGCTCGATCGCGCTTCGCCGCCGCAAGTGCGCCTTCAGCCCCTTCGTCAGCCCCCGGCGCATGCCCGAGATCAGCACGCGGGGACCACGGACATCGTGTCCGCGATAGCCGCGGTCCACGACGACGAGAGCGGGGCGCATGTCGGTGAGCGTCTCGACCTGTTCCAGCGCCTCGGCCAGCGTGTGGCCGTCATAGGGGTTGCCCGGCATGGCGCGCATGCCCACCACGAACCCGCCATCGATGGTCGTGGCGACGCTGACCTTGCAGCCGAATTCGTAGCGGACGCGTGCTTTCCCTTTCGAGATGCAGTCGACCTCAGGCTCGTGCAAGGCGTAGATCTTGCCCTTGGCCTTCGGGGCCTGGTGCAGCAGCTTCGACACCCGCGCCAGCATTTCGGCCACCCCGTGGCGTGTTGCCCCTTCTGGAATGGCATCGAGGCGTCGGCGGATGTCGCGCATGACCCGGCCTGTGTACCCGCGCAACGTGCGCAGGGCCTTGCGCATCCGTTTGAATTGCCGCGCATGGGCGTAGCGCCCGATCTGCTGCGCCAGCCGTGGAGCCTTGCGCGCATAGGTCTGGCGCAGGTCGATGCCATGGAGTTTCGCCAGCGCCACCAGCTTGATCCTTGCCTTCTCATAGAGGCGGGCATCCGTGGGGTGCGCGATGGCCTTTTCCATCACCGTGGTATCGACGGACACCCGCGACAGGCGGTCGTCATCGACCACCCCGCCCGCCCGCCCGGCCTCGATCGTCTTGGTCAGCAACCACTCAGCCCCCTCTTCGCCGATACGATCCCGCCACCGGGTGAGCGAGGACGGGTGGATCGGCGGATGGTGCTGGAAGAACGTCTCACCGGTGAAATGCTGGAAGTACGGGTTTTCGACCCACCGTGCGACAACGGCCTCGTCCGAGAGACCATGGGTATGCTGCAGATACATGAGGCCGGCCACAAGGCGGGGATGCGTTGCCGGTCGACCTGACGCGGAGGGAAAGAACCCGGCCCATTCCCACTCGAACCACTCCCAATCGATGAGGCCCGCGAGTTTCACCAGCTCGTGCCGCATGTCGATCATGTCAACCAGGCGCGGCCTCAGCAGGTCATCCTGTTCCGGTGCGCGATCTCGATGCTTCATGGCTGGATCCCGAACTACAGGGTTTCGAATGCCAGTCTACGAAACCCTGCGGTTGGCCGCGAGGAAAATCACCAATTTTCCCAGCGCCACCAATATCATGCGGGTTGTTCAGGCCGAACGAAAGAAGGACAGCGTTGCGCGGCGTCATTCGGCGCCGCCGGGTGGCGACGCTTTTTGCATAAACCGCCACGTCAGAAGCCCTGACAGCGCCAGCACCCCAAGAATGTCAGCCACCGGCGCGGCGTAAAACAGCAAGGCGGCAGCCGACAGGAACAGAAACCGGCCGATGACCGGCACCTTTCCACGAAACCAGCCGCTCGTGCCAACGCTGACGGCGAAAACCGCGGCGCAGGCCACGCCCATATCCAGTAGGATTTGCACAGTGCCGCCCTGGGCCAGTATGCCCGGCCGGAACACAAAGAGAAACGGCACCACATAGATCGCGCAGGCCAGCATCAGCGCGCGACCAGCCACCCGCCAGAAATTGGCCCCTGCCAGCGCGGCGGCGGCATAGACACTCGCACAGACCGGTGGCGTGATGGCCGACAGGATCGCATAGTAGAAGATGAAAAGATGAGCCGTCAGTTCGGGCAGGCCAAGCCGCACGAGGCTCGGCGCGGCGATCGCCGCAGCCAGGACATAGGAGGCCGTCGTCGGCACGTCCATGCCCAGCAAGATCGCCAGCACCGCCGCCAGCAAAAGGGCCACGATCAGCCCCTGCCCGGACACGGAGAACAACAGGTTCGAGACTTTGACCCCGGCACCCGTCGCCGTCAGAACCTTGACGACGATGGCGGCGCAGGCCAGCAGCGCGGCGATCATCACCAGCGCCCGCCCTGCTTCGACCATCCCCTCATAGATATCGCGCGCCAGCTTGGCCCAACAGGCCAACACGCCCTGCTCTCGTCCGTCACGCGCGAACGGGCGCACCACCACACAGGCCAAAACCAGCATGATAATCGCACCGGCACCTGCAAAGCTCGGCGTGTAGCCGTTGAACAGGAAATAGACCATCGCCGCGATGGGAAGAAACAGCGGGATCGACTTGTCCGGCGCGAGGAATTCCGCCGGTTCGGGCATTTCGCTCCTCGGTGTCGGTTGCAACCCTGTGCGGCGCGCATAGAGATCCACCCCGAGCCATACCGCCAGGTAATAGAGAAACGCCGGACCGATCGCCGCAATGACAATGTCGGTATAGGGAATGTTCAGGAACTCGGCCATGATGAAGGCCGCTGCTCCCATCACCGGCGGTGTAAGCTGGCCCGCTGACGAGGCAACTGCCTCGACCGCCCCGGCAAAGGCCGGCGGGTATCGCAGCCGCTTCATCGTGGGGATTGTGATCGACCCGGTCGCCATGACATTGGCCACAGCCGAACCGGTCACCGTCCCGAACATCGCCGACGACAGGGCACAGACCTTTGCCGGGCCGCCATAAGAGCGCCCGGCCATCCAGGTCGCCATTTTCATGAAAGCATCCGTTGCCCCGGTGGACAGCAACAGCGCCCCCAGAAGCACATAGATCACGATGATCCGCGCCCCGATATCTGCGAGGTAGCCAAAGAGTCCGGTAGTCGAGCTGTAGAAAGTCTCGACAGCCGTGCGTGCCGACACGCGCGGCGGGCGCCAGGAGCCTTCGATCAGGTCAAAACCGAAATAGAAATAGGTCACGGTGCAAAGAGCCAACAGTGGCAGGAACCATCCGATCACCCGGCGGGCCGCCTCCAGCGTCAACAGGACAGCCAACAGAGCGGCCGCCTTGTCCAGCGGCCCATAGCGCACCATGATATCCGAAAAGCGGTCCCGGTTCAGGATCACATAGAGGCACACCGCAAAAGCCAGCAGGCCGAGCGTGATGTCCACCGCCCGCTCAAGACCGCTTCGCGCGCCGGCGCGCGAAGCCCGCGCCGCATAAAGAAAGAACGTGCCGCCAATTCCAAGGCCGATAAAGATCGGCCGCTGAACCAGCGGTT
This sequence comes from Paracoccus sp. L-17, assembly GCF_056857655.1. Taxonomy (NCBI): domain Bacteria; kingdom Pseudomonadati; phylum Pseudomonadota; class Alphaproteobacteria; order Rhodobacterales; family Paracoccaceae; genus Paracoccus; species Paracoccus sp. L-17. The sequence continues at coordinate 58,846 of NZ_JBSXNM010000033.1, forward strand.
CGAACTGCCCGAATAGGGCATTGTAGAAATGCAGAGCGACGAATGCCGCCAACAATACGCCAAGCGCCTGACCTCCGCGCCGTTCCCAATAGGGTATTGCGGTCGATGTCTGCGTCATGTTCTCTCCGATAGCGGTAACGGCGGGGTGCCCGCAGCACCCCGTCTGGATCAGGCTGTGCCGCCGTCGTGACGGCCCGCGATTCCGGTCAGCTTCCGGCCGCCTCTCTCCAGTAACGCTCCGCACCCGGATGATAGGTAATTCCCGCCTCCATCGTAGCGACGGCATCGGCGGCAATGTCGTAGTCCGCCAGTTGTGGCCAGGCTTCGGCCAGCAGGTTCATGTTCTGGTGGATACTGCGGGCGATGTCATAGGCGGTCTGGTCATCCATGACGCCGGTGCGAGTCAGAAAGAAAACGTTGAGCTTCGGCACCCGCATTGCTTCGGAGCCGGGAATGAGCTCTGCCGGAAGGGTCGTGAAACCGACGCCCTCCATATCCTCTGTCACCGCTTTCTCCTGCTCTTCGGTAAAGCCGATCAAGCGCATCTTGGTGCTGGTCATCAATTCCTGCAGACTTGCATCGACAGAATCTGCGGCCCCGTATTTGCTGTAGCCGACGATTTGACGGTTCTTGATGCCTTCCACCGCATCGCCAACGGCGCCATGCACCAAGTCCGCGTTGATATCGAACATCGAAAGGACACCGGTCGTCAGGGTCTCGGCCGCCGATCCGCGGATGCCGGGATTGAACTTCTTCCCGTCCAGTTCGTCCAGCGTCGTCACACCAGACTCTTCGGTGACCGCGATCAGTAGGATCGAGGCGCTGTAGGGATAAAGCGCAACCGTATCCGGGATTGCGTTACCTTCGAACTTGCCGGTTCCGTTCCTGGCGGAAATCAGAATGTCGGTGGTGGCAAGCCCAAGGTCGATTTCGTCGCGCGCCAGCCGCAGCACATTGTCCACGCTGGCCCCTGTTTCGATCACGCTGACACTGGTGTCTTTCATGCCGGTCTCGATCGCCTTGCTCATCGCAACCGAAATGGTGAAATGGCTCGACGTCGGGCTGGTCGTGCCCATCGTGAGATCCTTGGCAGATGCCGCGCCGCCAAGGGCCATCGCGCCCATGGCCGCGATAGCACCCACCGCCGCCCGGTATCCGGTCAACTTGCGTTGGATCATTTTATCCTCCCGTTTTTGATTTTAAAGTAACGTCAGCCCGGTCGCTTAAGCACGCAGGGTCCCCGATGTGTCGATCCGCTCTCTCAGAACGCGCAATTCTTCCTCCGTTGGTGGCTGCGTTTGCGGCACCTCGCCTCTGATCGCCAGATCGAACCCCGTATGACGCTGGACCTCTTCGGGCGTATTTCCCGCATGCACCGATTTCAGTCGCATTCGCAGCGTCGTCTTGTCGAAATCCATAACCGCTCGCGGTGTCACCACCAGGCGCGGTCCTTCATTGACCAGCCCGGCGTCGCGTTTCGCGGCAGGCCCGGACAGATGTCCGGGTATTGTGATGAAATCGACCGTTTCCACAAAGTTTCGCGCCGTATGCACGGTGGGGCAAATGTAATACCGCGACGAGGTGTGGCAGTATGACAGGTTTGCTGCCCCCGGCCCGCGCATCTTTGGTGCGTGCAGCGTGCCGCCGACGTGGTGCAGGTTGATGTTGCCGTACACATCGTGCTGCAAGCCACTGTGAAAGAAAAAATCCAGCCCGTGATGGCTGTGGCCGAACAACTCGATAAAGGTCTCGGCGGCCTCGCAGCGGCCGAGCGCACGATCGTCCAGCATCGACGGATACAAACGCCCCGGCTCGGGGTTGAAGAACATCTCGCCGCCGACCGTCAGGTTCGGTGCATGCAGCTCGCGGGCTAGCGCAATGGCCGCCATCGGCACCAACGCGGCTGCACCCGCCGCACCCAGTTCTCCGTCGGCCAGATCGCGGGCCAACACGACGACCATCTGTTCAATTGGGGAAACCGCTGCACTCATTCGTTCCGTGCCTCGGCTTCGAGCACGGCGAAATACCCGGTTCCCCCGACCGCTTCGATGTAGTCGCTCTGGTTTTTCGGTCCGGTCACATGGCGGGCGATATAGGCGTCCAGCCCCGTGCTGTCGCCGGTCCGGGCGGCATCCCCCAGATCGGCGTAGGCATCGATATGTTCCTCGTCCATCGCATAGTTGGGAAAGCTCGCGGTTGGGTGCGCGCCATAGGGCACCTCGACCACGGCATCGACATAATAAGACGGCACGGTAACCCGCGAGGGATCGTCCAGAACGACCTCGTCCGGCACGATCCGGTCCACGCTGGCAATGACCATGTCAGACGCGCGTGCCATCAGCTGATCGGCGTAGACCATCGTGCTGAGATGGCGCAGGTTTCCCCAGCGGTCGGCTTCCTGCGCGTGCAAGAACGTCACTTTGGGGCGGATCGGCCCGACGGCGTGAATACGGCGGCCGGAGAACGGGCAGTTGATTTCGCGCAAAAGCGGGTTGTGCTTCAGAACGTCCGATCCGCGCAGCGCGTCGATTGGCTGGAACGGCACGCCATGAGCCGACGCCATCAGCCCGCCCACCACGGTCAGCGCATCCAGCGCGTGCGCGGTCACCTGCCCTGCCTCGACCGCGCGGCGGAAATTCGGGCAAAGCCGGTTTTCCAGCGTAACGCCGGGAATGAAGACCTGTGCGACCGCTCCTGCCGCAATCATCAGGTCGATGTCATACCCCGCGCCCGGCGAGGAATACACATGCAGACCATCCGCGCCCGCGGCCAGCAACGCTCGCACCAGTGCGACAGGGCGGCTTTGCTTGAACAGACCACCGAGACAAAGCTCGGGGCGTTCTTCCAAAGCGCCCCGTGCCAGCCGGGCTGCGTCTTGCAGGCCTGTGACCTTGCTGCGACGTGTGGGTTTCGCTTGGCCTTCCATCGTTGGGCATGCCACTCCGATACTGATTGCGCTGGCCCATCCTAGTTGACGGCACGCGATCCATCACCTTCCGGCTGGCGCAAAGCCTGATCGAACACATATGTGGAAATGCTTGCGCCCGGTTCCTGACAGGCAATTGAGGCCGGTCAGAACCACCCTGCCGCGACACCGCCGCCAACGATGAGCGTGATGAGGAGGATGCTCGCAACACCGAAGATCCCGTTCCACCGCAAGCCGATGGTCAGCGGCCGCTCGCCCACGATGGAAGAGGCGTAGACCACGGCCGTGATGGCCGGCCCCATGCAGATGATGCTGCTCCAGCCACCAGCCAGCGCAAGGCCCAGAGCAAGCGGCGACAAACCTTCCACGCCGACGCGGTTGACCACCTCTGCCAGCAGGACCACCGAGATCATCGGATGCACGCCCAGCAGCCCCGTCAGGAACACCGTCATGATCAACAGCACAACAGTCGTGACCGGCCGCGCGGCCATCCAGCCCAAATGGTCGGCAATCCATTCGACCGGGGCGACCTCCAATGCGACAAGACCAATGAACCCCGCCGACGCGATGACGCTCATTTCGGTCGCGAAACCCGGTGCCTGGGCCACAAACCGGCGCGACATATCGGCCAGGCTGCCACTGCCGCTGCGCAGAACCGACCAGAGCAGTGCATAGATGGGCACGATGGTGATCAGGACGGTCTGGAAACTGTACTGGGTCAACCGGTCCAGCGTGACCACGGCGGCGCCCAAGAAAAGCACATGCCCGGACACGATCAGGACGGCCCAGCGGCTCCAGTCCGGCAAGTCACCGGTCAGGGCCGGTGCCCGGCCGCGCGCCGAGGGCGGGCGCCACCATTCCACCGTGTCGAACAGCCATCCCAGAAGAAACAGCATAGCGGCCAGAGCAATCCCGTAAGGCGCCAGGGTCGTCCATTCGAGCCCCGGAATTGTAAGAATCATCAGATTGAGAGCGATCCCGAACGGCGTCCAGAAAGCGATCGAGGAAAACCCCCGCATACAGGCGCTTACCATCCTGCGCTTGCGGGCCTGGAATACGAATTCGTCCATCTCGTGCCGATGCGCCGCCAGCCCTTTCATGATGATCTCCAGCATCATCCCAAGCCCGCCGAGATTCAGAAGCACCCCGAACAGATGCCCGCCCGCACCCAGAGAGGCGTAGCGACGGGTCGGCGGCTGCAGCGTCAGGAATTCACCGGCAACCTCGACGATCGGGTCTTGGGTGGCCGCGATGCGCAGGAAGGCGACAGCCGTCAGCAGGGCGGACAGGAACACGACGCGCCCCGCCGCCTGGACGAAGATGCCGGGGTCGATTCCATTGGCCAGCGCCAGAAGGGCGATCGCGAGAGAGAAGAAAAGCAGCACCCATCCGACACGGGCGATGTAGCGGAACGAAATGGCAAGATAGATGCAGAAAAACGGCGCGGCAGCGATGGACGCGACGGCGGAGGGCAAGACATCCTGAATGATGGCAGCACCAAGACAAGTCAGCAGACAAATGGCCGTAAACCTGTTGCGCTTGCCGGAACCTTTCAGGCGCTCGACAGGCGACATCTGCCCCCCCTTTTCCGAAGGCGCTCGTTGTGTCTGTGACGCAACGGCAGATGCGGTCTTTCATGGCACGACGGCGGAAATGCGATGCCGACAATTTCCCATTCACAGGCAAGGACACACAAGGTGCTCATCTTGTTGGCGCAGGGCGGACAAGCCCGGATTTGTGGTGGCACTGACCGCCTTGGTTCCGGGCCTCCGACGATACATCGCCTGGCGGACAATGACACAACGGTGCCTCGAAATGTCTCTCCGCACATGCGTGCTTGTCTGCCCGACTTTTCACGCCGATACCCTCAACCACGTCTGTTCTTCTTTCCGAAGCTCTACGGTCACGTCCAACGCCCGATCCGGCACGGAAACAGAGGAAGGATGAGCACCCAGAATATCCAACGGCAGCAAGGATCACAACGCAAGTATCCCGCTCCAACACATATGTGCGAAAGAGTGGGGCCGAGAGTTGATAGCGCCCGCCGTGATGAGGCAATGTGCAGTGTCAGAGAAAGAAGTGGATGATCAGCGATTTCACCATCCGTTTGTCGCGGTTCGTCGCCGCGCCGCACCGGCTGAGCGTTGCAGACGCCGAGCAGGCCGCGCTTTGCGTTGAGGATACCATAGCCGCCATCTATGGCGGGTGGCATGAACCGGTGGTTCGCCGGCTGGCCGCGCTTGACGCGGGCGGACCGGCAGTCCCGGCAGGAGCTGCTGAAGGTGGCAGCCCCGAACAGGCCGCGTTCCTGAACGCGGTTGCCGGTCATGCGCTCGATTTCGACGATGTCCACACGGTCAGCGTCACCCATCCCAGTGTTGTAATCGTGCCGGCGCTGCTGGCCACCGCGGATGTCCGGCCGGACACGGCCGGCCGCATTGCCCCCGCGCTTGCAGTCGGAACAGCCGTCAATGTCGCGCTCGGTCAGATCCTGGGTTTTGGCCACTACAACAAGGGCTGGCACGCAACGTCGACCATCGGGGTTCTGGCATCGGCGGCAGCGGTCGCGCATCAGCTTGGGCTCGACGACGACGCGGTCCGCAACGCCCTGTCCCTGGCCGCGTCGCTGGCCGGGGGAATGCAGATCAACTTCGGCGCCATGGCGAAACCGATCCAGGCCGGAAACGCCGCCCTTGTCGGATTGCGGGCCACCCGGATGGCCGAGGCCGGCATCACAGGCGCCCCGGATATCTTCGCGGCGCGCGGCTTCTTCGACCTTTATGCCGGCCCGGACGGGATTGCGGCCGACCCCGCAGCGGTGGAACCGCGGATCGATCTGGGCACGGTGTCCCGCAAGCTGTATCCCTGCTGCTACCTCACCCACAGGATGATCGCCGCCGGGCGGCACCTTCACGCCGAACGCGGCGGCGAGTCGGTGCCCGAAGGATCGGTGATTGAAATGACAGTGCCCGAAAGCGTCATGGTCCCGTTGCATGTCACCGACCCCAAAGATGGAATGCAGGCCAAGTTCTGCGCCGCCTATACGCTCGCCGTGGCCCTGCAGCAGGGCCAGGTCGGGCTGGCGGATTTCGAAGGGGACAGCCCCCATCGCCCCGCGGTGCGCCGGCTTATGGACATGGTGCATATCCAAACCATGCCGGAAGCGGGGTGGGATCACGCTGGCGTGGACCATGGGACGGTCCATGTCCGCCTGCGCAAAGGGAACGTAACCCTGGCCGAAACCTCGGTCGCGGCGCACCCTGGCTCTCCCTCGGATCCGGCAACCCCTGCCGCGATCGGCGACAAAATCGCCGATTGCCTCGGAAAATATCGCAGGGACGGGGGCGCGGCGCCCTCTGCCAGTGCGTTCCGCCGGGATCTGCGCACGCGGCTGCATCTGCCGCCACTGCGAGAGGCGTCAGCCCCCGACGGGCAAAAAGACCATGCGCGGCAGGACAAGCCCGTGAAGGAAATGTCCAGCGCCGATCAAATACCGTCTGAAAGGACCGTCTGATGGAATCGATGATTCATGACATGGCAGAGCGACTGTTCCGCGACCATGTCACCCACCGCATGCGCGAAGACGCCGCCTCGGGACAATGCCCCGAGGCGCTCTGGACGCAGATCGAGGAGGCAGGGTTAACCATGGCGCTGGTGCCAGAGGACGCAGGCGGTTTCGGCGTGCCACCGGCCGAGGCGCTCGGTCTTGTGCGTATTGCCGGGGCGCATGGCCTGCCCTTGCCTCTGGCTGAAACCCTGATCGCAAACGCCGTGCTGGCGGCCGCGAATATGGCCCTTCCCGGTGGCAGGCTGACCATCGCCGAAGGCGAAGCGCTGCGGTTGGAACGGCGCGGCAAGAAGATCCATGCGAGCGGGCATCTGACACTGGTGCCCTTTGCCCGCTGGGCGAACCGGATCGTGACCATTGGCGTCCTGGACGGTGCCGATCACGTCCTGTCCCTGCCGGTGAAGGATCTGATCGTTGACCCGGCGCAGGATCTTGCCGGGATGCCGCGCGACGACATCGAACTCGATCATACCCTGACAGAGACCGATGCCCCCCCCTTGCCACGACCCGTGGGAGGGATGCGCGGGCTCGGTGCACTTATCCGCAGTCTTGCCACCACCGGGGCGATGGAGACCATCCTGGAGATGAGCGTTCAATACGCCAACGACCGGGTGCAGTTCGGACGGCCAATCGGCAGGTTCCAGGCGATCCAGCACAATCTTGCGACAATGGCCGGAGAAACCGCAGCCTCGCGCACGGCCGCCGAGATGGCGGCCGGCAGCTATGACACACCGGCCTTTGCGCTGGCCGTTGCCGCCGCCAAGGCCCGCGCCGGAGAAGCGGCCGAGAAGGTCGGGGCCCTGGCCCACCAGATTCACGGGGCCATCGGTTATACCCAGGAACACGCGCTTCACCATTTCACCAAACGGATCTGGGGCTGGCGTGACGAGTTCGGCACCGAGCTTGACTGGACCAGGGAACTTGGGCGGGCCGCCCTGTCGAGCCCCCACGACACCTTCTGGCATTTCATCACCGACAGCGCTGCAAAAGGGACCCAGGCATGACCCTCACCGCTTTCCCCCCCCCCCCGCCCGGCGCCGACTATGACGACCTCCGGCAAGAGGTCCGCGCGTTCCTGGCCGACGAACTGGCCGATTTCCCGCCCATAAAACGCGCGGAGTCGTGGAATGGGTTCAGCCGTGATTTTTCACGAAAGCTGGCGCAGCGCGGCTGGGTCGGCATGACCTTCCCAAAGGAATACGGCGGCCACGCGCGCAGCGCGCTTGAGCGGTATGTCGTGTCTGAAGAGCTACTGGCCGCCGGTGCGCCGGTCATTTCGCACTGGATCGCCGATCGACAGAGCGGCCCGCTCATTCTTGCCAAGGGCACCGACGATCAGAAACGCAGGATCGTGCCGCGCATCGCCGCGGGCGAGCTCTGTTTCTGCATCGGGATGAGCGAACCGGATTCCGGTTCGGACCTTGCGGCCACGCGCACCGTCGCCACCGAGGTCGAAGGGGGGTTCCGGATCAACGGCACCAAGGTCTGGACGACCTATGCGCATGTCGCCGATTACATGATCCTGTTCTGCCGCACCGGCAAGAGCGACGACCGCCATGGCGGAATGAGCCAGTTCCTGGTCAATCTCAAGGAAACCGAGAACATGTCGATCAGCCCGATCATCGACCTGGCGGGCGAGCATCATTTCAACCAGGTGGTGTTCGACAACACCTTTCTGCCATCCGATGCACTGCTGGGCGAGAAAGGCGAGGGCTGGTCACAGGTCATGAGCGAACTGGCCTTCGAGCGCAGCGGCCCCGAGCGGTTCCTGTCGTCTTTTGCCCTGATCGAGGAACTGATCCGATTACTGCGTGAAGATGCAACCGAAGCACAGCAGGCCGAAATTGGCCGTCTGTCCGCGCATCTGATGGTGCTGCGACAAATGTCACGGTCGGTGGCCGGAATGTTGAACGAAGGAAAGAACCCGTCACTTCAGGCCGCCATCGTCAAGGATCTGGGAGCGCTTTTCGAACAGGACATTCCGCGCCTGGCCCGCAGTCTTGTGACGCGCCCGGCGGTGCCTGGCGGGCGCGACAGCTATGCGGCTGTTCTGGCGTATACCGAACTCGCGGTTCCGTCGTTCTCGCTGCGCGGGGGCACACGCGAAATTCTTCGCGGTATCATTGCGCGGGGACTCGGACTGAGATGATCCCGCCTGCGGCATGACAACACCGGCGGGCGGCACACGTCTAGTGCCGGCCGGTTTTCTCAAGCTCCCGACGATAGCCGAGTGCTCGGGAGAGCTGTTCAGCGGCCGTTTTGGCAGCGGCAACATATTGCTTCTTGTTACGCTTGGCGCGCTCCAGAGGAGCACCAATCACCAATGCCCCTGCCAAGTGTCCGCCGGCACGAAAGACCGGAACCCCGAATCCCGCAGCATCGACATGCGCGGTTCCCGCCGTACTGGAATACCCGGTTCTGCGAATCTCAGAAATTATCCCGCGCAGTTTATTTTCATCGGTGATCGAATTGGGCGTGAGCGGCTTTAACTCAGTGCGCCGAAAGTAGTCGTCCAGTTCCTGCTGCGTGTCAAAGGCCAGCATGACCAGCCCCGATGCCGAACAGAACAATGGCCGGTTGATCCCCTGTTGGGCGACATACCGAACGGGCTGTGGGCTTTCGACGACCGACGAATAAATGACTTTCTCGCCGTCCCGGACAGCAAACAGGATGGTTTCACCGGTCTGGTTAACCACATCATTCATCACCCCGCGCAGGACGGATTCGAACGGGTGGTTGGTCAGAATTGACTGGGCGAACTGAAAAATCCTCGGACCCAGAAAGTAATTGTCTTCCTCGCGCATCAGATACCCCTTCTCGGTGAGGGGCCGAAGCAGCAGCAGCAAACTGCTCTTGGGGCAATCAATCGCGATACTGAGTTCCGAAAGAGACATGTGACGTTTGCAGTGCGCCAAAAGATCGAACAACGCAAGGATACGCGTCAAGGACCGGGGGCCTTCCGATGTGCGTCCGGCGGCTTCGGCTCGGTCAGATTGCGCGGTTTTCATGGTCATGTCTCCAGTGCCGCTATCCGGAACAGGCCTATGCCTTTCCTGGCTCTTTATCCGTCGTGCGGGCCTTGATCATCCGCAACGGCGTATACTCCAATACTTGTTCTCCGGTTTGCTTGAACACCTTGTTTCGCGTCCGCACCAATCCGCGGTTCGGACGGCTCTTCGACCGGCGCGATTCTGTTACCTCGACCTCACAATGGATGGTGTCCCCGGCAAATGTGGGCCCCATGACCTTCAGTTCCATGTCCAGAAAGGCAAAGCCTGTATGTTGCATTGTGGATTGGGTCAAGAGCCCTTCCATGAAGGTATAGACCAGCGCACCGGGCGCGGCGAAACCGGGGATATTGGATTCCTTCTCCCGGAAGTCACGATTGATGAACAAGACCTCAAGCATGCCGGTGACGCTGACAAAATTCGTGATATCGGTTTCAGTCACGGTGCGCCCAATGGTCCGAAACCTGCGCCCCACAGGCAAATCTTCGTAACAAAATCCGAGTCCTACAGTTTCCATTCCGCAAAATTCCCTTGATCAGTTCCATTTTCTGAGAGGGTTCGGCCACATCTGTCCTGCGCCCGGAACACGCCCCGGTTCCTTCACGTTAGGCGGCAAGCTCCGCAGCAATCAATCGACTGCCTCGTTTTTGCGGCTTTCACGTCGATTGAGCACATTCTTGATGAATCGCATTCTTCGCTCCATTGGCCCCTTTTTCCACGCCACAGCACATATGTGTTTTCACGCGGCTGGTGCCGGATAGCGTTTGGGACATACCGAACGCGGGCCTACCCTTTTCGTGAGTGGGCGCCAAATGCCATGACCCGAAGAGGACCAGCATGAATTTCGGCTTTTCCGACGAACACGATGCCATACGCGACACGCTGGCACGAATGCTGAGCGATCACGCCACTCTCGCGGTGGCGCATGACTGTCTTGAGGCTGCCGACGGGTTCGATTCCGCAACTTGGGCTGCCTTGGCGGACGGCGGATGGCTGGGCCTTGCAATTGCCGAAGACTACGGGGGGGCGGCGATGGGGGCGATCGAACTAGCCATTGTCGCCGAAGAGATCGGCCGTAGCCTGGCCGCCATACCTTTTGGCCCGGTTCTTGGCCTGGCGATCCCCGCGATTCAGGACTTGGGCACGCAAAGCCAAAGGGAAAATCTGCTTCCCCGGATCGCCGAAGGCCGCATGATCGTTACCGCCGCGCTTGCCGAGGATGGAGGGTCTGCACCGGAACGGGTCTCGGCAAAAGTGCTGCAGGATCGCCTTTCGGGACGGAAATCGCCAGTTTCGTTCGCATCCGATGCGTCATTCGCGATCGTCGCCGCCCTGGACGAAGGCGGCACCGCGCGCCTTTATCTGGCGGATCTTTCGGACCCGTCGGTGTCGATCAGCGCGCTGGATGCGATCGACCGCACCCGTCCGACGTCCGAGATCGTCTTTCACGACACGCCGGTTGAACTGCTTCCCGGTTCCGATCCCGCAGCGATCCGGACTCTTCTGGACGGCGCCGCAGTGTTGGCCGCCTTCGAACAGATCGGCCTGGCCGAGCGGGCGCTTTTCCTGACCAGAGACTATGCCTGCGAGCGGCAGGCGTTCGGACGCCAGATCGGCAGTTTTCAGGCGGTCAAGCACCGGCTCGCGGACATGTTCGCCAAGATCGAGCTGGCACGGTCCAATGCTTTTTTCGGCGCCTGGGCGCTGGCGAGCGGGGATGAACGGCTGTCCGAAGCGGCGGCGGTCGCACGCCTCGCGGCTCTCGATGCAGTGCAATTCACCACTGAGGAATCGGTGCAGCTTCACGGTGGGATCGGGTTCACCTGGGCGGCCGACCCGCATTTGTTTCTGCGGCGAGGATGGCAGTTGAAGGCCGAACTCGGCCTGGCCGATTTGTGGCGCGAGCGGCTGCTTTGCAATCTGGCGGACGGCCAAAGGGCCGCGAACTGACAAGGACAAAGTGCAGATGGATTTCAGCGACAGCCCGGAAGAAGCCGCGTTCCGCGCCAAGGCGCGCGACTGGCTTGATGCCAACGCGACCCGCCGCAATGGAAGCGAAAAGGCCCAGGACCATTTCATGGCCCGCGACGCCGACGAAGTTGCCCGTGCGCGCGACTGGCAGGCACGAAAGGCCGACGCAGGCTGGGCGGGGCTGACATGGCCCCGCGCTTTCGGTGGGCGTGACGCCACTCCGATCGAGCAAGTGATCTGGAATCAAGAGGAAGGGCGCTACGCCGTCCCGCCCAACGTCTTTCTGATCGGGATCGGGCTGGTTGGGCCTACGGTCATGATCCACGGCACCGAAGACCAGAAAACAAGATTCCTGCCCCGGGCTCTCACGGGCGAAGATATCTGGTGCCAGCTTTTTTCCGAACCCGCCGCCGGGTCCGATTTGGCCGGTATCCGCACCCGTGCACGCCGCGAAGACGACGAATGGGTGATCTCCGGTCAGAAGGTCTGGACCTCGGGGGCGCATTATTCCACTCACGGCATCCTGCTGGCGCGCACCGATCCACAGGTGCCCAAGCACAAGGGAATGACCATGTTCCTTGTGGACATGTCCGACCCGGCCATCGAAACCCGTCCTATTCGCCAGATTTCGGGCAGCTCCAGTTTCAACGAAGTGTTCATCGACAACCTGCGCGTGCCAGACAGCGCCCGCTTGGGCGGTGTATCCGAAGGGTGGAAGGTGGCGCTGACCACACTCATGAACGAACGGTTCAGTATTTCCGTCGGCCGGGCCAGCGGCGGCGCGCGGGCCGAGGAATTGATTGAACTGGCTACCCGTGTCGAACGGAACGGTCGCCCGGCCATCGAGGACGGCGAGGTGCGCGCGCGCATTGCCGATTTCATCGCGCGTCAACGCGGACTGGAATTCACCTCTTACCGGGTCATGACGTCGCTTTCGCGCGGCCAGGCACCGGGTGAAGAGGGCTCGATCGGCAAGTTGTTGCTGGGCAAGCTGCGGCAGGAAATGGGCGCTTTCGGGATGGATCTGGCGGGAACTTCGGCGGGCATATCAGCCAAGGCCGGGGATGACATGGCGCGCTGGCGAAACGAATACCTGACCGCGCCGGGCAACCGGATCGCAGGGGGATCGGACGAGATCCAGCGCACGATCATCGGCGAACGCATTCTCGGGCTGCCGCCTGAAATACGCGTCGACAAGGATGTCGCGTTTTCAGAGCTTTGATCTGAATGGGCGCCATCCGGGACCGACGACCAACAAGGAGGAGAATATCATGAAGTTCAAGATAACCGGGATCGCTGCCGCATGCCTGGCAATGGCCACCTCGGCTGGCGCGCAAGACATCGATCTGCCTGACGTGATCGCTTGGTCGGCCTATGACACGGGATCGGCCGGTCATGCGCATTCCATAGCCATCGGCAACATGATGCGCAGCAAATACGGATCGACGGTCCGCGTGCTTCCGGGGCGAAACGACGTCTCGCGGATGACGCCGCTCAAAAACGGGACGGTCGATTATTGCCTGTGCGGCATCGCCTCCTATTTCGCCGGCGAAGGCGTCTTCCTGTTCGCCTCGCCGGAATGGGGCCCGCAGCCGATCCGCGCGGTGCTTCAGGCTGTCGGCGACTACGGTCTGGGTGTCGCCGTCGCGGCCGATGCCGGCATCGAGACGATTACGGACCTCAAGGGCAAACGGGTCGGTCGCGCCGTCAGTTCGCCGGCGATCGATGTCAACATGGAGGGGCTGCTGGCCTTTGCGGACCTGACATGGGACGACGTGGAGGCAGTGGAATTCTCGGGCTATGTGAACACGCTCCAGGGCATTCTCGAAGACCGTGTGGATGCCGCCTTTGCACTGACGACGACCACCGTAAACTACCAGATCGAGTCAAGCCCGCGCGGCCTGAAATGGCTTGAAACACCCGCGGACCAGACAGAAGCATGGGAACGCTACACCAGCGTAACGCCCTTCGTGACACCGCATATGGTGTCTGTGGGGCCGGGCATCGACCCCGCCTCCCCACTGCCCATGGCGCAGTACCCCTATCCGATCCTGGTCACTAACTCCGATCAGGATTCCACCGAGGTGCGCAACATCGTAGCCGCGCTTGACGCAGGGTTCGACGATTACAAGGATGCCGCCCCCGGTGCCAATGCGTATGCGATTGATCGCCAGATCCTGTCTTGGGTGATGCCATGGAGCGATGGCAGCGTTGCCTACTTCAAGGAAAAGGGTCTGTGGACACCGGAAGCCCAGGCAAACCAGGACAAATTGGTGGAACGGCAAGAGGTGCTCTTGCGGGCCTGGGGCACATTTGTCGGGGACGCTCCAGAGGGTGAAGAAGAATTTGCCGCTGCATGGATGAAAGCCCGTGCCGACGCACTGGAAGCGGCCGGCCACGAAGTCTTTTTCCGCTGATGCGACACAGCGCGGCGCCCCACAGGCGCCGCGCACAAAGCAACGCAGCACAAAACTGGAATACGGGCATGGCACAGGAAACACAGGAAGCGCCGGCGCAACCGACCGGTATGGGCACCCTGCCCGCGTTTGTTCGCTGGTCGCTCGTCGTCTCGGCGCTGCTTTTGACCGCGGCGTCGGTCAACCATCTGTTCAATCTGGGCTTCTTCATGAACGTCCGGTTGCTTGAAATTCACTACCTCTACGTGATGCTTCTGCTGACGCTGCCACTGGTGTTCCTTGTCTTTCCCTGTTCAAAGTCAGATCCTTACGGATCGACGCGATGGTGGGATTACTTTCTGGCCCTGCTGGCCCTGATCACCTGCGCCTTCTTTGCCTACTACGGGCGCAGCGTGGTGAACAAAGGGTGGGATTTCGCCGCTCCTCTTAATGCCGTGATCGCCAGCTTCGCCTTCTGGTTCCTGCTGCTCGTGGCCGCGCGCCGCACCGGCGGCTGGACGCTGTTCGCGGTAATCCTGGTATTTTCCATCTACCCCATGATCGCCAACTATGCGCCCGGCCCGATCCAGGGCTTCCAGCGCTCGCCCGTCGAAACGGCGATCTTCCACGCGATGAGCGGCGAAAGTGTGCTGGGCATACCGATGCGCAGCTTTGTCAATCTTGTCGTGGGGTTCATGATCTTCGGCGTTGCGATGCAACATACCGGCGCAGGTCCGTTTTTTATCGACATCGCCTTTGCCGCGCTCGGAAATGTCCGGGGCGGGCCGGCCAAGGTAGGAGTTCTGACCAGCGGGCTGACCGGTTCGATGAGCGGCAGCGTGATCACCAATGTGCTGACGACCGGATCAATTACCATTCCAGCGATGAAAAAGGTGGGGTTCAGGCCCACTTATGCGGCGGGGATCGAAGCGGCGGCGTCGACGGGGGCGGTGCTGATGCCCCCTATCATGGGCGCCACGGCCTTTGTCATGGCGACATTCCTGGCGACCGACTACACCAACATCGTTGTGGCGGCGGTGCTTCCTTCGCTGTTCTACTTTTTCGGCCTGTTCGCACAAATCGACGCATACTCGGCGCGCAACGGACTGAAAGGCGTTCCGCGCGCCGACCTTCCCAGGATCGGCAAGGTGCTGCGCGAAGGCTGGTACTTTCTCGCCGTCTTCGGGCTGCTGATCTGGATGTTGCTCTACCTCAAGCGCGAGGCGATCGCTCCATTCTATGCGACCGCGCTGCTTCTTGTCCTGAACCAGCTGCTCTCAAAATCACGCTGGGGGCGAAAGGAGCTGATGAATTTTCTGATCGCCACGGGACAGTTGTTCGTCGAACTTGTTGCCATTCTTGCGGCGGTCGGGCTGATCGTCGGCGGACTGGCGGTGACCGGGATGTCCGGAACGATCTCGAACGATCTGCTGTTCATCGCGGGCGGCAACATCTTTCTGCTTCTGCTGCTGGGGGCTTTGACCAGTTTCATTCTTGGAATGGGCATGACCGTGACCGCCGCCTATGTGATTCTGGCGGTGTCGCTGGCACCCGCCCTGGTCGCCGGCGGGCTCGATCCGATCGGCGTCCATTTATTTATCCTTTACTGGAGCATGCTGAGCTATATCACCCCCCCCGTCGCGCTCGCGGCTTTCGCCGCGGCGGCCATCGCCCAGGCCAAACCCTTTGCGACGGCCTTCGAAGCGATGAAGCTTGGGACCATCGTCTATATAATTCCCTTCTTCTTCGTCCTTGATCCGGCGTTCATCCTGCAAGCCGGTCCACTCGAAAGCCTGCTTACGGTTCTGCGCGCCGGTCTCGGCATTCTGCTGGTCTGCGCCGGTATTCAGGGGTATCTGTTTGGCGTCGGGCGGATCGAAACCGGGCTGCCAGGAACAATCGCCCGCGTCCTTCTTGGTATTGCCGGTCTGGCCTTCGCCTTTCCCTCGAACGCGGGTCTGGCGGTTCCGATCCTCGGCGCGGTGGGCGCAGGTGCCGCTATGGCGGCAGTGGCTGTCGCTTTGGTGATGGTCTCGGCCAAGCAGGAGACAGCGTAATATGAGCGCACAAGACGGCAGACCGGACATCCCCGCCCCGTTCAACGCATTGCTCGGCGTGCGCTTCGTCTCGTGGTCCGATGGCAAAGCCGAGCTGCGGTTGGCCATCGGACGCGATCACCTGAACGGCGCTTTTTCGGTGCATGGCGGTGTCTACGCGACCATGCTGGACAACGCGGTCACCTTTTGCGCGGCCTACGCGGGGGATGGCCGCCCCGGTCATCGCTGCCTTACGCTTTCGCTTACCACCAGTTTCGTCGCCCCGGCGACCGAAGGAGACACGCTGACGGCCCGCGCGCGCATTGTCGGGGGCGGACGCAAACTGGTTTTTGTACAGGGCGAGATCTTCAATCAGGACGGGCACCATCTGGCCCATGGCGATGCCGTGATCAAGCGGCTTGCACCACCGTCGTGACCACCTGAGTGAACCGATGGTGAGCGAGACCAAACAAACGAAGGACAAAAGGAGACAGAAGTGATCAACCCGATGGCATTGGACAATCAAGTGGTTATCGTCACAGGCGCCGGACAGGGTATCGGCCGCGGTGTGGCGGCGCTGGCGGCAGAGCTGGGCGCCAAGGTCGTGGTGAACGATCTGAACGAGGACGGCGTCAAGGAAACCGTCGAACAGATCGGTGGCAATGCCCGCGCCATCGTGGGGAATGTGGCCGACCCGGACTTTCCCGGGAAGCTCGTGAAATTCGCCCTCGACGAATTCGGCGACATCAACGGGCTTGTGAACAACGCCGGGATCGTACGCGCCGCGATGATCCACAAGATGGACCGGGCCACCTGGCAACAGGTCATCGACGTGAACCTCACCGGTGTCTTCGCCTGCCTTCAGGCCGTGGGGACCTATTACAAGGACCGGGTCGAAAAAGACCCCGAAAGCGCCGCGCGCCGTGCCATCGTGAATATCTCATCCGATGCCGGGCGTCGCGGCACCATCGGTCAGATCAATTATGGCGCGGCAAAATCCGGGGTTCTGGGCCTGACAATGAGCGCCGCGCGTGAATGGGGCCGTTACCGCATCAACGTCAATTCAGTCTGTTTCGGAATGGTCGAGACACCGATGACCGAGACCATCCGCTCTGAAAAATTCGCCGACAGGTATATGGCGCAGATTCCGATGGGACGGATGAGCACCCCTGAAGAAGTCGCGCAGCCCGTCTGTTTCCTGTTGTCCAACGCGGCATCCTATATCACCGGCCAGCACCTGAGCGTGAACGGTGGCTTCCACATCGGGTTCTGAGATGGCCGGCATTGGACAAGGCCCAGGGCCGGACGCCGTCTTCGCCGCGAAGCTGGCCGAGGGCGTCTTCGAGATTCAGAAATGTGGCGGCTGCGGCACCCATGTATTCCATCCGCGCGTGATCTGTCCGGCCTGCGGCAGCGCGGATCTGGGATGGATCGCGCCAACCGGGAGGGGCACCGTCTATGCGCGAACGGTCGTGCGCCGAAAACCGGAACGAGGCGGCGATTACAACGTGGTTCTGGTGGACCTGGAGGAAGGGGTACGAATGATGTCGCGCATCGACGGTATCGCGCATGACCAGATTGTCGCCGGGCTGAAAGTAACCGCGTCGATCGGCGAAGGCGCCGAAGGGGCCCCCGCCGTGGTTTTTCGGCCAGAAGGGTATGCAAAATGAGTTTGCGGGGAAAAGCTGCCATCGTCGGTGCGGCGCTGGCGGGCTGCGGCGAGGCCCATGGCAAAAGCTCAATGGAAATCACGATCGAGGCGGTGCACGGCGCGCTTGCCGATGCAGGGATCGCACCTGGCGAGGTCGATGCCATTGCCACCTGCCAGCCGCTGGACATGCTGTCGGGTCTGACACTGGCGCAGGAACTGAGCCTGAACCCCAAGTTCACGATGAACAACCGCATGGGCGGCTCGTCGTTCCTGTCGCACACGCTCTGGGCCGCGATGCTGCTCGAGTTGCGGCTCGCCGATACCGTGCTGATCTGCTACGGATCGAACCAGCGCACCGCCTCGGGCAAGCTGATGACTGCGCTTGGCCTGCCCACCTACGAGGCCCCCTACAGACCGTTGTTCCCGCTGTCGTCCTATGCGCTGGCCGCAGACCGTCACATGACGCAATTCGGCACCACACGCGAACAGCTGGCCGACGTGGCGGTGGCGGCCCGCGCCTGGGCGCAAAAGAACCCCGACGCCTTCATGCGCGATCCCCTGACGCGCGAGGATGTCATCGCCTCGCGGCTGGTTTCGGACCCGCTGCGGGTGCGCGACTGCTGCCTTGTGACCGATGGCGGCGGCGCGATCGTGATGCGGCGGGCCGAGACGGCCAAGGATCACCCCAGGCCCCCGGTGTATCTGCTGGGCGGCGGCGAGGGCACGACGCACCGCGACATCTCCGAAATGGCGGACCTGACCGTGACCGGCGCCGCGCAATCAGGGCGAACGGCCATGGACATGGCGGGTGTCAAACCCGCGGACATCGACGTGGTCCAGCTCTACGATGCGTTCACCATCAATGTGATCCTTTTTCTTGAAGATCTGGGCTTTTGCAAGAAAGGCGAAGGCGGTGCGTTTGTGGCGAACGGCGGCATCGCGCCTGGCGGCCACCTGCCGGTCAATACCAATGGTGGCGGCCTGTCATGCGTGCATCCCGGGATGTACGGCATCTTCACGCTGGTCGAGGCGGTGCGGCAACTTCGCGGCGATGCTGGCGATCGCCAGATCGGCAGTGCCGAACTGGCCCTGGCCCACGGCAACGGCGGTGTCCTGTCCAGCCAGGTGACGAATATCCTGGGCACCGAAGCCACCCTCTGAACAGACGAAGGAAGGAATGAAGCGGCCCTTCTTGCGAAGGGCCGCTGTGTATTCAGGCCTGAAACGGCTCAGTTCGGGTAGGTTGCGAAGTCGATCTTGGAATAAATCTCCTGACGCAGAAGGTCTGCATAAGGCTGATGATTGTCCCGGATCGGTTGCAGCGGCTGAACCAGACCGTGCCATTTCACGATCAGTTCCCGGTATTTTGCAATCAGCGCTTCGGGCTCTTCGATGCCGCGTTCCTCGCGCGAAATGCGCGCGATTTCGTCAAGGTCGGCGGCGCGGAAATCAATGAGATCCTGAAGAAACTCAGGCGACGGCTGGTGTACCTGCAGGCCAAGCCCACCCGCCTCTTTCAGCACGTCGAGATCGTCGGTTTCGTAGTACACCTCGGTCTGCGCCACGGCCTCGGGTATGTTCTTGACGAATTGCTCGCGTTGTTCGGGCGAAAGAGATGACCAGAACGTCGGGCCTGCGGCAAAGATCGAACCGGAATGGTAGGTGCCCAGCGGCAATTCCGTCAGGTGCTTGGCGACCTCGATCAGGCTATGCCCCTTGAGCGCCCCGACGGGTTGCACTGCCGCAGTGACGACACCATGGCTCATCGTGTCATACATCTCGCTCGAGGGAACATTCACCGGCTCCGCACCCAGGCGCACCGCCCAGCGGTCCCAGACCGATCCGCCAGTGCGCAGCTTGACGCCTTGCATGTCTGAGATGTCGATGATCGGCGTTGTGGAAAGCAATACATAGGGTGCCGTGCTGATCCCGCTCAGCGCCACCATACCGTTCTTGGCAAACTCGTCCTTGCATGGCTGACAATGCAGCATGACGAATTCGCTGGTCGCACCGGCCATGGCATAGTGGTCCTCGCCCAGAAGGGCGAGATCGGCAACGAGCTGCGCATAGGGCATTTCCGATTGGAAATAGGTCAACGCCAGCAGACCGACATCGGCAACACCGTCGCGCAGGCCGGACAGTGTCGGCTTGGGGCCAAGCAAGGCGCCGCCAGTAAACAGCTTGAAGTCGAAGGCATCCGGAAACTCAGATTCGGTCATTTCGACTAAGGCGGCATGGCCACGCGATGTCGCGTGATTGGGCGAGGTCCAGTTGGATATCGTCACCCGCTTCTCGGCCAGGGCCGGTGTCGCCGCTAGAACGGCCGTCGCCGCCAGCGCGGCAAACGCATTGGTCAGTTTCATGTGGTCTCCTCCTCTTTTTCAAGACCCCGCTATTGCGCGGGGTTCGTCACGGCCGGGATGGCCAAATCAGTTGCCGAGCTCTGGCAGGAACATGATCAGTTCGGGAAAGGCGACCATGATGATCAGGACCACCACATCCGCAGCCAGAAACCAAAAAACACCCTTGAAAATCAGTGAAATCGGGACCGCATCTCCGACGATGCCCTTGATCACGAACACGTTCAGCCCCACCGGTGGGGTAATCAGAGCCATCTCGACCAGCTTGGTTGCAAGCACGCCCAGCCAGATCAGGCTGATATGGTTCGCCTCGTAGATCGGCAGAAGGATCGGCAGCGTCAGCAGCAGGATGCCCAGCGGATCGAGGATCATGCCCAGCAGGCAAAAGATCACGGCCGTGCCAAAAACCAGCATCACATAGCTGGCCCCCAGGTCAATCACCAGGTCCGTCATCGCTGCGGGAATACCGCTGATCGCCAAAAACCTCGAAAACAGGTTGGCACCGACCGCAATGATGAAGATCGCCGCGGTCATTTTCGCAGTGTCCATCAGCGCGATCCTGGAAACTTTCCAGTTCAGGGTGCCGCGCGCCGCCGCGATCGCGAAGGACAACGCCGCCCCGACAGCCCCGGCCTGCGTGGGTGTGAATATCCCGGTGAACAGACCACCGAAAACGCCCACCACCAGCAAGAGAACGGGCCATGTCTCGCTCAGGGCCTCCAGCCGTTCGGACCATGTCGCGCTTTCGTCGTGCGACGGCGCGAGCGCGGGATTGATCCACGCACGAACGATGATCACGGCCCAGTACCCCAGCATTGTCAGCACGCCCGGCACGATCGCGGCCAGAAACAGCTTGCTGATCGCGACCTCGGCAAAGATGCCGTAGATGATCAGAAGGATGCTCGGCGGGATGAGCGACCCCATGGTGCCGGCCGCGGCAACCACCGCAGTGCTCAGCCCGGGATCGTAGCCGCGCTTGAGCATTTCCGGCACAGCGATCCGGCCCATGGCCGCGGCACATGCCAGGCTGGAACCGGCCGCCGCCGAGAACAGCGCCGCGCCGCCCACGCTGGCGACCGCCAGCCCCCCCGGCAGGAACGACAGCCAGACCCTGGCGGCCTTGAATATCCCGCGCGTGATATCTGTCTGGTAACAGACGTATCCCATCAACAGGAACATCGGGATCGAACTGAGGGTCCAGTGCGCAGCGAAATCATAGGGCACCGCCGTCAGCAGACCGAATGCGGCCCCGCTGCCCAACATGGCCCAGAACCCGAAAAAGGACACGATACCCAGTGCAACCGCTATGGGGACGCGCAACAGTACCAGCACGATCACAGTGAAAATGCCACAAAGGCCGATCTGAAAAAAACTCACCGTCGTGCTCCTATTCGTACATGTCGTGATTGGGGCTGGCCATGCCTGCATCGGTGAAGGGGCGTTGGATCAGCTTTGCCAGCAAGAGCAGAACCATCAGACCCGCGCCGATTGGCAGAAAGAAGCGGCCGGGCCAGACGGTCACCGCCGCCATACCCATGGATTTCTCTCCAACGGCGTATTTCTCGAGCGCGTCTATCCAGGTTTGCCATGTCAGCAGGCCATAGAATACCGCCGACAATGCCAGCGCCAGCATGTCCAGAACGGTTCTGCCCGCCGCCGGGATCAGATCGTGGATCAGATCAACCTTGATGTGTTCGTTGGTGAATTCGACGAATGGCAGCGGAAGGAAGACCAACCCGACCATGTAATAGTATGACACGTAGTCCACCGTTGCCGGCAACGGCTCGGCGACAAACTGGCTCAGAACGACATCAATCGTCACATGGACCATCATCAGCGCCGCCAGGGCAGTCGCAATATAGGTAATAATCCGCGACACCCAGCCGAGTCGTCCAATAACTGTTTCCATCACTATCTCTTCCCTGTCGTAAAAAGGGCCAATCCGCTTGGTCATGCGCCACGGAAAACCGGTTTTCTCTTGCTCAGAAAGGCGTCGATGCCTTCGGCGTGATCCGCGCTCTTGATGATTTGCCCCTGAATGATGGCTTCTGTTTCAAGAAAGCTCTCCAGAGACGGTTGCATCGCGGCGCGCATCAGCCGCTTGGTACCGGCCAGGGCAAAGGTCGGCCCCGCGGCCAGGTCTGTCGCATAGTCCAGGGCCGCCCGGTCGAGGACATCATCGGGATGAACCTGGCTTGCCAATCCCAGGCTCAGGGCTTCATCCGCCGGCACCATCCGCGCTGAGAAGGCAAGGTCCGTCGCACGTTGCCGACCGATCAGATTCTGAAGGAAAAACGCCGCGCCGCCATCGGGGGCCAGCCCGATCTTGCGAAAAACCTGACCGAATCTTGCCGTCTCGGAGAGCAGGATAACGTCGCAGGCGAGCGCCATGCTCAGACCGATCCCGACCGCCGGACCGCGCACCGCGGCAACCACAGGCTTCTCGCAGTTGAATATGGAAAGGATCATCTGGTGTGCCCTGTACAAGCGCGCCCGATCACCCCAGACATCGTCCTTGCCCATGGTCGAAATATCCGCACCCGCACAAAAAGCGCGGCCCTCGGCCCGCAGTAATACGGCGCGAATCCGCGGGTCAGTTTGGATATCGCGAAACGCGTCAAGGAGTTCGACACGCATGTCGAGGGTCAGCGCATTCAGCTTGTCGGGCCGGTTCAACGACACGACGGCCAGACCTTCTGAGTGTTCCACAGTGATATCGCTTGTCATGGCCGCCCCTCCCTTTGGCGAAGATTCGTCAGTCAGTGAACAGCGCCCGAGCAATCCCGTTCTTGTGTATCTGGGTCGTTCCCCCGGTGATCGTCAGCATCCGCACATCCCTCACCATCCGCTCCAACGGAAGCGAACCGAAATAGCCGTAGCCACCGAACATCTGCATGGCGTCATGGGTGACGCGCTGTGCCATTTCGGTGGCCTGAACCTTGGCGATCGAAGACAATGTTGGATCGGGCTGGCCGCGGTCGATCAGCGACAGCGCCGTATAACACAACGACCGTGCGGCCTCGATCTGCACCTTCATGTCCGACATCATCCATTGCAGCCCCTGCATCTCGGACAGCGCCTTGCCGAATTGCCGGCGGGTCTTCATGTAGTCGCGTGCAAGGTCGAACGCCCCCTCGGCGACACCAAGCGCCAGTATCCCCATGCCGACGCGCGTGGCGTTATAGACACCCAGCGGGCGGACAAAGCCGCTGGAGTTGCCGGCCAGCCCTTCGGTCACGACGTTTTCGGACGGCACCCGCACATCGTCGAAATGGATCTCGCATTCGTTGCAGCCGCGCGCGCCCATCTTCTGTTCAAGAATATGGACCGAAACGCCGGGGCTTTTGCGGTGCACCAAAACGGTTCCGATGCCCCGCGCGCCTTTGCTTTCGCAGAACCGGGCATAGACCAGAAGGTAATCGGCCCTGTCGCCGAAAGTGGTAAAGATCTTGCCGCCGTTCAGCACAAACCCGTCCCCGTCCGGGCGCAGCGATGTCGTCACCGCGGTGGCGTCCGACCCGGCCTCGGGCTCGGTCCAGGAGATCGCGCATTCGATCTCGCCCGCGGCGAAGCGGGGCAGGAAAGCCTGCTTCAACGCCTCGCTGCCGCAGGTGGCGATGATCCGGGGCGAGACGTTCTGATCGTGAACGATCAGCGCGGTATTGAAATCCACCTTGGCCAGTTCCTCGATCACGAGATAGCAATCCACCAGCGGCGCACCGCCACCGCCGTATTCTTCGGGAATGGTCATGCCCAGATAGCCAAGCGCGCCCAGGCGATGGTGGTTTTCCTCGGGGTAGATGCCGTCGCGGTCCCAGCGTGCGGCACGGTCCCGGAATTCCCCGAGCGCCAGTTTGCGCGCGGCATCCTTGAGAGCGACCTGTTCTGTCGTTAGCAACGAGGGATGCATCCGCGCTACCCCCGCCGCTGGTCGAAGCTGTGGCCGTAGACCATGGCGGCGATCGTATTGCGCAGGATTTCGACGGTGCCACCGCCAAGCGCGAAGCCGCGCGCGTCACGCACCATACGTTCCAGCGGGTATTCGCGCGTGTAACCATTGTGACCGTGGATCTGCAGCGCTTCGTTCGTGACCCTCTGCGCCATTTCGTTGGCGTAAAGCTTGGCCATGGTCGCATCCATCGGATCGGGAAAGCCGTTCGGCGCGGGGTTGGTCGCGGCCCGATAGACCATCAGACGCGCAGCATGGATCTGCGTGGCCATGTCGGCGATTTTCCATTGCAGGCCCTGGAATTCCTTGATCGGGCGCCCGAACTGATGGCGA
The DNA here is from genome assembly GCF_056857655.1 of Paracoccus sp. L-17. Classification (NCBI taxonomy): domain Bacteria; kingdom Pseudomonadati; phylum Pseudomonadota; class Alphaproteobacteria; order Rhodobacterales; family Paracoccaceae; genus Paracoccus; species Paracoccus sp. L-17. Next base: position 83,044 of record NZ_JBSXNM010000033.1, read on the forward strand.
ATCTCGGAATACGACTTGGCAGCATCGAAAGCGCCCTGCGCCAGCCCCACGCACATCGCTGCGTTGCCCACCCGCTCGGGTCCGAAACTGCTCATCAACAGCGCGAAGGAGCGCGAGCTTTCCGGGTTCCCTTCGACCAGCACGTCCTCGGGACCGGCCTTGTAGTTTTCAAGGATGATCTCGGCCTCGGTCAGTCCCCGGCCACCCATCTTCAGCGATATGTGGCCGATCCGCGCGCCCGGCTTCTTCAGATCGACGACAAAGGCACCAATCCCCTTCGCCCCGCTGGCCTTGCCGAAACGGCAGAAGACCAGCGCATAATCGGCCACATGGGCGCCCGTGGACCAGCATTTGTTGCCATTCAGCACCCATCCGTCGCCGTCCCTTGTGGCCGTGGTGCGCAGGTCTGTCACCGCCGACCCCGCCTCGGGCTCGCTGATGGCGATTGCGATGAATTTCTTGCCGGCCGCCATGTCTGGCAGGAACCGCTTTTTCTGCTCGTCGCTGCCCAGAACGCTGATCGCCCGGGATGGGCCGTTCAGGTAGAGTTGCGAGACCAGCGCCGTGTTGAAACAGACCCGCGCCATTTCTTCCAGAAACACCGTGCCCTGGATCACCGGCGCGCCGGAGCCGCCGTATTCTTCAGGGATGAACATTCCCAGATAGCCAAGTTCGGCCAGCTTGTCGCGGTTCGCGGCTGGAAACTCTTCGGCTTCGTCCCAATGGGCGGCCCTGGGAGCAAACTCGCGCTCAGCCAGCTTGCGTGCCTCGTTGCGAAAATCCTCCAATTCCGGATCGAGCTTGAACATGTCAGTAGGTGTCCTTTGATTGAGCAGAGGGTAGGTCCTGTTCCAGTGCGGCCAGGATGCGCGCCGTATCGGCGCCTGCGGCTGGTGCGGGGATAGGGGCGACCTGTGGGTGAGCCGCGAAACGCATCGGCAGCCCTGGAACAGGGACCGTGCCCAGGTCTGGATGCGGAAGGTCATGGATCATGCCGCGGGCGCGCATGTCATCGTCCGACACCACCTCAGCGAGCGTGCGCACCGGGGCGCCCGGCACATGTGCGCTGCTCAGGGCCGCGAAAATCTCGGCGCGGGTCTGACCTGAGGTCCACGCCGTCACCCAGCCATCGACTTGGGCACGCCGCGCGCAGCGCGCGGGTCCCGCGGTCAGTTCGGGATCTTCGGCCAGATCAGGGCGACCCATGGCCCGGGTCAGCTGCTGCCAGTGGCGATCGTTCAGGCACATGATGGCCACCTGCCCGTCGCGCGCCGGAAACAGGTCGTAGGGTGCGACCTTGAGCACGGCCTGACTGTTGCCGGCCCGGTCGGCGAACCCGTCAGGCGCCAGCAGATAGCTTGCGATATTCGACGCCAGCGCGTGGTGCGTGACGTCCTGCATCGCGATCTGGACAAAGTCCCCGCGCCCTGTCGCGCTGCGCGCATGCAACGCCGCCATAATGCCACCAAAAAGGTGGATACCGCCCAGAAAATCGGTGATCGCCGCGCCGCATTTCACCGGCGGACCATCGGGAAACCCGGTCACCGACATCAGCCCGGTCAGGGCCTGAATAGGAAAATCCATCGCCGGCGCATCGCGATAGACGGAATCGGCCGCGTAGCCCTTTCCTGACCCCATGACCAGGCGCGGATTGCGGGCACAGAGTGTTTCCCATCCCAGCCCCAGTTTCTCCATCGTACCGGGACGGAAATTCTCGATTAGAACATCGGCCGAATCTGCCAGCGCCAGCAGGGCGCTGCGCCCGCCCTCGGACCCCAGATCGAGCGTCACGCTCTGTTTGCTGGAATTGAGCATCATCGCTGCGGGGTTCTCGCGCCCGCCCGCGATGCCGCGGATACTGTCGCCGCCGGGCGGCTCGACCTTGATGACCTCGGCCCCCATGAGCGCGAACATCAGACCGCAATAGGGCCCAAGGTAGACCTGCCCGAGGTCGATCACCCGAAGACCGGCCAGCGGGCCACTATCGGGCGCCGCGTTCATGATCCGACAAAGCGCGGCGGGCGCTTTTCCTTGAAAGAGGCGACCGCCTCGCGGTGATCTGCGGTCTGCATGATATGGGCTTCGGCGGTTGCCTCGATCTCGAGATAGGTCGCGAAATCGCAATCAATGCCACGGTTCAGCATCGACTTGCCTAGCCCAAAGGCTCGGGTCGGCCCTTCGGCCAGACGCGCGGCCAGCGCAGCGGCCTCTGCGTCGAGCGCGTCTTCTTCGTGGATTGCGTGGACGATCCCAAGGTCGTGCGCCTCTTGGGCATCGATCACCTGGGCCGTCAGGAACATCGCCTTCGCCCGCTGCGTCCCGACCGTCCGCGCCAGCAAGTAAAGCCCGCCACCGTCGGGCACGATCGCCACGCGCGCATAGGCCTGGCAAAAACGGGCCGAGGGCGCGGCCAGGATCACGTCAGCCAGAAGCGCAATGTTGAACCCCACGCCAAAGGCCGGCCCGGCAACCGCCGCGACGACCGGCTTTTCAAGATCATATAGCATCCGGGTTACGCGGTGCTGTTGTTTCATGCGGTCCCGCATGGCCACAGGCGAAGAACCGGCGAAAGTGCTGATGTCGCCTCCGGCGCAAAACGCGCCCCCGGCGCCCGTGATCAACAGCGCGCGCACACGGTCATCGTCGCGCACCTGGGTAACGATGCGTTCCATCTCTTTGCGTGCGTCTTGATCAAGGGCATTCTTCTTCTCGGGAAAATCGAAAGTCATCCGACCAACGTTTTCCGAGCGGCTGTAGAGCAATGGCACCGCTTCCTCCTCCCAGGAATGGGCTAGCATGGACACGATAGGAGTGGCATTGAGCGACGGGCTATAGTCCGGTGCGGAAAATCAGACATGTGTAAATTTCACCCGTTCTGTGTATTTCCTTGCGGTCTGCTGGCACGTTTGTTTCGGCTTCCCTTCCCATGCGCGCCCGTCACGGCTACGGGCCTCGGCACCCCCTGTTGAAACAGCAAAGAAGAAATAGACAATGTACTCCGACACCCCTCTCGGCCGCTTGCGCCTGCCTGTGATCTGCTCGCCCATGTTCCTGGTATCCGGGCCGGATCTTGTCATCGCCCAGTGCAAAGCCGGCGTCATCGGCAGCTTTCCGGCGCTGAACGCACGCGAGTCCGAAGGTGAACCGCCGCTGCTCGAAGCCTGGCTCAAGCGCATCACCGAAGAGCTTGACGCGCACAATCAGGCCAATCCCGATCGGCCCGCCGCGCCATTCGCGGTCAACCAGATCGTCCATCGATCGAATGATCGGATTGAGCGGGACGTCGAAATATGTGCGCGCTGGAAAGTGCCTGTCTGGATCACATCAATGGGCGCACGGGAAGACGTCAACCAGGCGGCACATGAGTGCGGCGGCACTGTACTGCACGATGTAATCAACAACAAATACGCCAGGAAAGCGATCGACAAGGGCGCCGACGGCCTGATCGCGGTCTGCGCCGGCGCTGGCGGCCACGCCGGGGCCTTGTCACCCTTTGCGCTGGTTCAGGAAATCCGGGAATGGTTCGATGGTCCGCTTGCCCTGTCCGGGTCCATCGCGACCGGGCGCTCAATTCTGGCGGCGCAGGCCATGGGTGCGGATTTTGGGTATATCGGATCCCCCTTCATTGCCATGACCGAGGCGGTCGCGTCGGAGGAGTACAAGCAAATGATCGTCGAAGGCGGGGCCGATGATATTGTCTATACCGACTATTTCAGCGGCGTGCATGCCAACTATCTGAAACCGTCGGTGCGGGCGGTCGGTCTCGATCCGGACAACCTGGCCGGGATCGGCAACAAACTCGATCTGGCCACCGGCGACATTCGCCCCAAGGCCTGGCGTGACATCTGGGGCAGCGGTCAGGGGATCGGAGCGGTGAAAGAGGTGATGACCACGGCGGACTACGTCGACCGTCTCGACCGGGAATACCAGGCCGCCAAAGATGCGCTCTGTTCCTGACGAAAGAGGGCGGCCGGTCACCCGGCCGCCCATCTGTTTCTGCGGTTGTCGCCGAAGATCGAGACGCGATCTCAGACGTCTTTTTGGTTGACGATCAGTTCTGCATTCTCGGGTAGTTCCGAAACGATGCTCACCTCGTCGGCGCGAATTCGCGCATGCAGTTTGAAGCTTTCGGCGGCAGCTGCTTCCGCAGCAGAAGCGTCGGCACCGTCTTCCAGCACAAGCGAGAGGCGGATCATGTCGCGATCGTTCTCGCGCGTTACCACGGCCTGCGCGGCCTTTGCGCCCGGCGTGCCGATGACAACCTCCTCAACCACGCGCGGATAAACGAAAATCTCGCGCACTTTGACCGCTGCGCCGACCCTGCCCTGCAGCGCTGAAATCCGGCTGACGGTGCCATCCGCGTTGCTCTCAAGCGCCAAGGCACTGTCGCCGGTGCCGAACCGGATCATCGGCCACGTAGCATCGCGCGCGGTCACGACAACCTCGCCTGGTTCACCATGGGCGACCTGTTCCCCGCTGACCGGATCGCAGATCTGCACCACGCGGTCGGGATGAACCAGATAGCCGTCGCCGCCATCCTCATAGGCGACAAGGCCCAGATCGGCAGTGGCATAGGCGGCCCAGGTCGACACGCCGTAATCGGCCTCGATCCGGCGGCGTTTGGCCATCCAGTCGCCCATTTCCCCGCCCAGAAAGGCGGTTTTCACCTTCCATGCGTCGCGGCCATAGGTTTCGATCACCTTGTCCGCCAGCGTCAGGAAAAACGCAGTCGAAGCACAGATCGAAGTCACGTCGGTTTCGACGATGATTTGTGCCTGAAGCTCGGTGTTGCCGACGCCGCCCGGGATCACAGTGGCGCCTGCGGCCTGTGCCGCTTCGTCGAACAGCAGGCCAGCCGGTACCAGATGATACATCCAGGTGTTCAGGATGATATCTCCCGGCCCCACGCCTGCGGCCTTGAACAGAAGGTCAAGGCCGTGGCCGCCACCGCCCGAAAGGGCTGGTTCGAAAATCGGGCCGGGGGACACGTAGATTCGCCCGATATCCTTTAAATCCGAGGCGAGGAACCCGCCAAAAGGCGGGTTCTCGCGCTGAATTTTCAGAAGCTCTTCCTTCTTCATCACTGGAAGGCGCGAAAGGTCCGCCACCGATGTGACGGCTGCCGGATCGAATCCGGCAGCCGTGAATCGCGATTTCAGACCAGGAGCCTTTTCGGCCGCAGCGGCATAGGCTTGCGCTATATCTCGGTAGATATCATCAGACATTTCCATGCCTCCTCGTCCAATCGGGCGTTAAAGCGGGCAGTCCTTACGGAAGTTCGGCGTGCGCTTCTCGCGGTGCGACAACACACCCTCCTTGACGTCCTCGCTCATGAAGCCAAGCATCTCCAGCGCGGTCGACGCATCAAAGATCGGCCCGGCCTGGCGCAGCCAGTTGTTCAGCGAATACTTGGTCCAGCGAATCGCGCTTTGCGAGCCGTTGGCTAGTTCGACGGCTGTATCCAGCGCGATCTGCTGCAGCTCGTCATCCTCGACGCACATTGATACCAGACCGATACGCTCGGCCTCTTCGCCCGACACCGGCTTGCAGGTCATCAGATAGTATTTCGCCTTGGCCATCGAGGTCAGCAGCGGCCAGATAATCGCCGCGACGTCACCGGCGGCAACACCAAGGCGGGGATGACCATCGACAATCTTGGCCCGTTTTCCGGCGATCGAGATGTCGGCCAGGATGGCAACCACAAGGCCCGCGCCGGCCGCAGGGCCATTGATCGCGGAAATGATCGGCTTGTTGCAGTTGATGATGTTGTAGACGAGATCCTTGGCTTCTTTCCACGTCTTCATGATCTCGTGCGAGTCCCCGATCATCTTTTCAATCAGGCTGAAATCGCCACCGGCGGAAAACGCCTTGCCCGCACCGGTCACGATAACCGAATTGATGTCTGGGTCACGGTCGATATCGATCCACATGTCCGTCATCTGGGTGTGAGTTTCGGCATCGACCGAGTTAAACGTCTCGGGCCGGTCGAACGTGATGCGCAGCACGCGATCCGCCGGGTAGTCAAATTTCAGTTTATCGTATTTTGCATAACGATCCGACATAGTTCTATTTCCTCCGTGGGGTATTGAGTCAGCCAGGCAGTCCCAGGACGGCCTTGGACAGGATGTTTCTTTGGATTTCGTTCGATCCACCGTAGATCGTGGTAGGTCTGGCCTTGTAGAAACTCGCCAGAACATCGACACTTACGTTGCCGACTTGGAGCGGCCCGATGGAGCCGCCATCGGGTCCGGCTGCTTCGATCATCAGCTCGGTGATGCGCTGGAAGCATTCAGTCACCCAAATCTTCAGCATGGAGACATCCGCACCCAGCGTCTCGCCACGTTTGAGCTGATCTGCAAAACGGGCATAAAGCGCGGCATGATCTTCCACATCCAGTGCCGCCTGGGCAAATCGATCGCGAAACACCGGATCATCAAACGCGCCACGGCCCCGTGCAAAGCTTTCCAATTGCCCCAGTGCGTTCTGGGCCAGGCTTGGCGAACCGATGAAGATGCGCTCGAAGCTCAGGAGAGCCTTGGCCATCGTCCAACCCTTGTTCAGCTCGCCCACAAGGTTCTCGCGGGGCGTCCGGGCATCGTCAAAGAAGACCTCACAAAACTCAGTTTCACCCGAGAGGGTCTTGATCGTGCGAACATCGACTCCGGGCTGATCCATCGGAGCAAGCAGGAAACTGATGCCCTGTTGTTTCTTGGGTGCATCCGGATCGGTGCGCACCAGCATGAAAATGTGCGTAGCGTCATGCGCCATCGTGGTCCAGATCTTCTGTCCGTTGATGACAAAGTCGTCCCCGTCAATTTCTGCACGCGTGCGCAGGTTCGCCAGATCGGACCCAGCGCCCGGCTCTGAGTAGCCTTGGCACCAGATGTCATCGCAACTCAGGATACGCGGCAGCCAGTAATCTTTTTGGTCCTGGGTGCCGAACTTGATGATCAGAGGGCCGACCATCTGCACGCCCATATCGCGGCCACGATTGACGCCCCAGCGTTGCTGCTCTTCGTAGAAAATCAGCAGCTTGGCGGCGTTCAGGCCCATGCCACCATATTCTGTGGGCCATGCTGGCGCGACCCAGCCCTTCGCGTGCAGCTTGCGGTGCCAGTGTTCGATCTCGGCGAACTTTGGACGGTGCGGCAGATGGCGCAGCTCTTCGGGGTATTCGGCCTCGAAGAACTGGCGCACCTCCTTGCGGAACTCTGCATCGGTCATTGCGTTCCAGTCGGTCATTGTGCGGCCCCCTCTGCTTCGCGTGCCTCGAACCATATCCGCCTGTGATAGGCATCGTCGCCCAACCAGGCCGACAGCACCAACGCCCGGTTCAGATAGAGCCCGATATCGAATTCGTCGGTATAGCCGACCGCGCCATGAAGCTGGATCGCATCACGAGTGATTTTTTTGGCCGCGGTCACCGCACGTGACTTGGCCCGGCTGGCCAACCGGGCGCGGATCTTCGGATCCGTTTCGCCGTCCATCTGCGCCAGAGCTTCGCCGACGCCTGCCTGCGCGACCTCGCACATCACGTGAAGGTCGACAGCACGGTGCTGGATGACCTGGAATGACCCGATCGGCTTGTCGAACTGCTCCCGCGTCTTGATGTAATCGAGCGTGATCTCGAAGGCGCGCTCGCTCAGGCCGACAAGCTCGGCGGCGGCAAGCGCCGTTGCATCGACGACAGCCTCGGCCAGCGCGTCCTGAACCGCTCTTCCGCTGGCCAGTTCGGCGGCCGGGGTTCCCGAAAACGAAAGCTCGCCCAAGGAACTGCCATCGGCTTGCGCACGCTTGTTGATGACGAACCCGTCCGCGTTTGCCTCGACCAATACCAGAACCTGACCATCGTCTCCCTGGGTCACAACAAGGAACCCTTGCGATCCGGCCGCGCCGGCCACCCAAGCCTTGGCGCCGGTCAGCTTTCCGTCTGCGTATCGGCAGGTCGCATCGGCGGGCGCTCCGCCCGGGCCGCGTTCCTGCCAGGCAACCGCCAGCACAGTTTCGCCGCTGATGAGTTGTGGCACCTTCGGATGATCCGGGCAAAGGCGGCGCAGAAGACCGAGGCTCAGACCGATCGTCAACACGACCGGTTCCGGGGCAATCACGCGACCGACCTCTTCGGCGATGATGCCGGCAGCGGCCAGGCCCATGCCAAGCCCGCCCTGATCTTCGGGCACCGCCACCCCGAAAACGCCGGCCTCGGCGAGTTCCCGGACCATCTCCGCATCGAAACCGCCCCCGGCATCACGAAGTTTTCGGGCTCTGTCACTTCCGCCCGCCCGTTCAAACAACGTGCGCGCGCTCTCGCGCAACAGGCGAAGGTCTTCTTGTTCGCTGGAAAGGATATCAGTCTGTGTCATTTTGTTTTCGCTGGATCATCACGGGGGTGTCGGTCGAAAAAACGACCTCGCCCGCAGGGTTTTTGGCGCTGAGCGTATAGTGCAAAACACCTCTGTCGGGCTTGCTTTTTGACGGCGTGACCGCGTTGACCGTCAGTTCGACATCAAGGGGTTCGTTCGGGCGCACCGGCCGCAGCCAGCGCAGATTGTCAAAGCCCATGCCACCGATATTGGCGACATCGACCATCATTTCAGACATGACCGGCCTAAACACTTCCAGCATCGTCTGAAAGCCCGAGGCGATCAGGCTGCCATGTATGGCGGTTGCATAGTTTTCGTCGGTGTGCAGCCGCTGCGGATCCCATTCCTCGGCAAACGCCTTTATCGAACCCGCGCTCATCGGAGCGCTGCGAAAGCGATAGACCTGGCCCGGCGAGAAGTCTTCCAGATACCTCAAGAGGCACCCTCCTTTGCGAAACCGTCATCGTATCCGCTCGCATCCTTGGATATCCGGATGCGGTTGAATTCTTCCAGCTTCGGATAGGTTTCCTTGAACGCCATCAGGAATTCCCCCATCGGCGCGTCGAAATAGAGCCCACGGTCGTTCACATATTCCATGTGCCGGTGATTCTGTTCGTCGAACTCGTGAAAGAGCGCGTCGTGATAGCCGTCGAAGACCAGGGGTTTGACTCCGAATCTTTCACACAGTTCCATGTTGAATGCAGGTGTCACCTTGTAGGCCTCATTCCCCAACCACAGTTGAACATAGCCGTGGTAGATAAAGAGATCGGTCCCCATCAACTCCTGCAACTTGGGTGTATTCAGGTGGTTGCGCACATCAGCGAACCCCAGAGCGGCGGGGATACCCACAGCACGCAGACAAGCCGCCAGCAGAATTGCCTTGGGAACGCAAAACGCGGCTTCCGCCCCAGCGATACGACTGGCACGGTAAGAGTCCTCATCCAGCGCAAAACAATAGGGATCATAGCGAATATCGTCGCGCACCGCTTCGAACAGGCGGATCGCCTTGTCTCGATTGGTTGCGCCCACAGGAAGATCACGCAAAGCCGATGTCACGAAACCCTGCACTTCCAAGCTATCGCTTTCCACAAAGCGCGATGGCATGACATAACGCTCAGCCTCAGTCGGCAGGTCATCGTCAGACTTGTCCATTGGCCCCTCCTTTTTCTAACAATTGTTAGATTACCGATTCAAAACCTGCCCGTCAACGGGATTTACTCTGTCTTTGGTTGGTCCAAGCCATAACGCGTATTGTCTTCGCCCAGAGTGGCTGCGACTCCGACCGAACTTCCCGAAGAACGGAACTCCGGCGCAATTGGCAGCGGCAAAGCGGGCGCGTCCCGGCCAGAAATTTTTACGGTTCGCCCGAACACGTCACGCGCTTTGAAATGCGGGTCGCGCGCCGCCTCGGCGGGCGTTTTCACGACCGAACAGCAGCAATCGGCCGCAGCCAGCAAAGGCTCCCAATGAGTCGAGGGCTGCTCTCGCAGCAGACGCGCAACCTCCGCGGCACAGGCATTCGGATCGGACCAGTCATCGCGAAGCGCCACCGGCAAACCAATGACATCGCAGAACGACTGCCAGAACTTTTCTTCCAGCGCGCCGACGGCGATCTGACGCCCGTCCGCAGCCGTATAAAGCCGATACCGGGCCAGGCCACCCGTCAGGCGGCTGCCGCCGCTTTCGATTTTCTGCCCGGCGATCACACCTTCGGCATGCGCCCAATAGGCAAAGGCGAACGCTCCCTCGGCCATTGCGATATCCAGATGCGTCCCCTGCCCGCTTGCCTGCCGCGCAATCAGGGCCAGCAGGATATTCATCACCGCAGGATAGGTTCCGCCTCCGATATCGGCGACCAGCCCGAACGGGGCCGTTGGCTGGTCATCCGGTCCACGACTGAGCGACAGGATACCCGCATCACCGACGTAGTTGAGGTCGTGGCCGGCGGCGCTGGCCTTTGGTCCGGTCTGGCCATAGCCGGTGATCGAACAATAGATGAGACCGGGATTGATCTTGCGCACCGCTTCATAACCAAGCCCCAACCGGTCCATCACGCCGGGACGGAACTGCTCGACCAGAACATCGGCCCTCTCGATCAAGGGGCGCAGACGTTCCACTGCGCCCCTTGACTTGAGGTCGATGGCCACCGATCGCTTGCCGTGGTTCAACACGGCAAATCCGATGCTCTCTCCGTCGATCTTGGGCTCGGTTTGGCGCGCGTCCTCGCCGACTCCGGGACGCTCGAACTTGATCACTTCGGCGCCGACCTCGGACAACATGAGCGTCGCCATCGGACCGGGAAGAAGTGTGCTGAAATCCAGCACCAGGATATCCTTGAGCGGTTGAGCCATCTTCACTGCCTCAGGCGAAGCGCGCCGCGCCGTTGTTCAGAACAACCACGTCGCGTGCCGGAATAGATGCTCGAAACCGGGCCTCGCCGTCCTCTTCCCAGATTTCGAACCGCACGGTTTCGCCGGGATAGACCGGCGCCGAGAACCGAACATCCAGACCGACAAGCCGGGCAGAATCATAGTCCAGCAACGTCTTGAGAATCGCCCGGGCCGCCAGCCCATAGGTCGCCAGACCATGCAGGATCGGGCGGTCAAACCCGACAGAACGGGCAACATCCGGGTCAGCATGAAGCGGATTGAAATCACCGCTGAGACGATAAATAAGGGCTTGGCGCGGCAGGGTATTGATATCACATACATGATCAGGCGCCCGATCAGGCAGCACTGCGGGTGCCGGACCCGCCTGGTTTTCACCGCCGAACCCCCCATCACCGCGACAGAAAGCCGACATCGCCACGCGCGCCAGTTTTTCGCCGCTGTCCGCGTCGATAATATCGCGGCTTTGGTAAATGACGGCTCCCTTGCCCTCGCCCTTGTCGGCGATAAAGTCGATCTTGCTGCGGCCGACAATTCGGCCATGTGTCGGCAGCGGCTTGTAGATGTCGAGCCACTGTTCTCCGTGCAGCACTTTCTGCCAGTTCACGCCGGTTTTCGGATTGCGCAGCCAGAAGCCCGGATACCCCAGGGTAACGGCCATAGAGGGAACCGCCTTCAGACCGTCCTCATAGACAAAGGCCAGTTCCTTTTTGTCGGTCGGATCCTCGCCGAACCCAAGGCCGAGTGCATACAGGATGGTATCCCGCTCGGTCAGCGTCTGTTCGATTTCCTCAAAGTCCCAGTTCGACAGTGCATCGAAATCCAATGGCATTTGCTTTCCTCCCTTAGTTGCCGTCAGAGCGTGTTTTGCGATCCAAGTATGGCCGTGACCTGGCTGGACAGCACACCGCCGTTGCCATGCGCCAGCGCCAGATCAATATCCTTCAACTGAATGCCCGGCGCGTCGCCACGGATCTGACGGGCAGCCTCGATCACTGTGAAGATACCGTACATCCCGGGGTGCACACAGGACAGGCCTCCGCCATTCGTGTTCACCGGCAAGACCCCGCCAGGCGCGATGCGCCCGCCCTGGACAAAGGCCCCGCCATCGCCCTTGGCACAGAACCCCAGATCTTCGAGAAACAGGATGGTATTGATGGTGAAGGCATCATAGAGCTCGACCGCCTGGATATCCGCAGGGGTCACGCCGGCCGCCGTAAAGGCGCGCGCGCCCGAGTCGCGGGCCGCGGTCACGGTGAAATCCTTCATCTGCGAAATCTGCCGGTGCGAGCTTGCCGCAGCACTGCCCAGCACATAGACAGGCGCCTTCGGGAAATCCCGGGCGCGGTCCGCGCGGACCATTACGATCGCGCCGCCACCGTCGGTGACAAGACAACAGTCGCGCACGGTCAATGGATCGCCCACCATGCGCGCACCCAACACGTCCTCGCGGGTCAGCGGGCCGCGCTCGAACGCTTCGGGGTTGTGCTGCGCCCAGGCCCGCGCGGCAAGGGCCACGTCGGCCAGCTGTTCGCGGGTGGTGCCGTATTCATGCATGTGCCGCGCCGCCGCCATCGCATAGGCCGAGATCGGATAGCGCGGGTTATACGGCGCCTCGTAGGCCGGCGGACGTGAAGCGGTCACCAGTCTGCCCGATGCGGTGCGCTGGTTGGAGCCATAAACAATCAGCGCGACATCACACAGACCGGCGTCCAGCGCCATGGTCGCGGACGTCAGGTAGTTTACGAAGGACGAACCGCCCGACATCGTGCCATCGTTGAACCGGGGCTGGATGCCCAGATACTCGGCCGCCATAAGCGCCGGCATGCTGTCTTCCATCATGGTGCAGAACAGCCCGTCGACGTCGGACAGTTTCAGCCCGGCATCGCCAAGCGCCGCAAGCGCGGATTGCGCCATGACATCATAGGCCGTCAGGCCATGGGCTTCTCCGAAACCGGCATGACCGGTTCCCACGATGGCGGATTTCCCCCGAAGTTCTGTGGTCATGGCTTATCCCTCCGACGGCTTGAAAAGCACGGCCGGAGCGCCCTCGGCCTCGCCCACGAAAGCGGTTACAGCCATGTCGATGGCGACGTCACCCGGGGCAATGCCTTCGACCCGGCTCATCATTCGAACGCCCTCTTGAAGCTCGACCATGCACACGTTGTAGTCGCCGCCGCGGTTTTGGCTGCGGCGCACGACGGTTGTGGTGTAGACCCGTCCCTTGCCGGTGGCCTGCTTCCACGAAATCGCGGCGCCATGACAATGTGGACACAGGACTCGCGGGAAAAAGTGATAGGCCCCGCAGTCGTCGCACTTGGGCAGCAGGATCTCTCCCTCTGCCAGCGCGCGCTGGAAAAACTGGTCTGGTCCTATGGCGTCCTGCACCGGCGTTCTCCTTCAAGCGATCCAGTCTTTGTCTAATCGTATTGATTATGTTTCTAACAATTGTTAGATTTAGTCAACCTTTCAGGATCAATTGAGAGAAACTCATGCCAGGTTCAGACTTAGCCCCCCTTTCCGGCAAACTCGTCGTTGCGCTGGAACAGGCAGTCGCCGCGCCTTTTTGCTCCTCGCGGCTGGCCGACGCCGGCGCGCGCGTGATCAAGATCGAACGCAAGGGCGCAGGCGATTTCGCCCGCGCCTACGATACCGCCGCCAACGGTGAAAGCGCCTATTTCACATGGCTGAACCGAGGCAAAGAATCGGTCGCCTTGGACATTAAAGCCGACGAAGACCGTGAAATCCTGCTCAGGATGCTGGAAAACGCAGATGTGTTTATTCAGAACCTGCTGCCGGGCGCGCTGGCCAAGCTCGGGCTCGATTCCGCAAGTCTGCGAGAGAGGTTTCCGCGTCTCGTGACCTGCGACATCACCGGATATGGCGAAGACGGCCCGATGCGCAACGCCAAGGCCTATGACCTTCTGGTGCAATGCGAAAGCGGTCTGGCATCAGTGACCGGTACACCCGACGGACCAGGACGGGTGGGCGTGTCGGTCTGCGATATCGCCACCGGTATGACAGCCCATGCCGGAATCTGCGAAGCGCTTGTCGGGCGTGATCGCACCGGCAAGGGCAGCGGCGTTTCCGTGGCAATGTTTGATGTGATGGCCGACTGGATGTCGGTTCCACTGCTGTATCACGATTACCTTGGCAAGCCGACACCGCGTGTCGGGCTGAACCACACGGTCATCTGTCCCTACGGGGCCTATCAGTGCAAAGACGGCCAGCTTGTCGTCATTACCGTTCAGCACAGCGGCGAATGGCAACGGTTCTGTGAACACATACTGGGCGATGCGGCTTTGGCAACCGACCCCCGGTTCCATGACAACACGTCGCGAATTGAAAACAAACCCGCGCTCGAAGTTCTCATCAAGGCCGTGTTCGCCTCGCATGACCGCGCCGAGATGCTGAAGCGGCTTGACGCTGCGGGCATTGCCTCGGGCGCGGTGAACGACGTGGCGGCCCTGTCCGATCACCCGCAGCTTGACCGATCCGTGATAGGCACACCCTCGGGCGAGATCAACGTACCGACTCCCCCGATCCGGCGCAGCCTCGGCGAAACGGCACTGGGCCCCTGCCCGGCCTTCGATGCGCAAGGCAAAGCCCTTCGCGCCGAGTTCGGCCGTCGTTCATAAAAACGGTGGGCAACTAAAAGGGTGGACAACCAAATGACCGCTGAGAACAAACCGGGGATCCTTCAAGGCGTCAGGATCATCGACCTGACGTCGATCATCTTCGGTCCTCTGGCCACGCAGATGCTGGGAGATCTGGGAGCGGATGTGATCAAGGTGGAAGCGCCCGAGGGCGATCTTCTGCGCCAGGTTCAGCCATCGCGGCACAGGTTGATGGGCGCTGCGTTTCTAGGGGCCAACCGCAACAAGCGCAGCGTCGTACTCGATCTTAAGACGCAAGCCGACCGCGACCGTCTGCGCAAGTTGCTCGTCGATGCCGATGTGATGATTTCGAGCATCCGGCCTGCGGCGCTTGCCAGATTGTTTTTGGATCCCGAAACCCTGCGCCAGGAAAACCCGAACCTGATCACGGTATCCGCCACCGGTTTCGGACAGGACGGGCCCTATGCCGCCAAGCCAGCATTCGACGATTCCGTCCAGTCGGTTTCGGGTTTGGCCAGCCTGCCCACCCTTCGCGATCCAGAGGCAAAACCCGATTATTCCCCGACCATTCTTGCCGACAAGCTTGGCGGTGTTACCACGGCTTATGCCGTCATGGCAGCCCTGTTTCATCGGGAACGCACGGGCCAGGCACAGCATGTCGAGGTGCCGATGTTCGAAACGCTGACGGCGTTTCTGCTGGCCGAGCACATGGACGGCGCAACATTCGACGAGGTACCGAGGAATTTCGGATATGCCCGCATGCTGGTGCCGCACCGCCGCCCGCTCCAGACGGCGGACGGGTTCGTCACGATCCTGCCCTATACCAACGCCCAATGGGCGCGGTTTTTCAAGACGGTTGGGCGCAATGACATGATCGACCATGTCTGGGTCACGGACATGGACGCCCGTAGCCGCAACATCGGCGCAGTATACGATATGGTGGCGCACATTGCGCTGACCCGGACCACAGATGACTGGCTTGACCTCATGGAGCAGGCCGACATACCCGCCATGCCAGTGCGCAACCTGTCAGATTTGCCGAACGATCCCCATCTTGCCGCAACCGGGTTCTTTCAACGGATTGATCACCCGACCGAAGGTGCGATCTGGACGACACGCCCGCCGGTTCGCTTTTCGGCGACCCCTGCGCAACATGATCATCGCCCGGCCCCGCGACTTGGGGAACACAGCGACGAAATTCTGGGGCCGGGCAGGGAGTAGCCCCACCCGGCACCGGACGGATCAAACATCCATCGAGCGTGCGATCAGTTCCTTCATGATCTCGTTGGTGCCGCCATAGATCATCTGGACCCGGCTGTCGGCATAAAGACGCGCGATGGGGTATTCCATCATGAAACCATAACCGCCGTGCAGTTGCAGGCATTCATGCATGACCTCGTTCTGCGTCTGGCTGCCCCACCATTTCGCCATCGAAGCCGTGGCCGCATCAAGTTCGCCCGCTTCAAGACGCGCGAGCCCGTCATTGACGAAGGAACGTAGCAATTCGGCCTTGGTTTTGCATTCCGCCAGTTTGAAGCGCGTATTCTGGAAGTCCATGATCCGGCTTCCAAATGCCTTGCGGTCCTGAACATATTTGACCGTTTCATCGATCGCAAAATCAATAAAACCGAGCGCGGTAATGCCGATCATCAGCCGCTCCCAAGGCAGCTGCTTCATCAGCTGGTAGAACCCCTGCCCCTCTTCCGGACCAAGCAGGTTCGCCGTAGGCACGCGTACATCTTCGAAGAACAGCTCAGCCGTATCCGAACCTTTCATGCCCAGTTTCTTCAGGTTCCGTCCCCGGCGAAAGCCCTCGGCGCCCTCGGTTTCCAGAACGATCAACGAAACGCCCTTGGCGCCGGCGTTGCGATCGGTCTTTGCCACGATAACAACGAGATCCGCCGTGTGCCCGTTTGTGATAAAGATCTTCGAACCGTTGATCTTGTAGTGGTTGCCATCCTTTTCCGCATAGGTTTGTACGTTCTGGAGGTCAGAGCCCGTTCCAGGCTCGGTCATGGCAATCGCCGCAACGCTGTCGCCGCTGACCAGTTTCGGCAACCACTTTTTCTTCTGTTCCTCACTGCCATATGCGTTGAGATAATGGATTACGATGGACTGAATCCCATAGCCCCAACCCGTATCACCGGTGCGCCCCTGCTCGTAGACGGTAATCGCGTCGAACCCGATGCCGCCACCGAACCCACCATATTCTTCGGCAATCGAGCCACCCATGACACCCTGCTGACCGACTGTTTTCCAGAAGTCGCGGTCAACAATTCCCTGCTCCGCCCATTTTTCAATCTTCGGAGCCATCTCTGCATCGAAAAGCCTGCGTGTACTATCGGCGAACATCTTGTGTTCATCCACTACCCAGCTAGGGGAGTTCTTGATCAAAGACATGAATTATTCCTATCGATTCAAGCTTGTGTTGAGCCAAAATCTAACAAGTGTTTTGCTTCTTGACAATGAACCGGAGCCGTTCTGACGAGGCGTCACAAGGCTTAGGACCGCGCGCATCCTGGTCCGTCCGATCCGCTCGCCGCCCATTCGGCTCGTACCAAAAAGGCCCGCCGGGGGTTCGGCGGGCCTTTGATGCGTTTTGGCGGGTTGGGCCGTGGCCCTTACAGCTTCTCGGTCAGTTCGGGGACGGCCTGGAACAGGTCGGCGACCAGTCCGAAGTCGGCGACCTGGAAGATCGGGGCTTCTTCGTCCTTGTTGATCGCGACGATGATCTTGCTGTCCTTCATCCCGGCCAAGTGCTGGATCGCGCCCGATATGCCGGCGGCGATGTACAGATCCGGTGCCACGACCTTGCCGGTCTGACCCACCTGCCAGTCGTTCGGCGCATAGCCCGAATCGACCGCAGCGCGGGAGGCGCCGACCGCCGCGCCCAGCTTGTCGGCCAGCGCTTCGATGATCTTGAAGTCTTTCTCGGAACCAACGCCACGGCCGCCCGACACCACGATGCCGGCCGAGGTCAGCTCGGGGCGGTCGCTTGCGGCGACCTTGTCTTCGAGCCATTCGGACAGGCCCGGATTGTCCACCGCGCCCACGGTTTCGACCGGGGCGGAACCGCCCGTTCCGGCCGCGCCAAAGGTCGAAGTCCGGAAGGTGATCACCTTCTTGGCATCTTTGGATTTGACCGTCTGCACGGCGTTGCCGGCATAGATCGGACGTTCAAAGGTCGACCCGTCCACAACTCCAGAGACATCCGACAAGACCATCACGTCCAGCAGCGCGGCAACGCGCGGCATGACGTTCTTGGCGTCCGTGGTGGCCGGGGCGACGATATGTTCATAATCACCGGCCAGCGATGCGATCAGCGCGGCGGTCGGTTCGGCCAGGCGGTGACCCAGCGATGCGTCTTCGGCGACCAGAACCTTGGTCACACCGTCGATCTTGGCGGCGGCGTCGCCTGCGGCAGCAGCAGAGGCGCCCGCGCACAGAACGGTCACATCGCCCAGGGCCTTGGCCGCGGTCACGGCCTTGGCGGTTGCGTCGATTGCCAGTTCACCATCGGTGACTTCTGCGAGAAGAAGAACAGCCATTACACAGCCCCCGCTTCTTTGAGTTTTGCGACCAGCTCGTCCACCGAGCCGACCATGATACCGGCCGCGCGTGCCACGGGCTCGGAGGTTTTGACGATTTCCAGACGCGGCGTGACATCAACGCCGTAATCATCGGCGGTTTTCTCATCCAGCGGCTTTTTCTTGGCCTTCATAATGTTGGGCAGCGACGCATAGCGCGGCTCGTTCAGGCGCAGGTCCACGGTGACGATCGCGGGCATCTTGACCTTGATGGTCTGCAGGCCGCCGTCAACTTCGCGGGTCACGACGGCACTGTCACCGTCGATGTCCAGTTCCGAGGCAAAGGTACCCTGCGACCAGCCCAGCAGGGCTGACAGCATCTGGCCGGTGGCATTCATGTCGTTGTCGATCGCCTGCTTGCCGCAGAGAATCAGACCAGGCTGTTCCTCTTCCACGACCTTGGCAAGGATTTTGGCCACTGCCAGCGGCTCGATATCATGGTGCACGTCATCCGCTGCAACGACCAGGATGGCGCGGTCGGCACCCATGGCCAGTGCGGTGCGCAGGGTTTCCTGCGCCTGTTTGACGCCGATGGATACCGCGACCACCTCTTCGGCCTTGCCGGCCTCTTTCAGGCGTATCGCCTCTTCGACGGCGATTTCGTCGAAAGGGTTCATCGACATCTTAACGTTGGCCAGATCGACACCGCTTCCGTCCGCTTTGACACGAACCTTCACGTTGTAGTCGATCACGCGTTTCACAGGCACGAGTACCTTCATTGGCGAGGTCTCCTTGAGTTTTGCGATAAGGTTTCAACCGAGCTAACGGTCTTTGAATTCTGGAGTTCTTTTTTCCGAAAACGCTTTCATGGCCTCGGGAAAGTCATGCGCGCACAGCAAAACGCTTTGGGCATCGCGCTCGATATCCAGCGCCTCGAGATAGCTGCACTCGGCTGCGGCGCGCATCACACGCTTGGCGGTCTGAACGCCAAACATCGGGTGCGTTGCAATCTCGCGGGCAATTTCCAGCGCCCGTACCTCGACCTGGTTGGCCGGCACGCATTCTTCGACAACGCGCAGGTCCCTGGCGGTGCGCCCGTCGATTTCACGGCCCGTGAGCACAAGCATCCGGGCCACGCCCGCACCGGCGCGCTGCTGAAGCAGCCAGCTTGATCCCGTGTCGGGACAACCGCCGACGCGTGCAAATACTTCGCACAGCCGGGCATCTTCGGCGGCAACGACAATGTCCGCCGACAAGGCCAGGCTGAGGCCCGCGCCAAAAGCCACGCCGCATACCGCAGAAATCAGAGGTTTGCGAAACAGATAGGCCGCGCGTCCGCCATCGTGAACCAGGTCCACCATTTCCGACGTCGCCCGCGCGCCTTTGGCGATCTCGGACTGAAACCCGACAAGATCGCCGCCGCTGCTGAAATGATCGCCGCCGGTCATGACAACGGCACGGATCGTAGCGTCCCGTTCGGCTTCGCGCAGGAGCGCCACCAGTTCTTCGACGAACCCGATGCTGTAAGGGTTGCGTTTTGTCGGCTGAAGAAAACGCAGGATTCCGACAGGGCCTTCCCTGTCCAGGCGAATAAGCTCAGTCATTCAAGTCTCCATCAGGTCCCGGTCCAGACGGGTGCTCGCTTTTCAGCAAAGGCCTTTGGGCCTTCAATCGCGTCGTTGCTGGCGTAAACCACCTCGTGCAGGCGCTTGCCCTCTTTCAGGCCACCCGCACAGCCCAGGTCCATGGTCGCGCGAACGCCGCCTTTGGCCGCAATCACCGAAAGCGGGGCCGCGCTGGCAATGCGTTTGGCAAGGTCGAAGGCCCGTGCGCGGACAGCATCGGGAGTGTCTTCGATATAGTTGGTGAACCCGTATTCGTGCAGGCGCTCGATCGGCATCAAATCGCCGGTCAGAACAATTTCCATAAGGATGGGCTGCGGCAGCATGGACAATGCTGGCGATGCCCAAGGCGATCCACGACCGATCTTTACTTCGGTAATGCCGACCTTGGTTCCCTTGAGACCGACCCTCAGATCGCAATTCAGCGTCAGCATCATTCCGCCCGCCATCAGCGACCCCGTCATCGCCGCGATGATCGGTTTTTTGCAGGCGCGCATGGTCTCGTGAAACGGGTCGCGCATCTTGGTCAGAATATCGACGCCCTCGTCGCGTGCGATTTGTGTAGCTTCCTTCAGATCCAATCCGGCGCTGAAAACGCCGCAATCGGCCGACGTCAGAATGGCCACGCGAACGCTGTCGTCCGCCTCGATCTTCTCCCAGGCGTCGGTCAGCCCGTTCGTCGCCGCCACAGAAAGCGCGTTCTTGCGTTCTGGCCGGTTGATACAGACGGTCGCAATGCCATCTTCAATCTTCACGTTAATGGGACTCATGATACCTGCTTCGTTTCTCTGAACAACTTGGGTGCGTAAAGCTTCCCCGCGATATGTTTACCGCGGGGAAGCTGTGTCCTACTCGACTTTGAAAGTCGCGGAGCTGTGCTTGATGACATCCCACACAACGTCGAGATAGTCGGCGCTCCAGTCGGTCTGCGGAACCCAGGTTTCGCCATTCCACTGCTCGACCCGAGTCTTGCCACCACCACCATGATCTTTGTCGGTCACTGTAACCGGGGCCATGGTGCCGTTTCCATCGAAGTTCTCGATCGATTCATAGGCATTCTTCATGCTTTCCGGTGTGATCGGCCAACCGTTTTCGGCAATCGCGATACGCGCGGCTTCAAAACCGACCGAATAAATCGCCATACCCATGTTATAGTACACGTCTCGCACCAGATTCTCGGGTCCGCTGCCCTTGCCATTGGCATAGTAGGTTTCCAGCATCGTCTTGACGATCGGAACTTCCTGGCCACCGGCCACGTTGGTTCCGCGCAAAATGCCTTTTGCCTCTTGTGCGCCAATGTTGGCGATATCGACCTCGTTGAGCCAGTTGACCGACAGGTAACGGTCGATCGGGAACCGGTTGCGGCGCATTTCCTTCGAGGCAACCACATGCCCGCCAGCCAGAAGCCAGCTGATCACGTAATCTGGCTTATCACGGCGGATATTGCTCCAGGCACCGGCCTGATCCGAACCGGGAAGCGGCACGGGATAAAGCTCCAGTTCGAACCCTTCCTTCTCGGAAAGCGTTTTCAGGATCTCGATTGGTTCCTGACCGAAGGGATAATCCAGATAGATGAACCCGATCTTCGCCTTGCTCAGGTCACCGCCCATCTGGCCCTTGATGAAGGCAACGTTATTTGCCGCCTGCTGCCAGTACGTCGGACCGACCGGGAAAACCCATTCGAACACTTCCCCGTCAACTGCATCGCCACGGCCAACGAAGGACTGCATCAGAACGTTGCCGTCCTTCATGGCACGCGGCAGAACCGCGTTCGTGACCGGCGTGGACAGAAAATTGAATAGGAACACACCTTCGCGCTTGAGCTGCTCATAGCATTCCACACCGCGCTGCGGTTCGTTGCCGTGATCGCGAACGATGATTTCTACCGGATGCCCTTCGATACCGCCATTTTCGTTGGTGTACATCGCCAGATCCTGGGCGGCCTGAGCCACCTGCGGCGAAATGAAAGTGTAGGATTTGCTAAGGTCGAAGCAGAGTCCGAAGCGGATCGGCTCCTTGTCCTGCGCTGCGGCCACAGTCGCGCTTGCTGCCAGCGCAGTAGCAAGGACTACTGCCTTAATGTGCTGTTTGACTTTCATGTTTTCTCTCTCCCGTTGGTTTGGTTTGGGGCGGTGATACCGTTTCGTAAACGCCGCTGCCGCCCCGCGTAGCGTCGCCCTTCCTGCTACCAGTCTTTCACTGCTCGTATTGTGACGAACTTTCTTTCACCACGTCCCACACGACGTCCGTGTACTCAGAGATCCAGTCGGTTTGCGGCACCCAAGTCTCCCCGTCCCACATCTCGATCCGGGTCTTGCCACCGCCGCCATGATCTTCGGCCGTCACCGTAATGGGGGCCATCAGCCCGTTCGCGTCGAATCCCTCAAGCGACTCCAGTCCCGCTTTGTAGGACTTTGCGGTAATCGGAAGGCCTTCGAGTTCTGCCGCCTTGCGCGCGGCTTCGAACATGATTGAATACATGGCCAGACCGGTGTTGTAGAAAACGTCCTGGGTCTTCTCAATCGGGCCCGAACCCTCGCCCTTGTCGTAGAGCTCGGTCATGATCTCCTGATACAGCGCGACGTCCTGACCGCCCACAACATTGGTACCGCGCTTGATACCCTTGGCGGCCTCGTCGCCAATATTGGCGATATCGACTTCGTTCAGCCAGTTGACGGAAATGTATTTGTCCATCGGGATGCGATTGCGCTGCATTTCCTTCGACGCAACCACATGCGCACCGCCAAGCATCCAGACAATCACATGATCTGGGTTGTCCCGGCGCACCTTGGACCACACACCGGCCTGGTCACTGCCAGGCAGTGGCACAGGGTAAAGCTCAAGCTTGAAACCCTCTTTTTCGGACAAGGTTTTGAGAATCTCGATCGGCTCCTGTCCGAAAGGATAATCGAAATACACAAACCCCACCTTCACGTCCGACAAGTCGCCATCATGCAATTGCTTTATGTAGGCAACATCATTGGCCGCCTGTCCCCAATAGGTCGGTCCGATCGGATAGACCCATTCGAAAACGGTGCCGTCGACGGCATCGCCTCGGCCGACAAGCGACTGCATCAGGATACGCCCGTCTTCCATGGCCCGCGGCAGGATAGCCAGAGAGACCGGAGTGGACAGGGTATCGAAAACAAAGACGCCCTCGCGGCTGAGTTTCGAGTAGCACTCGATTCCGCGCTGCGGTTCGTTCCCGTGGTCACGCACGATGACTTCGACCGGTTCCCCACCGATGCCGCCCTTCATGTTGATGAGCTTGGCAAGGTCCATCGCGGCCTGCGAAACCTGCGGCGTGGCAAAGGTATAGGCCTTGCTGAGATCGTAGCAGATGCCGATCTTGAATGGCTCGGCCAGCGCCTGGGTGCCGAACAGCGCCCCGCCAACCATTGAAAATACTGCCAGCGCTTTGGTAAGTCTCTTCATTTTTTCCTCCCTGAACAGTTTTCGAATAGTACGTTAGCTCAGCCAACGTTTGCGTCGGCTGTAGTGCTTGACGTTGTGAAAATCGGTCTCTCCGCCGCCTAGATAGAACTCCTGAATGTCGGAGTTGGATTTGAGCGCCTCGGCCGTGCCGTGCATAACGACGCGGCCGTTTTCGATAAGATACCCTTGCGAAACGATCTCCAGAGCTGCCAGGGCGTTCTGTTCCACCAGCAGGACGGACAGGCCCTCATCCTTATTGATCTTTTGCAGGATGCCGAAGATTTCCTCGACCAGGAACGGAGCAAGCCCGAGGCTTGGTTCATCAAGCATCAAAAGCTTCGGCTGGGTCACGAGGGCCCGCCCAATGGCAAGCATCTGTTGCTCACCACCCGACAAATAGCCTGCTTGGGAATTTTTGCGTTCGGCAAGCCGTGGAAAATAGGCGTAAATCTTGTCCTTTTCCGCATTCAGCGTCGATCGGGACATTCCGCGCGGCGCGGCGGCGGTCAGGTTCTCGTCGGGGGTCAGATGTTCAAAGACCCGCCGCCCTTCGATGACATGACAGATGCCCATCTCGACGCGTTTTTGCGCGGGCGCTTCGGTAATGTCCGTTCCCTGGAACGTTATCTCACCTCGGCTGATGCGTCCGCGCTCGGCCTTCAAAAGACCGCTGATCGCTTTCAACGTGGTACTTTTTCCAGCTCCGTTCGATCCCAAGAGTGCGATCATCTCGCCCTTTGGGACTTGGACCGAAACACCTTTGATCGCCAGTATTACATTGTCGTACAGTACTTCGACGCTGTTCATGGATAGAATGTTCTGGGCTTCAACTTTTTCTTGCATCGGCATTCCCCTATTTCTTGAACTGATCGAAGGGCCAAACCATCAGATAGTCTCTGATGTTGCCGTAGAGTTTTCCCAAACCGAGTGGTTCGATCAGAAGGATAATGACGATCAGTGCGCCATAGACTGCGTTCGGGATGTGAGCGAGTGTTTCAACATCGATCTGCATGCCAAGCCCGTCACTCAGCGTGACGACGAGACCATTCACGATACCCGGAACAAGAAGGATCAGGGCAACACCGAAATAGGAACCGATAATGCTGCCAAGGCCGCCAACAATCACCATCGCAAGAACCTGGATCGAAACGGCAACCGAGAATTGCTCGGGTGCGGCGAGAAAGAAAAAGGTGGCAACAAGCAACGCACCGCTGACGCCTGCGATGAACGAAGAAGTCGCGAATGCGAGGATTTTGTAGTAGAAACTGTTCACACCCAGGATCGCGGCCGCAAAGTCTTTTTCCCGGACAGCGACCAAGGCGCGACCGAGTCCAGTACGCTTGAGATTAAGCATGAAGATCGTCACCAACACACACCAGCCGAAGGCGACATAGTAGAAGCCAGTATCAGTGGTAATCTCTTGCCCGAGCAGCGCCAATGTCGGTGACTGGAGCGACGCGTGTGAGCCCCCCGAGATCGCCGGAGAGTGGGTCAGAACCCAGTCCATCACGAATTGCATCGCAAGAGTGGTAAGGGCGAGATACAGTCCCTTGACCCGCAAAGCGGCAAAAGCAAACAGGCTGCCGATCACGGATGACGTCAACCCGCCGATGATCAGGGCGAATTCCCACGGCACCCCGAAACGCGCGGCATGGATCGCCGAATAGGCGCCGACAGCCATGACCGCGGCATAGCCCAGGTGAAGCTGCCCCGCCCAACCTGTCACCAGGTTCAGCCCCAAAGCGGCGGCCGTCCAGATCAGCCAGGGAAGCAAGTAGCTGTTCAGGTAAAGCGACGGGATGATGAACGGCGCGGCAAGACCGATCAGAAAGATGAATGCTGTCAGATTTCTGTCGGCAGGCACCTTGAAGATACGGCTGTCCGAAACGTAGTCGGCGTGATGGACGCCGGAAAGTCTGTAAAACATCCCTTACACCCTTTCGATGTCGTGACGACCGAATAGTCCGTGCGGACGGATCATGACCGTGAGAATGAGCACGGCAGCGACGATAAGCTCACGGCTTCCGCCTCCGACAAGCGGATCGAGGAAATCAGCGCCAATGTTTTCGACGACACCTAGGATGATGCCTGCGATTACGGCGCCAAGGATACTGTCGAGACCACCGAGAACGGCAACCGTCAGTCCTTTGAGAAGCAACAGCGACAGCGCCTGATCGACACCCTGAATCTCACCCCAGATGACGCCAGCGGCGACGGCAACAACGGATGCCAATGCCCAGGACAACCCAACGCCGCGCTCAACCGAGATACCTACCGACCACGAAGCCATGTAATCATCCGCGATCGCCCGCAACTTGATCCCGGTCCGGGTTCGGAAAAACAGCATGAATGCGACAAACAAGGCGAGCGCAACACCGGCACCAACCAGATGGATGCGGCTGATGAAGATGTCGCCCAAAAACAGTGGATCATAGCTGACGCCCAACTCCATCGAACGTGACGTCCCGCCCCAAATCGCAAGCGTTGTACCCCGCAGGAAAATGTCGAGGCCGAGTGTCAGCATCAAGATCATGACGACCGGCCGACCTGCGAGACGGCGCAGAGCAACACGCTCAATGCCGAACCCAAGGCCGAACATGACAACCGCAGCCAGAGGGATGGCCAGCCACAAGGGTAAACCCACATCGCGCGCCAGCGCCAAGACCACATAGGCCCCGACCATGGTCAACCCGCCCTGCGCCAGATTGGGCACCGAAGATGCCTTGTAAATCAGCACAAGGCCGATGGCGAATAGCGAATACAGCAGACCCGTCAAGGCTCCGTTGATCGCAAGCTCTGATAGAAAGACCCAGTCCATTTATACCTCCCTGATGGGAAGGCTTCTTTCGACCTTCCCTACTTCCCCGGTCTCGTAAGTCACCTGCGCGCTTACATGGACCTCTTTTGAACCGTCGTAGAGCGCCGCGATCACGTCGGCATAGCGTTCCTGAACGACCTTCCTCCGCAGTTTTCGTGTCCGTGTGATTTCACCATCGTCCGGGTCGAATTCTTTCGGCAGACTGACAAAGCGTTGCAGGCGCAATGGCTCGGTGACGGCCTTGTTGACCCGTTGGAACGCCTCGCGAAGCAACGTCGCGACCTCTTCACGCTGAGAAAGATCGGCATATGACACGTAAGGTACGCCGTTCACTTCGGCCCAGTGCCCCACGGCCTCGAAATCCACGCAGACCATCGCCGTCAGTTCCTTCAGCCCGGCGCCAATCACGGCCGCATCCTTGATATACGGGCTGAATTTCAACCGGTTCTCGATGTAGTTTGGAACGTAACGTTCACCGTCGGCGGTGTGCATGACCTCGGAGACACGGCCCAGAACAACCAGGTGTCCGTCGTCTTCCAGATAGCCGGCATCGCCGGTATGCAGCCACCCGCCCTCAAGCGCTTCGGCGGTCGCTTCGGGTTTGTTGAAATACCCTTCGAACACGCTGTCCGAGCGCACCAGGATCTCACCGTCTTCGGCAATGCTGACCTCGACGCCAGGCGCCGGTTTGCCAACCGTATGAAGACGGACCTCGCCCGGAGCCTGAATCGCGTTGATCGCGCTGTTCTCGGTCTGGCCGTAGAGCTGACGCAACTTGATCCCCAGGGCGCGGTAGAACACAAAGGTGTCTTCCCCGATCGCTTCACCGCCGGTGAACGCATTCTTTAGGCGGCTCATCCCGAACTGGTCCTTGATCGGTCCGAAAACCATCACCTCGCCCAGAAGCCGGCCCAATGGCTCAAGTACACCGCCGCTTTTGCCATTCAGCTTGTTCATTTCAGCTGCGATGGCCCGATCCATGAAGAAATGGTACAACCATTTCTTGACCGGGGTCGAATTCTCGATACCGACCTGGATCGTCGTCAGCATCTGGTCCCAGCTTCTTGGCGCCGCCAGATAGAATGTCGGAGCGATTTCGCGCATGTCGCGCACAACCGTTTCCTGACGTTCCGGCACGTTCACGGTGAACCGCCAAAGCAGGGCCGCCGCGACGGTAATGGCAAAATCGCCCACCCAGGCCATCGGCAGATAGGCCAGGATTTCCTCGTTTTCGTCGAATGCGCCCGCTGCATGCCCGTTCTTAGCGGCAGCAAGAACATTTTTCTGACTTAGAACGATACCTTTCGGCTCGCCCGTGGTCCCTGACGAATGCATGAAGATGGCCGGATCTTCGGGTTTTGCACGACCGTAAAGCTCTTCGCGCAGGCCGGGGGCTTCATTCAGATCGTGCTGACCGACTTCGATCAGGTGATCCCAGGACATCAGCCCTTCGACCTCATAGAAACCAAGGCCCCGCGCTTCGTCATAAATGATGTGGTCGATCCCCTCGGCGCCCGCGTCCTTCAGCTCCAGGATCTTGTCAACCTGTTCCTGATCTTCGGCGATGGCCGCGACGATTTCGACTTCGCCAAGAAAGTGCCGGAGTTCTTCGAGCGTCGCGCCGGGATAGGCAGGCATTGCATAGGCACCCAGCAACGAAATAGCCAGCATTCCGCCATACAGCCGCGCCCGGTTGTCGCCCAGGATAAGCACCGCCTTGCCCGGTGTTACGCCGATTTTCTCAAGCCCGGCCGCGCAGGCCAGCACCTCTTCGGCGTATTCCGCCCATGTGGTTTCCTTCCAGATCCCACGCTCTTTTTCGCGAAGCGCGATTTCCGAACCGTGTTTCGAGGCGTTCCGCGCCAGAATTGCGCCGATCGTGTCGCTGCCCGAAGACTGTTTCTTCGTCAAATCAGTCATGCGACCCTCCGATATATGCCTCGATGACCCGCGGGTCCTTCACAACCTCCTTGGGGATGCCACTGGCGATCATTTCACCATAATTCAGGGCCAGCATCCGATCACAAATGCCGGTGATGACATCCATATGATGTTCGATCAGCAGAACGCTGACGCCGCGTTCGGCACGGGCATCCAGAATGAAACGGGACATATACCCTTTCTCTTCCTGGTTCATGCCGGCCATCGGTTCATCGAGAATCAGCATCTGTGGCTCGGCCACCAATGCCCGCGCCAGCTCGACCCGCTTTTTCAACCCGATCGGAAGACCATCGACCAACTCATGCCGAATGCTCTCGAGCTGTAGAAACTCGATCACCTCCTCGACGATTTTACGGTTCTCGATTTCTTCACGCTGTGCTGCCAACCAATATAGCGCCGTACGCAAAACGCCTGGGCTCATGTGGATGTGCCGCCCGAGCAGGATGTTGTCCAGAACGCTCATCCCGTTGAACAGAGCAAGATTTTGGAACGTTCTTGCAACGCCGAGCTTGGCAACCTTGTGAGGCGCCGTACCCGTAATGTCGTTTCCTGCCAGCCGGACCCTGCCCTCGTTTGGCGGGTAAAATCCGGTAATTGCGTTTGTTAGCGTTGTCTTGCCGCTGCCATTCGGACCGACAAGTCCAAAGATTTCCCCTTGTCGAATAACGAGGTCAACACCGGTGACAGCGACGATGCCGCCGAACCGTCGCTCGATCCCGCTGCACTCCAGTATCGCCCCATCATCGGCTCCGATTGCTGTTTTAATCTTTGTCGTCATCTAGATCTCATTGTCCCCCTAAGGTTCACGGCCAACATCAGGTAATCCGGAAGTAGTCCGGCCGCCCCGTTGGCCATGGATCCCCCCACAATTGCTGCCCACCGTCGATGTTCAGAACTTCACCGGTTACGAATTTCCCTGAATTGGCCGCCATATAGACAACCCCTTCAGCGACATCCCATTCGTCCCCGGCGTGCCGCATCGGGTTGGAGTCCTGAAATGTCGCAGAACCCTCCGGAGGGTAGTTCCCGAAACCGTTGCTTTCGCAGCAACCCGGCGCGACGCAGTTCACTCGGATATCGTGCGGGGCCCACTCCACCGCAACCGACTTGGACAGGTAAACTACCCCTGCCCGGGCCGCACAGGTATGCGCGATGCCGGGCATGCCGCGCCAGATATCGGCCACGATGTTGACGATGGAGCCTGGTTGCTTGTTGGCAACCCAGTGGCGCGCCGCGGATTGCATCATCCACCAGGTGCCGTTGAGGTTGGTGTCTATGACCGCATTCCAGCCCTTTGGACTGAACTCCAACGCAGCTTGCGGAAACTGACCCCCAGCATTGTTCACCAAAACGTCAATCGCCCCGAACTCCTGGTTCGTCTTGGCGACAAAATCCTCGACCTGCTCAGGCTCCCGGATGGTCATAGGCACAGCGAAAACTTCGCCCCCGAAACTTTCAAGGAACTCCTTGGCCAAAGCCAGTTTCTCTTCGTTGCGTCCATTGATCGCCAGATTGGCCCCGAGCCTTGCGAACAGGGTCGCAATTGCCAGCCCCAATCCGCCTCCAGCGCCGGTCACCACAACGATTTTGCCGGTGAATAAACCGCTTGCGTAAACGGTTGCACGTTTTGATAGGTCCTCCCTCGAAGACCCAAACTGCGTCTTATTCATGACGCCTCCTCCCATTCCCCATTAGGGGCAGTTGCCAGTAATCTAACGGGTGTTAGAAAAATGGTCAAGACACCTTTTCCCACCAGCCCCGCCCGTCATCTCCGATCAGTAAGACTTTGGAAGCCCAAGGGCTTTTTCTGCTATGAACGACAAAAGCATCTGCGGTGTCACCGGTACGATGCGGAACAGCAGAGCCTCCCGTACCAGTCGCTCCACGTGATATTCCTTGGCGTATCCGAATCCGCCAAATGTAATTTGCGCGGCTTCGGTCGCCTCGACCGCGGCGTCGGCGGCCAAAAGCTTGGCAGCGTTCGCCTCGACGCCGCAGGATTCTCCCGCATCGTAGAGGGCTGCAGCGTGCATCACCATGAGATTGGCAGATTCCACCCGCGCCCAGGCTTTGGCGAGCGGATGCTGAACACCCTGATTTTGGCCGATTGGGCGGTCAAAAATCACACGTTCGTTTGCATAATGCGCCGCGCGCGCCAGTGCGTTGCGCGCAATACCGATACATTCGCCGGCCACCAGGACGCGTTCGGGATTCAACCCGTGCAAAATTTGTCTAAAGCCTTTGCCTTCCTCCCCGATCAGGTCCTCAGCCGGAATCGGCAACCCATCGATGAAAACTTCATTCGAATCGACAGCTTTTCGACCCATCTTTTCGATCTCTCGCACGTCAACGAAATTTCGGTCGAGATCTGTATAGAACAGGCTCAGCCCTTCGGTCGGGCTGCTCACATCTTCAAGCCGCGTTGTCCTGGCCAGAAGCAGCATCTTGTGGGCCACCTGCGCGGTAGAAATCCAGACTTTTTGTCCGTGCACGACATATCTGTCCCCCTGCCGCACCGCCATGGTCTTCAGCTTTGTGGTATCCAGCCCCGTCGTCGGTTCGGTCACGGCGAAACACGCCTTTTCGTCACCCGCGATCAGAGGGCCAAGCATACGCGCGCGCTGCTCATCGGTCCCGAACTTCACCACCGGGTTGAGCCCGAAAATGTTCATGTGGATGGCCGAGGCTCCGCTCGCGCCGGCCCCCGACTCGGCGATTGCCTGCATCATTATGGTCGCCTCGGTGATCCCCAGACCCGCGCCGCCGACAGCTTCTGGCATGGCGATACCTAGCCAGCCGCCATCGACCATTGCCCTGTGCAGTTCATGGGGAAAACCACCGTTGCGATCCCGATCCAGCCAATAGTCGTCGTCGAACCTTCCGCAAATCCGCAGAATCTGGTCGCGAATCTCTTGTTGGTCGGCGGTCAATCGAAATGTCATAGCGCGCGCCCTCCTTCCAATCTTACGAGCCCAGCCTCACATAGGGCCGTGATCCGCTCATCGTTAAAACCAAGATCACGCAGAATGCTTTGGCTGTCTGCGCCAGGCGGTCGTCCCAGCCAACGAAGCTGACCGGGCGTCGCGCTGAGATGAGGGACCGGGCCAATGACCTGAGTCTGTTCGCCAGCGACCGACACGATATCCCCGCGATGGCTTATCTGCTCGTTCGTCGTGATTTCCTCGACACTCAACACACGCGAGGCAACGGCATCATGGCGGGCGAATACCGCCTCCACTTCCTTAGCTGTGTGCTGCATGACAAAATCATTGATCGCATCGAAGACCACCGCCATGTGCTGCGACATCTCGCCAAGTGTCGCAAACCGCGGATCATCGGCAAGGGCGTCCCCGCCGACTGCCCGCAACAGTCGTTGCGCGGTTTCCGCGCTTCCTGCGGAAACGGTCAGCCACACCCCATCGGACGTTCGGAACATCCCCCCCGGAGCAAAGTCCATCGGCTGGCGCAGCCCATTGCGCCGCGGCGAGAGCTTCGCGCCCGTCAATGCGGGAACAGGATAGTCCATCAACCGAAGCAACGCCTCGAACACCGCAAGATCGACGACCTGACCGCGTGCAATGCCCTTTTCGCGAGCAAATAGCGCGATCATGACTCCCAAAGCGCCCATCAGCCCTGTCGTGCTGTCGGCTGCCGGAAACCCGGGGTGCATCGGCGGCCCGTCGGGAAAACCGGTCAGATGTGCTAAACCACTCATGGCCTCCGCAGCACGTCCAAACGCTGGCACGTCGCGCATCGGACCGTCCTGTCCGTAACCTGAAACCCGCAAGACAACCAAGTCCGGGTTCCAATCGTGCAGGACGTCTGGCCCAACACCAGCACGTTCTAGCACACCCGGACGGAAATTTTCGATCAGCACGTCGGCATCTTCAACCAACCTGCGCAGGATGTCCCGGCCCTCGTCGGACTTCCAGTCCAGGCCTAGTGTTTTCTTGTTGCGGCCCAAAGTCTTCCACCAGACGCCCACCCCATCCTCTGCCTTGGGTCCAAGGTCGCGCATCATATCCGTCCGGTTGGGGGCTTCGATCTTGATGACATCTGCACCAAAATCCGAGAGTAAAGCTGCCGCAAGTGGTCCGGCAATTACGTGACCAAGTTCTATAATCTTCAGTTGATCAAGGGGTCTAGACATCTGCACTTTCGACTCTGCTAATTTTCTAATGGTTGTTCGATTGCTAGCAAAGGCGAAGTCTGACCTCAAGATTCAAAGGTAATCACCTCCCCGAAAACGTAGCCGCCCGGTTGTTACCATGGATCAGTTCATTGGCGTCCAGTTCCATGGAAGCGGTTCGTTGAGCGGGTTGGTCATGTGATTGTGGATGCGGTCGAGGATTTCGGCCAGCCAGGCTTGCGGATCGTGGCCGTTCATCTTGGCTGTCTCGACAAGGGACATCGCCCGGGACAGCGTTTCGCCACCGCTGTCGGAGTGTGCGAAAAGCCAGTTCTTTCGCCCGATGCTGATCAGGTGATGTGATCCCCGAAAACTGGACCGGTTTGGCTTAGAGTTTTCCGCACGAATGAAGCGACACCCATCTTTGGACCAGCGGCGGGCAGAGTTTTCCGGCTATTGACCTGCTACCCGATGCTGGACCACCCGGGCGGGCGCTTCCGGTCATTCCGCGGTCAGTGAGGGCCATCTGCCACCGACCGATCCATGAGCTCTATCGGTGGCTTGTTGCCGATCGAGCTGTGTGGGCGAACTTCGTTGTAGTCTCTGCGCCAAGCCTCGCATTTTCGGGCCGCGTCGTCGAGGGTCATGAACCAGTGGGCACTCAAGCACTCCGCCCGGAACTTGCCGTTCAGGCTCTCGATGAAGGCATTGTCCGTCGGCTTCCCGGGACGCGAGAAGTCCAGGGTGACGTCCCGCTGGTAGGCCCAGAGATCAAGGTCGCGGGAGACGAACTCGCTGCCTTGGTCGACCCGGATCGTCCTCGGCAGGCCGATTTCGGCGCCGACCCGTTCGAGCACCTCAATCACGTCCGGGGCGCGGAAGCTGAACCGGGGCACGATTGCCGGGGCGTAGCGGCTGAAGGTGTCGACGATCGTCAGAACCCGGATCTTCGTGCCCGTCGCGAGTTGGTCGTGAACAAAGTCCATGGCCCAGGTCTCGTTGCTGCGAACTGCCGGGCAGCGGTCCTCGCGCAGGTTCGCCTTGACCCGTCGCTTCGGCGTCTTGTTCCTGAGCTGCAAGCCTAACGCCTTGTAAAGGCGATAAACCCTCTTCTGGTTTATGGCCCAGCCTTCGCGCCGCAGCAGGACATGGATGCGCCGGTAGCCGTAGCGTATCCGTGTCGCTGCGATCTCCTTGATCCGTTCCATCAGTGCGGCCTGCGAGCGGCGCCTGCCTTTGTAGTGGTAGCTCGATCGCTCGGCGCGCAGCACCTGGCAAGTCCGCCGGATGCTGACCTTCCAGGTCGCCCGAACCTCATCGACGAGCTGGCGCCGCCGCGCAGGCCCTACAGTTTTTTTGCCAGCACGTCCTGCAGCATCGCCTTGTCCAGGCTCAGGTCCGCCACCAGCTTCTTCAGCTTGCCATTCTCGTCCTCAAGCTGCCGCAGCCGGCGCATCTCCGACGGCATCAGCCCGGCATACTTCTTCCGCCAAGCATAGAACGTCGCCTCACTGATCCCGGCCTTCCGGCACACCTCGCCGATCACCGTGCCCTCTTCCGCCTGCTTCAGGACGAACGCGATCTGCGCCTCGCTGAACTTCGATCTCTTCATGTCAGCTCTCCGATTCCCGGCCCGATCCTAAACTGGAAAATCCCAGCTCGATCCGGTCCAGGAAGCGGGAAGCAGGTCACTATGATCGGGGTGACGGGCTGGTTGCGCCTCCCGATTTCGTCAGCAGGATCGGCGGTTTGTTCCCGATCGCGCTGTGTGGCCGTTCGTCATTGTAGTATCTCCGCCAAGCCTCCACTTTTTCGCAGGCATCCGCAAGGTTCATGAACCAATGTGTGTTCAGGCACTCCTGCCGGAACCGTCCGTTAAAGGCCTCGATGAAAGCGTTATCGGTCGGCTTACCGGGCCGTGAGAAGTCGAGGATCACGCCGCGCTGATAGGCCCAGAGGTCCATGTCGCGGGAGATGAACTCGCTACCCTGGTCGACCCGGATCGTCTTCGGATAGCCGATCCGGCGGCACACCCGATCCAGGGTGGCGACCACGTCTTCCCCGCGATAACTGAACCGAACATCCAGCACCGGCGAATAACGCGAGAACGTGTCCACGACCGTCAGGACGCGCAGCTTCTTGCCCATGGCAAGCTGGTCATGCGCATCTACCGCCTGCAGACTGAAGACGGGGAACGCGCTATCGGCCGTCTGGTCAGTCAGGAGCAGCTTCTCAATGTCTATGCGCGCTTGGGTCTCGATTGTCAGATCGAGATGACGCCGCAGGAGGTGTTCGGCGCGGTCATGGACGCGAAGACGACCCTGAGCCTCCTTGGCGGCTACCAGCTGCGCCGCTCGCTGGTCATGGGTCAGCCGAGGCTGGAATTGAACAGCGCGTCGGGCACGGCCCTGCCTGCACTGAAGGCGATGGGCTGTTTCACCGAGGTGATCCAGTGGAAGACGCGGGTGTTCATCCCGGTGGATGGCACCGAGGTGCTGGTGCGGGTTCTCGCGGAGTATCCTGTTGGCGGCAGTGCAGCGGATGCCGCAGCATGAGCGCGGGGCGCAGTATCGCGGACCTCTCGGCCGATCTGGCAGACCGGGCCGAGAGCTTCTGCCGCCAGTATTTCCCCGAGGGGCGCAAGCAGGGCAATTATTGGCAGGTTGGTGACACTTCGGGCGCAAAGGGGCAGAGCCTTGCCATCCGGCTCCAGGCCCAGGGTGGGCGCAAGGCCGGGTCCTGGACCGATTACGCGACGGGTGAATATGGCGACTTGATCGACCTGCTGCATGAACGGCTTGGGTCGATCACGCTCAAAGAGACGCTGTGGGAGGCCCGGTCTTTCCTTGGCGAGGCCCCCTGCCCGGCCGTGCCGCGAGACACCCAAACCCGTGAGCAACCAGATGCCGCCTCGAGCAAACGCATCGCGCGGACGCGCAAACTCTTTGCCGCTGGCAAGCCGGTCCTGGGCACCCTGGCCGCCACCTATCTGCAGGGGCGTGGCATCACACGGCTGGGTTCGGCCCTGCGCTATCACCCACGGGTCTTCCTGCGGCACGGCACGGACGACGCCGATCCGCCGCAAAGGGCTCCTGCCCTGCTCGCGAAGATCACCGATATTCGCGGCCAGATCACTGGATGCGCGCGGTTCTATCTAGACCCGTCCACCGGCGGTCTGGCCGGGATCGAGAGCCCGAAGCGGATCCTCGGGCAGCTTCACGGCCATGCCATCCGCTTCTGGTCCGGCACGGGCCGCTCTGATCTCATCGTCGGCGAAGGTCTCGAGAACACCCTTTCGGTGGGCACCGCTCTCCCCGAGTTCGATCTCGCCTCCTGTCTCACCGCCACCCATCTCGGGCTGTTCATCCCGCCGCCGGGGATCAAGCGTATCTGGATCGCGCGGGACAATGACGAAGCCGGACGTAACGCATGAAAGAGATTTCGTAACCAACTGGAATCTCGGGGAATTACCTGTGGTGATCTCGTGCCAAACATGGGCGATTTCAACGACGATTTGCAGGCACTTGGCAAGGATACGCTGCGCCGGTCGCTGATAGAGGCCATGAAAGCACAAGGTCTGGAGATCGAGGACGGGTGACCGCCACCATCCTCTTGGATGTCCAACAGGGCAAAGGTTCCGCGGGTTCGATCTGATCCCGTTTGGATATTGGGAGCGATGGACCGGCGGGTCGGGGCTGAGTGCCCCTCGCCCGGGCAGCAATGCGCCGCTACCCGGAAAATTCCCCTGAGCCTTCGGCTCATTCCTCGCGGGACCAATTTTCCGGCCCGCGGCGCATTCTCCGCTTCGCTCCGATCCTGACGGATGCGGCCCGGTCGCCGCCGGTCCTGGTATCGCCCCATCCAAATCGGGTCAGATCAAACAGAGGAACCAGACAATGCCCCATCAGACAGACGTCCAAGAGGAAACCGGCGTGACCTCCGCCATCCTCGACCACCTCGCACTTCACGGCGCAACGCCAGGGCCCGGCGAGACCGATCACCGCCCCCTGCCCCAGCCTGACGAGGTCGAGCTCGCCATGGCGGCGCTCTTTGACACCACCACCGGCCTCATCACCGGCAGCCAGTTGGAAGACAATCTCGAAGAGATGCTCTGGTCCCTGACCTCAATCTTCCATCGCCGGCTCACCCATATCCAGAAGCTGCTCGACGACAACGAATTCGAGGTCCGGGAAAGTCTGGCCATCCAGGACGGCTCAGAGGTCGCCTCGGTCGAACTAGAGCGCCTCCAAATGATCGGGCTCAAACTCTGGGACCATCGCGACGCTTTCGAGCAGATGCGCGATCTGGCCGTGGACCACTTTTCGGCCGCCACGGGTTCACCCTGGCTGCCCCGCACCGGATCCAAGGTCTCGCATCGCGGCCTGACTTCCGCCGTGGTGGACAGCCGGGCCTACCTCTCGGCCAAGCGACGCAAGGAGACAGAGGTACACTGCCCCGAAGGCACGCGGATCGCCTTCTCGGGCGGGGGCTATCACGCCTACGATCTGATCTGGTCCGTGCTCGACGCCACGCACGCCAAATTCCCCGACATGGTGCTGCTGCACGGCGGCACGCCGAAAGGTGCCGAGATGATCGCGGCCCGCTGGGCAGATACTCGGGGCGTCACCCAGGTAGTCTTCAAGCCCGACTGGAAGAGCCACGGCAAGGCGGCTCCCTTCAAGCGCAATGACAAGATGCTCGAGACCATGCCGCAGGGTCTGATCGCAACGCCCGGTTCGGGCATCACCGAGAACATCGTCGACAAGGCCCGCAAGCTCGGGATCCGCATCAAGAGGATCGGGGCTTAGGCCCCGGTTCTACCATGACATCAGTCAGAGCACACTGTGCGGTTCGCTCTATGAGTGCGCAGAGCTGCGCACTTCTGCGGGATTTGGTCTGTCAGACCGCCGTGAGTGTTAACACCATTTCTAACTGGCGGCTGTGGCGAGACCCTCTGAAGCCTCCTGACGCTCACGTCGTCCGGTCGTCAGCGGGATATTCGCCGAAAGGCAGCCCATGTCGGCCAGGAAACTGACCAATCCGACGATCGTCTTGAACTCGCGCAATTTGAAGACGCTACGGCTCGTGACAAGCATCTTCGCATCCTGGCCATCCTACGTCACCGCGTGCACGGCCCAGGCGCCATGCCAACTGTTGTGGCGCTTCCCGGCAGTCTGGTTGCAGATCACCTCGATGAGGTAGCCATCTGAGTGCAGATCGCGCAGGCCATCCTCGGTGACCACATTCGGTGTTGCGCCGTCCAACAGCTTATCCTCTTCACTTATGCCGACACGTATCGGGATTGGAGCGGGCCCGAGCTTCTACCCGATCTTCCGAGTCGCATGCGTCGTTTGCTCAGTTTCGCAATCCCATACGGGACATCTTCGAAGTTCGCAACGCGGCCGGGATTGAAGCCGTCGGGAACAGATGCGCGTGTCTTCGCCCTGGCATTTCATCTTCTCCTGCCTGTCAGAGCACTCTCTGCTTGAGGCCCCTAGTGACCCGACCGAGGAGCTGAATACGGGCCGGTGTCGCGTTGCGATAGGTCGTGGTGTGTATCGAAAGATCTGGCGAGCCTGTGCAAAGGACGCATCGGCGTTCCTGGCTGTCGGCAGTTCACCCAGTTTCCTTCGCGGCCGCCGCACTTCTCCCTTTGTCTGAGTTGCATGACATGCTGGTCGCAGCTGTCGTCCCGTCCAAAAGGTTGTCACCGATCTTTTTCCCCTGTCCCTGCGGGCCATTCCTCGCGAGGCAAAAAGACCGGCGCCTGCCCCTCTCCGCTGCGCTCCGCCTTCGGTGTGGCCGGGCCTTGCCCGCTGCAAGGTGACCATCATTGCAACGCAAACAAGGAGAAGAGCGATGACCACGAACTGCATCAAATTCACCAGCGCCGACATCGAAACCGCCAAGGGCGTCGGCTCCATCTCGACCCTGACCTTCGACCTCGACATCACGGTCGAACCCGTCGCAAGCGTGAACCCGATGGCCCCCACGCACCGCGTCCTCGGCCGCTCCCCGCGCGGCAAGCTGGTCGAGTGCGGCGGCATCTGGAAGAAGCAGAACAAGGAGACCGGCGCCGACTACTATACGCTGACCATCCGCGACCACGGCTTCAACGCCAACCTCGGCAAGGCCGCGAACCAGAACGATCTGTCCCTGCAGGCCGTCATCCCTTGGGGGCCGAAAGACGCTGCGTGACGTAAAGAATCGGCTGGGACAACCCAGCCGATTTCCTCTGTTTCCCTTCGCGCTGAAACGCATTCCCCACATTTTGGAGCCAGTGGTTGGTCCGCTTGGTGGAAGCAACCGATCACTGAATTGGCGCAAGGTGATGATGATGCAATCCGCTTCGGAGGAGACGGGTTCGTAGTTCCCCTAGCGCCATGAGGCTTCCAGCATCTTGCATTTTGACAGCCGTGCAGCGGTGAAAAAAGAAACAAAAACAGATAGTTGAATGTAACTGGCGCGAAGTTAAAGTTGACTACACATCCGAGCGAGTGACAGTTTCCCCAAGATATTGGGTAGCTACATTCCTCGATCGCTATACTTTGTCGAGGCATCTAGGCACGCTGGTAGATTGGGTAAGATCTAACCGCCGGGCGAAAATCGTTGTTAAGACTCAGTTTTCCGTGTAGATGACACTTTAATGAGCGAAATCGCTGAAAAAGCGATATTTAGAGGACAGGCGGATGCGAGAACGGTCTTTTGCGGCTGATACGAAGGATCAACCCTTCGACGAGATCATCCTACAGCAAGGAGAGTTGATTTCCGACCGCCTCAATATGTTGCGGCAGGAACAGTATCCTCCGGACGCCCAAAAAGGTCTACGTCAGTTTTCATTGGCCGAGGTTGCTTACTATCTCGGCGTGACGCAGTCGACCATCAAGAAGCTTCATCTCGAAGGCAAAGGTCCTGAACCTGAAACATCATCGTCCGGGAGGCGCAGCTACTCGGCCGAGCAGATGCTGGAACTGAGAGCTTATCTCGACAAGCATGGCCGCCCCGGAAAACGCCGTTATGTCCCCTATCGGCAGCCTGGTGAAGAACTGCACGTCGTGTCCGTCGTGAACTTCAAAGGAGGAAGTGGAAAGACCACTACCGCCGCCCACCTCGCGCAGCACTTGGCGTTGAAAGGGCATCGAGTTCTTGCGATCGACTTGGACCCTCAGGCCTCGCTCACAGCTTTGCATGGCATTCAGCCTGAACTCGACGACGTGCCTTCGCTCTACGAGACACTTCGCTATGATGACGAGCGTAAGCCGATCTCAGAGGTGATCCGGCCAACGAACTTTCCCAACCTTGATATCGTGCCGGCAAGTCTCGAGCTTCAAGAGTACGAATACGATACCCCGGTTGCTTTGACGAGCAGCGATCCCCACGAGGGCCGTACCTTCTTCACTCGCATATCGAAGGCGCTTAGCGAGGTTGATGACCGCTATGACGTGGTTGTGATCGATTGCCCTCCTCAACTGGGCTACCTCACGCTCACTGCTCTCACGGCTTCTTCCTCGGTCATTGTGACAGTCCATCCTCAGATGCTGGACGTCATGTCGATGAGCCAGTTTCTCCTGATGCTGGGCGGAATCATGAAGACGATCCGTGACGCTGGAGCGAACATGCGCCTGAAGTGGTTCCGTTACCTGGTAACGCGATTTGAACCAACGGACGGTCCCCAAAAGCAGATGGTTGGGTTCCTCCAGGCGATGTTCCCAAATCAGATGCTGTCGGCTCCTGTGCTGAAGTCTACGGCGATCTCCGACGCTGGGATTACGAAGCAGACGCTTTACGAAGTTGAACGGTCTCAATTCGTGCGGACTACTTATGACCGCGCAGTGACATCTTTGAATGACGTGAACGATGAAATCGCCGAACTGATCCACAAGGCTTGGGGGCGTGAATGACTAAGGTTTTGACAGCCGTGCAGAGAGCTAGTTTTGACAGCCGTGCAACTGTCGAAATGCGCGCGGCGCTTTGGTTGGATTTGGACGAAAAGGAGATGGCTTGATGGCTCGCAAAGACCTCCTGAAGAGCGTTATGGCGGGCTCGCCGGAGCAGCCCAAGGATTCCGGTCGCTCTGGATACGCAATGCGCGGTGCTTCGAAATCGATGAAGGTTTCGATTGATAGCCTTGCGGAAAACTCGAAGCGTCTCCTTGAAGGTGAAACCATTGTCGAGATCGATCCGCAATTGATCGATGTGTCATTCGTTTCGGATCGGCTTAGTGATGACGATGTTGCTTTCGACGAACTGAAAGCATCGATCGCAGCGGGTCGCCAGGACACGCCGGTACTGCTTAGACCGCATCCGGAAGCGGATGGCCGCTATATGATCGTCTTCGGGCATCGCCGTGTGCGCGTTGCATCGGCGCTCGGCCGTAAGGTTCGCGCAGTTGTAAAACCAATGGACGATGTGGCCCACATTCTTGCTCAAGGGCAGGAAAACACTGCGCGCGCAGACCTCTCTTTTATTGAGAAGGCCCTTTTTGCGAAGAGCCTCTTGGATATGGGACAAGCAAAGGACGTGATCCAGTCCGCACTTACCATCGATGGGACGTTGCTTTCACGGATGCTGTCAGTGGCGCAGAACGTCCCTAGGTACGTCATCGAACAGATTGGGCCGGCCAAGCAGATTGGGCGTGATCGCTGGGAAGACTTCAAAAAGTTGGCTTCGGAACCATCGAATGACAAGATCCTCGAGGGAGCTCTGGAGTTCGACGGGTTTCAGAACCTCGACAGTGATGCTCGCTTTGAGTTCCTGCATAGCAAGCTGGCAGAAGCGGGTAGGGTGCCGAAGCGCCGAAAAACGCGTGCCGCGCCCAAGAAACGAACCTGGACTGCCGGCAAAGGCCGCATCAAGGGAGTCATCGGTCGTTCCGGAAAGGCATTCAGCATTTCGCTTACGGCACAAGATTCAACCGAGTTCGGAGACTTTCTCTCGGGTCGGCTTGATCAGCTGTACAGCGAATTCCTCGCGACGAAAGAGGAGCAGTCAGAACAATGATCTAGGCAAAAGAAAAGCCCCCAAGCAGCGTGGCCTGAGAGCTAATCTGAAAAGTTTGGTCGCTTAGAAGATATCTCTCCCGCGAATCACTGTCAACAAGAACGCCACTTCGGCGAACGGCTTTCTTTTGCCTCCACATAACTGGAGGTGAGAAACAGGCATGAAGCATACAGGTTGGCGCAAGCCGACACCGGGTCTTGGCATTGCAGAGCAGCTTGCCCAAGCCGGTGAACAGGTAGCTGTACCCAAAACGCGGGCCTTCGTGGCCGTGAAGCGGGTCGGAGCCTACATTGGCCTCAAGGCGGGGGACATGATGCTCCTCGACACGCTCGGGGCGTTTACCCAGGCCCAGGACTGGGAGGAGGGTCAGCGCCCGATCGTCTGGGCATCGAACGCCTATCTGATAGAGCAGACGGGCTTCTCGCTTTCCGCGCTGAAACGCCATGCGCGGCGCCTGGCCGAGATCGGCGTGATCTCCTTCCAGGACAGCCCGAACGGCAAGCGTTGGGGCCGTAGGGACGCTGAGGGGCGCATCGTGGAGGCCTATGGCTTCGATCTGTCGCCGCTCGCAGCTCGCGTCGAGGAGTTCGAGGAACTGCATAGCGATTTGCAGGCCGAACGCGAGCTCTGCCAGCGCTTGAAGCGCCAGATCACCGTGGCACGCCGGATGATCCGCGCGCGGATCGAGACCGCCGTCAGCAGCGCGCTGCGCGGTCCTTGGACGCAATTCACAGGCCTCTTCGAGGAGCTTCTTGATCGGCTTCCGCGCCGTCATGAAGCCTCTGAGCAACTTGCGCGGTTGCTGACCTGGTTCAAGGAACTTCAGGAGCGCGTCGAAGCGGCCTATCTCAAGGCAACCGAGGTCGTTCAACCTGTGGAAAACGCGCCCGAAGCCAAGGAACAAGTTCCCGAGAAGACTCAAGAAATGAACCCCAGGGAGGTCATTTCTGACCCTCATATACTAATTACAAACCAACTTGATCCTGTAACTCGTAATTCCTCAGAAAATGAGGAAGTCGCGGCCGTGGTGCCCAATGCTCAGCCCGAAGATCAGGTTGACAGGGAGCTGGAAGAGTGGGTGGCTGAAGTCCGCAAGAAGCGCGCGGCACTGGATCTGCCCACAGTGATGCAGGCCTGTCCCGAATTCGCGTCCTGGGCGCGTAATATGGGCGGCTTCCTGAAGGATTGGGGCGATCTGCACCGGGTTGCCGGGCAGCTCAGGCCGATGATCGGGGTGTCCGAGCATGCGTGGAACGTGGCGCAAGACCGGCTGGGCAAACAGGTGGCGACAGCGGCGCTGGCGCTTGTCTTCGAGAAGCATTGCGCGGGCGAAGTTTCCTCGCCGGGCGGATATCTGCGCGGCATGGTCGAGAAGGCCGGGGCAGGGGAGCTGCATCTCGAGCGCAGCTTCTATGGCAGGCTCAGTGGGCAGGCGGCGTGATGGGGCAGGGGATCAGAGTCCGGCGGCCTTGGTTAGGTTCACGCGGAACCGGTCGCGCCGGCGCTGGTAGCGGCGGGTCATCTCGGCCGAGGCATGACCAAGCTGTTTTTGAACGTAGCGCTCGTCGACTTCGGCGGAGCTGGCGAGACCGGCGCGCAGCGAATGGCCGGAGAACAGCGCCAGGCGTTCCTTTTCGGGCAGCTCGGATCGGATGCCGGCGTCCAGGACCGTCCGCTTGATCAGGCGCGCAACATGCTTGTCATTCAGTCGCGTTTCAGTGGCGCGGTTGCCATCGCGCGAGGTGCCGACGAAGACCGGACCGAAGTCGATCTTCGCGAAGTGCAGCCATTGCTCCAGCGCGTGCACGGGGCAGGTCTGATCCTTGGAGCCGCGGCCGATCTCGACTTCGCGCCAACCGGTTTTGGCGTTGAGGGTCAGGAGGGCGCCTTTCTCGAAGATCTCGATCCAGCCGCCAGAATCCGGCGTGTCGTCCTTGTGGACGTCAAGGCTAACGATTTCCGAGCGGCGCAAGCCTCCTGCATATCCCACCAGCAGGATCGCCCGATCCCGCAGCCCGCGCAGATCATATGGCAGGGTGGCGACCATCGCGAGGATGTCCTCGGCCAGGATGGCCTCCTTCTGAACTGGTGGTCGCGCGTGCTTTCGCTTGATCCCGGCCAACACCGTGGCGATATGTCGGTTCTTGCGATCGAGGGAAAAGCCGCGCTGTGCGTAGTTCCAGGCGAGACCTGACAGACGGCGGTCGATGGTTGAGACGGACAGGGCAGGGGAGGGACGTGAGCCGGTCGCGAGATCCGCAAGGTAGAGGCCGATCATCTCCGGCGACGGAGGCAGCGGCTCGGTGCCCTTCAACCGGCACCAGCGCGCGAAGTGCGCCCAATCCTTCGCATAGGCCTTCAGCGTGTTGTCCGACGCTGCCGCGCGTGCATAGTCGCGAGCCGTATCGACCAGCTGATCGAGCGTGCCTGAGCCCGCGACAAAGGAAGGCAGGCTCAAGACCTCGCCGTCAGGATGATCTCTCTCGTTGTCCTCGTTGGACGAAGGCCCGATTGGCACGTCTGAGGTCGATTTCTCGGTGCTTTCTGACATGCCTCTGAGCATATCCTTTTGTGTCCGATAATGCAAACTTATTGGACATAATTGCGTGCGGCAAGGCGGGGCGGTTTATGCATCATATTATGGACGAAAGCGCCGTGGGAGATTAGGGTTGTGGCATGACATATCAGCCCGCCACGATCGCAGACAACCTGAGCACCCTACCGCAGCTTCCCGCCTGGGTCACCTCCGGTCGTGTCGAAACCCTTGAAACTGTGGCGTTTCGGTCGGGCGCGGCGCTGACGCTGCTCGACCAACTGATCAACGATGAGCGGCATGGCCTGCCCGTGAAACTGTTCGCCAACCGGCTGGCGCTGAGCGCGGCAATCGCGACGTCGAAACTGGAAGGGCGGATGGCACGGGAGGGCGATATTCGCGATGCCTACCACCTGACACCGCCTGGCGAGGCGCGGGGGC
Source organism: Paracoccus sp. L-17 (assembly GCF_056857655.1). Classification (NCBI taxonomy): domain Bacteria; kingdom Pseudomonadati; phylum Pseudomonadota; class Alphaproteobacteria; order Rhodobacterales; family Paracoccaceae; genus Paracoccus; species Paracoccus sp. L-17. The sequence continues at coordinate 126,857 of NZ_JBSXNM010000033.1, forward strand.
CGGATGGCGATCTTTTGGCCTTCTGGCGCGACGCGGTGCGGCTTCGGCCGAACACACCCGGCGAGATCGCAGCCCTGATCGGTCCAGACATTGCGGCGGATGCGGCCGGGTGGTTGGGCGTGGGGCAAGACCGGGCTCGGACCCATGGGCCGCTGGCGGGCTGCGAGGCTGTCCTTCGCGCCGTACTGGGCGCCGATGACCGGGCGGAACGGGTCGCCTGCCTGCTGGCAGATATCGCCCTGGCGCGGGCGCTGAACTGGACGGTGGTTCTTCCGGTCTCGGCGCAGGGTCTCACCAAGAGCGTGCTGCGCGATCTGGCGGCGGGTGAACAGGGGGCCGAGCTGGCGGTTCAGGCGCGGATTCTTGAGACCGTCGAGGAGACGATCCGGCTGGCGCGGGACCTTGCCCGCCGTGCGGAAGCGCTTCGGTCCGTCGCGCCGAAGCTGCGGGCAAAGGGATCAAGCGCGGCCGTCGTGCTGTTCCTGACCGAAGATGCGGTCGCCCCGGCGTCGATGCTATCGCCGCGCATCCGGGGCACGTCGATCCCCATGACGGACCGCGCGGCGCGGCGGCTGTGCGACCGGCTGGTCGAATTGGGCGTGGCGCGGGAACTGACCGGGCGGCCGAGTTTCCGGCTCTACGGGATCGGGTCATGACGACCGCGACCCGGAAGCGGAAACTGGCAGAGGAGGGCGACGCCGTCTTTGACCGGGAGCTGGATGACTTGCCGCAAGAGCTGCGCTGGCGCGAATGGATGGGGCGGATCGAGGCGGTGCTGTTCGCCAGCGCCGCGCCGGTCGGCCGTGAGGATCTGGCGCGTGTGGTGGGGCAGGGGGCTTCGGTCGAGATGCTGATCGAGGACATCCGGTCCGAACTCACCGGCCGCCCCTATGAGCTGGCCCAGGTGGCGGGCGGGTGGTTGTTCCGGACGCGGACCCGGTTTGCCGATGCGATCAAGGCGGCTGCCGACCTTGGGGACCAGTCGCTGGCGTTTACCGAGATGGAGATGGGCGTGCTCTGCGCCATCGCCTATCACCAGCCGATCGACCGGGCCGGTCTGGCGGATATCTTCGGCAAGGAGGTCAGCCGCGATCTGCTGGCCAGGCTGCGCTACAAGGACCTGATCGCCAGCGGACCGCGCTCGCCGCGGCCCGGGGCGCCGCATACCTTCGTGACCACGGAGACGTTTCTGGTGACCTTCGATCTGAGGAGCCTGCGGGACCTGCCGGACATGGAGCTGGTTGAACACCCCGTCTAACCGGCTTCGCTCAAGCAAACTGCCATGTCCTACATGTTGTAGTCTGCGCCTTACGAAACGCTGATTGAAGTGCTATCTCTGTCATATGGAAGGTACGGGTCATTGGCGTGAACAAGAGGATTACTGCCAGTCAGCGGATTGGCGAAATCGGGGAGAAGGCGGCTAATCTTCAATTCTTGCGAATTGGGTTCCAATTCGATGGGCGGTCACGGCTGGAAGCAGGTATCGACGGCATCGCTGAGGTGATGGATGATGATCAACCGACAGCGAAGATGATTGCCGTGCAGGTTAAGACTACCGAGAGCGGCAGCTATGCCGGAGAGACGGATGCCGGGTTCACCTATCGTGTCCGCGCTTCGGACTTTGAGTACTGGCGCGGCTCCAACCTACCCGTAATTCTCGTTCTCTACAGGCAATCGGATGACACGTTCTTCTGGAAGTCGCTCGAAAACCTCGTTGGCGAGGCCGAACGCACATTGCAGTTCGACAAGGAGCGCGACGTCTTGGACGGACGTGCGAAGGATCGCCTCGCTGCCCTGACCGTCGCCAAGCAAGGACACGGTTACTACGTCCCGCCACTTGGGGGAGGGGAGGAAGCGATCATCAACATGGTGCCATTGCAGCTTCCTGAGGAAATCTTCGTGGCACAGACTCAGCTCTCCACCCAGAAGGCGCTCGCCCGGATGAATAAGGTCCGGGAAGGCCAGCGGTACGATTGGATGATCGATGAAACCTCGCTTTGGACATTCTGCGACCCACTAACCACACCCGTTCGCGACCTGGTCGAACGGGATCAGGTCGAACGGATCGAAACCGACTTTCTGGCACAACACGACGCAGAGGATCAGCAATACAAATTTGCGGGTCTGTTGCGACATACTCTGGGCCATGACTTGCGGGATTTGCTTGGATGGGACCGAAAGAAAAAACAGTTCTACTTCTTGCCAACACCTGGAGTCGTGGCGCGCAGGTTTCGCTATCTTGGTGCGAAGCAGAAGACACAGGCCGACGTCGTCAGCGTCTATCAGAAGTCGAAGGGGGAGGGGCCCATCGACTATGTACGGCACCATTCATTCCATCCCCGGTTCGAACGCTTGGCGGACCAATGGTACCTGATCATCAACCCATCCTACTACTTCACTTCGGATGGAGAACGCGCGCTCAACTATCCGGATGCCTTGTTGTCCGGGAAGAAGCGCCTCGACACAAACAGCACAGTTCGAGGCCAGGTGATCATGTGGCATCGATTGCTGTCGGGTATGGAATTTGAAGATGCCGGCGAACTGCTGGCACCCGACACCAAGACGGATCGCATCATCAAGTTTGGTGACCCGCCTTCCATCGAACTGCCAAAGAGCGTGCCCGAGGACGTGTGGGGCGCGAAGGCGCAAAAGTCGAGGAAGCCGTCCGGCTCGAATGAACAAGGCAGCTTCGACCTATGAGCGACTTCAAGACAAAAATCTTCCCGGAGCCGGAACTGGAATTTGGTGACCAACACCATCATCCTGATCCGCGATTGGGGTTGCTACAGGCGGGCCCGCTGCAAACGAACCTGGGGGACACGATCAAAGTCGGCGTTGTTGGCAGCGCTCTGACCGTTGAAAAATCGGGCGAGTTTTTGAATGCGATCGAAGATGGATTCGAGGGTAAAACCGAAAAGCACCCGAACCTGCACCCGGACTTTCCAGGGCTGAGAAACCAGAACCCCTATCGGTGCCGGTTTGAAATGGTGGCTGCCGAAGATGGTGTGTTGACGAAAAGTCAGATCGAGAAGATTGCCAAGGAACCTAGCGATGTGCGTGCTGTGGAGATGGCCGTCGACGCAGTTATGGCGCAACTGGAAAAGCTGGAGGTGCATCATGAACGGCCCGACGTGGTCATGGTTTCGCTCCCGGTCAAGCTGATCGAACGAGTCTGGAGGAACGAGCGGGCGGGCGATGACGAAGTCATAGAGGACGAGGCGACCGAGGCGAAAGCTGGTAAGGAAACTTCTCCGAACTTCCGCGGCTTGCTCAAGGCCAGAGCGATGGATCTCAGATTCTCAATTCAGATTGTCTGGGAGGATGTCATCAACCCCGATGCCAAGATACCTCGCAAGATCAAGGAGAACTCTGACCGCCAAACCCAAGACCGAGCTGACCTCGCGTGGAACCTTATGACGACGCTCTACTACAAGGGCAGCGGCAAGGTGCCCTGGCGCAGATTGCCGGAAGAAGGCGAGTTCACCGCCTGTTACATTGGCATCAGCTTTTTCAAGGATGCAGAGACCGACGAGATATGGACCAGCGCTGCACAGATGTTCGATGAGCGGGGAAGAGGGTTCATTCTTAGAGGCGGTCCTGCGCAGTCAGAGTCGCGCGGTCGCCACCCGTTCCTCACCATTGACGAGGCTCACAAGCTCACCGAGAGCGCCCTGGCCGCCTACAAGTCGGTCCATAGGACGATGCCGGCACGCGTGATCGTCATGAAGACCTCGCGCTTTCGCGAAGACGAGGCCGAGGGTGTTGGCAAGGCGCTCGACGAGGCAGGTGTGGAACTGCGCGATCTCGTTTGGGTTCACGAGAGTTATTCGGTCAAAGTGCTGCGCGACGGCGACTTCCCTGTCCTCCGCGGCACCTTCGTTGAATTGGATGGAAATGGACTGCTCTATACCAACGGCAGCATTCCCTACTATGGGACCTATCCCGGCCTCTATGTCCCGAACCCCCTGTTGCTCTGTCCGCACCCGCAAAGCGAGAGCACGATCGAACAGATCGCGAAGGAAGTTTTTAGCCTCACGAAGGTGAACTGGAACTCGACCCAGATGAACCAACGTTTGCCGATTCCGATCCGAGCAGCCCGTAAGGTCGGCGATGTTTTGAAGTATGTGCCCGCCGGTCACAAGGTGAGCAGTGACTATCGGAAGTACATCTAGAAATCGCCGTCCGAAGGATCTTATGGGTATTTCCCGTTCCAAGGAGGAGATTGTGTCGCCTACCGCGTAGCGTCCGCCTCTCGGTCTGTGGTGGCGATCAAGAAAGATCACCAGGGTCGACTTCATGGCAGATGTCGAAGGTTAATATCCGGCGTCGGCGTTCTGCACCTCAGGATAGCGGTTCAGCACGGCCTGTACTCGCGCAACGAGATCTCCCTTCCCGCCGGACGAGGATAACGCATAGTCCAGGCATTCCAGTTGAGCCTTCAAGGTTGGCGGAAGAGCTATAGGGATCGAGGCACGACGGAGGCGTTGCGGTTGTTTCTGGAAGCGGCGGTTGAATAGACGGTCGTGATGCGCACAAACATTTCGAAGATCGACAAATCCCGGTATCCAGGAATCGAACACCGGCAGGGAGGTCACGCCGAAATGCGCAGCGACATCCGTCCTGACGGTGCTTGCCAAGGCGGCATAGAGGCGAGCCGAGGCTCCGAACGTCAGAAATTCTTTGAGCATCCAGATCGGCGGCAGGGGCGGTTCGGTATAGTTGTCACGATAGTGCTTGGCCCGCTGATCTTTCGACTGTGCGAAGGCCTGAATGACCTTTTGCAGCGCTTCGTTATGGAGCCTGCTCCCGCCGAAGGCGGCGTTCTGGAAATAGGGGTGACTGCCGAAGCGGGCGCTTAGAACTTCAGAAAGCCGGTTGCGAAAGACAAGCTCGAAGCGGCCTACGCCCATGAAGCAGATGTCACGCAGTTTGGTATCGCATTCATAGAGACGCAGGATGTGGTTATAGGTCGTGCCCGGCAGGAACGGTTTGCCGACCAGAGTGTGATCCCGGCGGCTGAGGAAGTAGATTCTCAGCCTTTCGTACCCAATCTCTTCTATCTTGCGGGCTGCGACGTTTGGACGGCTGATCAGCAGGCCGCGTGCGCGTAGATGGGCGACACGTTGCGCTGCGGTGGCATGAGGCTTAGTGTAAGGATTAGGTTGCATCAAAATAAGAAGGGCCGCCCTTTTGCACCTCTTTCGAGCGTGTGGCGACCCGTGACAAAGTAGAGATAGCAATTCTGCTGAGCTTTTTCAACCCGCTTGGTTGACGCAGCACGAGTTCCGGTGGTGGTCATCACCAGCAGCAAACCCGGGGCCAGATTAGCGAGGTTCATAAGGATTCAGTCCATGAGCGCGACTTCGTAGACTGAATCAGAGCCTTTCAAAGATAGTTTGTAAACCCACCAACACATTGAAAAACAAAGATATCGCAAGAGTTTGTGCTCTTGGATGGTGGATAGTGTATCTAGATATGATGGTGGCAATCCGTATTTTTTTGGCATGATCGACGCAAAATTTCCGTGAAAGGAACTCTGACATGCCATCTGATGACGTACTCACCTCTCTGCTTTCGGCACCGCCCATAATCCTTGCGCTGCTCCTTGCTCTGGCCGCGGTCGGGGTCACGGGCCTTGCCCTCCACGTTGTTCTTCGTGCCATTTCAAAGGATCGCGGCGAATGAACATGCGAAAATGGGTGAAGTTGCCATCTGAGTGGATGGAGGAGGGAGGGCTAACCGAGTTTAGGTGGCGGGCAGGCACGGGTGCTTCCGAAACCGCTGCACTAATGACGCTGATCACAATCGCACACCGTGCAGATCTCGACAGCGGACTGACGCGCGTGACCTACGACGAAATGATTACGGCTACGGGCACCAGCAGAACGATGATTGCCAACGGTCTCGATATCCTCGCAGCCCGGGATCTGCTGATCCGCGAGCCGGAAGGACGCAGCACTTACCAGCTCACGCACTATGGTCCAGGACATATCTGGGCGGCGCTGCCAGCAAAACCTCTCTACGATACCTCCGGCGCGATGCCGATCTTTGAGGACTTCCACTTGCGTAAGGTAGCGGAGTTGGACGCGCTGAAGATCTATCTCGCATTCGCGGCACGACGTGACACACAACAGAATGTGACGAGGATCACCTACGATCAGATCAGCGACTACGCTGGAGTTCCAATCAAGCGAATAAAGCGAGCCTTGGGCATCCTGAACATCAACGGGCTTGTCTCAGTCGAGAGCTATGAGCGGGCGGACGGTCAGCCAGGCGCTGCTCGCGGCTACCGCTTGACGCATCTATTCCCTAGCCGGCATGCGGGAACAACTGGCCGGGGAACCCGTGACAGCGAAAGTGACTTTGGGGATTTGGAGTGAACCCTGCCAAGGTGGCACCAGCCCCCGGGAGCGCGGTTCAATTGGATCAGGGTTGCTCCCTCGGGTGGTATTTCAAACTTACCAGTTCATGTTCAAATTTCCGCGCTTCGTCCGATCTGGCCGAGAGTGCCCTAGGGTCAGGATGCATTGATTTCGCGCGAACAGCATGCTTCACGGCTTCGAAAACGGAGCGGTGACATGAGCGATCTCTTCTGGCTGACGGACACGCAGATGGCACGCCTGGCCCCCTTCTTCCCCAAGCCTCACGGTAAGCCTAGGGTCGATGACAGGCGGGTTTTGAGCGGGATTATCTTCATCAATCGCAATGGCTTGCGTTGGCGGGATGCGCCTAAGGAGTATGGTCCGCATAAGACGCTTTACAGCAGGTGGAAGCGGTGGAGCGAGAAAGGCATCTTCGCCCGGATGATGGCAGGTCTGGCCGCTGAGCACGGCGAGAAGACGACCGTGATGATCGACGCGACATATCTCAAGGCCCATCGAACGGCGACCAGCATGGCCGCAAAAAAGGGGGGCGTGGTCGTCTGATTGGTCGAACCAAAGGCGGCATGAACACCAAGCTGCACGCCATCTGCGATAGTCAGGGACGACCGATCGACCTGTTCGTCACCGCCGGACAGGTCAGCGATTACATCGGCGCACGCGCATTGCTCAGCGGCCTACCAAACGTCAAATGGCTGCTCGGGGATCGTGGCTATGACGCTGACTGGTTCAGAGAAGCATTGCAGGACAAGGGGATACGCGCCTGTATTCCAGGCCGAAAGAAACGCAAGAAGCCGGTCAAATACGACAAACGCCGATACAAACGGCGCAATCGCATCGAGATAATGTTCGGAAGACTCAAGGACTGGAGGCGTGTGGCCACCCGATATGACCGGTGCCCGAAGGTCTTCCTTTCCGCCATCGCCCTCGCCGCACTCGTCATCTACTGGTTATGAATCCTGACCCTAGCCGTCGTCCACATTCCGGATCCGCGGCGCCCCGTCCCCAAGTACCACCGCCTCCATCGGAATGTCCCAGGGCATGGGGTAAATGGTTGGTATCGTGCAATCAGGATAGCCGACGCCAATCACGCGCGGCAGCGGGTTCATCGCGGCTAGGGTCATGTCGTAGTAGCCGCCGCCGTTGCCTAGTCGATAGAGAGCATTGTCCACACCCACCAACGGGGCGACCACCAGCTCCGGCATAACCGTTTCGCCCTCGGACGGCACGGGAATGTTCCAGATGCCACGGTCCATCGGGCAGCCCGGCCACCAACGTCGGAATTCAAGTGGCTGACCCTTCTCAATGACCACTGGCAAAGCTATCTGGGCACCTGCGTCGTTTGCCCTCGTCATCCAGGGCCGCAGATCGGGTTCGCCTCGGATGGGCCAGTAAACCGCAATCCTGCGGCCATCAATCCGGCCCACGGCCGAGTCCAAGTCTTGCATAACAGCCCGAGTCAGCGCCTCACGCTTCCCTGATCTGTGGGCCTTGCGAGTCTGGTAAAGTCTTTCGCGCTCGGCGCGGCGGAAGCGTTCGACATCGGTCCAGACCTGTCGGTCGACGACGTTGCCGCCGATCACGTCGCTGACGAAACAGGGTTCGGATCCGCCACGGCGTTCTGCGTCCATCTTGCTATCCTCCGCATTGGACGAACCATAGTGCCACAGCTCCGGCGGCGCACCCTGGATCTGTCACCGTAACCGACGCAGCAAGCTGTCGATCAGCTGATTAGGCAGGAAGACCGCCTTGTCGTCCCGCCAAAGCCTCAATGCCGTTTCAAGCAACTTGGGGTCGCAAAGGCTGTCCCTCAGTAGTTGGTCGACCACCCATAGAACGCCATGAGCGGCGATCCCGTTGTCCTCGGCGACGCGCCGCAGCAGACGGTCTCCGGTGAGCAAGATGGCTTCCGCATGCACCCGCGCCGTCACGAGGCAGAAACAATCGTTCGCTGACAGTCGGCCGTGCCGCTTCTTGATGTCGAATGCCTGGCCGACCTGGGCAGGCGGCAGGTCATATGTTGTCATGCCGCTACCGTCGAGAAGCGCCCATTCCTGAGGTGTGAAATCCAGGATCTCGCTCGCGCGCACGGGAAGCGGTACGATGAACTCGTAGGGTAGGGCGCACAGGACATGCAACAACCGACCCTTCCGAAGATCGATCAAGCAGCTGGCATCGTTGACGATCACACGGGCCACGAGAGGACTATCCCCTGATATTCTCTTCAACGGTGGACAGCGATATGTGCAGCATCTGAGCGGCGCGTACCGGCGAGATCAATTCCTCACCGAGGGCTCGCCAGACCAGGCGCTCAAACCGCTGCGGATGCTCGAAGGCACCGAACCCCTCATCATCCCGTATCTCGTCCGGCTCGCTGGTGCGCCAGCGCCGTGCATAGGTCCGAAACGCGTAGTCGATCATCGACTGGGGCAGGATGCCAACCTGTCCGAGACGCATCAGCATCGCGGCTGCCGACACGCCATAGAGCCGCTTCAGTCGCATGATCTCCATATAGGTCATGCCGCTGCGCGAGGGACCGGCCTCCTCGATCAGGTGATCGGTGGGTATCAGGAACGCACCGGCGAAACGGTTCATCGCCTTCTCGAGCTTGATCGCCGAGTTTCCGGTCGCCCGAATGACACGGTGCGCCAGTTCATGCGCCAGATTGAAACGCCTGCGCTCGACATTGGTGCGGCTTGAAACCACCACGACATCGGTGGAACTTCGGCCCTCGCTGCGCCGCACCTCGCAGGCCAACCCATCGAAGCGCTCGGCGAAATCGGCTTCGATGACCTTGATGCCCTTGTCCTCGAGCAGCCGCGACATGCTGGGAATTGGATCGTTTCCGAGCTTCCAATGCCTTCGCAGCTCTCGTGCCAACAGGTCCAGCTCTTCGTAGCTCTCGACGACTTCCCTAACCAGATCGCCGAACGGGTCATCCGGCGGTGCGATCTCCAGGATGTCCTCGATCGCCAGGTAGTCTTCCAGTCTCTCTATGACGATGGCTTCCGCATGGGCGCGGTCCCTCGCGGAGGTGCTGGAATGCTTGCGGAATTCGACGCCGACAAGCTCTTCGACCTGACCTCCCATCAGGAAATCGAGCGACACGCCCAGAGCCTTGCTCAGACCGACCAACACCGAGGAGGACGGATTCATTTTGTCCGCCTCGTACTTGCTGATGGCCTGTGCGGTGATCCTTGGCGAGGTGCGGTCGGCAAGCCCCTGCATCGACAAACCCGCCTTCTTGCGGGCCAGTCGCAACCGTTGTCCAAACATGGTCTGCTCCCGTAAAAACGTCGGTTGATGCACGACATTTCTTGCTGTATATATCAACACAAGATTGACGAATGGTCAAGGAAAAAAGGTAATTGGAGATCAAAGTGACCAAGAAAAATCAGCATGTTGTTCCCCACAAGGACGGTTGGGCCGTGAAAGGCGCAGGCAATGCAAAGGCAACGGCCATCCACCCGACGCAGCATTCCGCGATCACCCAGGCGCGTGACATCGCCCGCAATCAGGGCTCGGAAATGCTCATCCACGGAACCAACGGTCGCATCCGTGAGCGCAACACCTACGGCAAAGACCCCTATCCCCCGGAAGGCTAAGTGAATCATGAGACGTATCCTGTGCATCGATGGTGGCGGCATCAAAGGCACCCAGCCGGCGGCATTTCTGGCGGGTTTGGAGGAAGACCTTGATGAACCGATTGGCCGCTACTTCGACCTGATTGCGGGAACGTCAACCGGGGGTATTCTCGCGATCGGCCTTGCCCTCGGCATCCCGGCCAAAACCCTCCTCGAACTCTACGAAAATCGCGGGCCGACGATCTTCGGGCAAGCCGGAGACAAGAGTTGGCTGGGACAAAAAGCTCGGGACGTGCGTGCCGCCCTGCGTCACTTGGTCAAGCCCAAGCACGAGGCATCCACGCTTCGGGACGAGCTCCGCGCCGTCCTCGGTGACAAGCTCATCGGCGAAGCGGAGACCCGGTTGCTCATCCCGGCCTGGGATGCCGATCAGCGCAGCGTCTACATCTACAAGACGTCACATCATCCGCGGCTCACCAAGGATTACAGGAAGCCGGCCCTCGATGCCGCGATGGCGACGTCGGCCGCACCGACCTATTTCGCGCGCCACAAGACAGTGGATGATGTCGGGCTTCTCGATGGCGGCACCTGGTGCAACAATCCGGTGGGCGTCGCGACCGTCGAAGCGATCTCGATGCTCGGCTGGTCTCCGAAGGACCTGCACATTCTGAGCCTTGGCTGTGTCGACGAGGTCTACATGTTGCCTGAATCTCCCGGCAAGGCCGGTCTCGGGCTGAAGGCCCTCAGTCTTTTCATGGACGGGCAATCCCGTGGAGCGCTCGGCATTGCCCGTCATCTGACAGGCGATCCGCACGACCGGACGGCTGTTCACCGGTACTCGCCAAGCGTGCCGGAGGGTTTCTTTTCCCTCGATGACACCACCAAGATTCACAGGCTCAAGGGGCTTGGCGCCTCTAGTGCCCGGCACGCGAGCCCCACACTGACCCCCATCTTCTTCCAGCAACCTGCCGAGCCGTTCGTGCCCGTGCATCAACTCGAACGGAACGCGGCATGAACCAGATCTTCTCGCACCCTCTCACCGATACCGCCATTCAGCGGCGGGCGCAGGTCTTCACGATCCTTGAAGAAATCTGCCAGGAGTTGGAATGGACCCAGACCCAGTTCGAGAAGGCCCGTACCAGCTACGAAGCCGTCGCAGACTGGTTGGCCGGATCGAGCGACCCAATGCTTACTTCCCTCCATGTCTACCTGCACGGCTCCGGCGCACTTGGCACCTCGATCAAACCGATCGGGCGCGACGAGTTCGATGTCGACCTGATAAGCTTCATTCTCGGCCTTGGCCCGGAAATCGCACCGGCACGCCTGAAGGCCGCGATCGGCAAGCGCCTGCGCGAGCACGCCTACTATGCCTCTATTCTCGAAGAAAAGAAGCGCTGCTGGCGCTTGAACTACGCCGGTGACTTTCACCTCGACATCTCCCCGACCATTGCCAACCCGAACTGCATGAATGGCGGTGAGCTGGTGCCCGATCGCAAGCTGCGGGATTGGCATGCGACGAATCCTCGGGCCTATCGGACCCTCTTCGACGAAAGGGCGGCCCTGGTCCCGAAGATGACGCAGTCGATCATCGCGGCACAGCGCGATGCGGCGACGACCGAGCCTTTCCCGGTACGTCAGTCGGTCAAGGGCATTCTGCGGCGGACCGTGCAACTCCTAAAGCGTCACCGGGATCTGGAATTCCTGCATGTTCAGGAGGAGATCGCACCGATCTCGATCATCATCACGACCTTGGCCATGCGATCCTATGAGATGTGCGTCAGGCGCCACGTTTTCGCCGACGAACTCCAGGTGTTGATCGACACGATCCGTCTGATGCCGGTCTTCATCGAACGCCCGTTGGTCAATGGCCGCCAAATTTACGCGGTCTGGAACGAGACGACCGAAGGCGAAAATTTTGCCGAGCGTTGGAACGAAGAACCCGCGCGGGTCGAGGCCTTCTACAAATGGCACGGCAAGGCGCTTGCGGATTTCGAATCCCTGCGTGACCTCGTTGGCCTCGACGCGATTGTCGGCTCCATGAAGGACAGCCTGGGTGACAAACTTGTTTCCCGGACCATGAACCGGCGGATGGATGCGCTGAACGAAGGGCGCAAGACGGGCGCTCTCATGCTTGGTGCCGGTGTCGGCTTGACGACCCAAAAATCGACCGCTTCGACGCCTGTTCCCAAGAACGAGTTCTTCGGGGACTAGGCGCGATGGCGGGATCGACCACGAGAAACCGACTGTCATTGCCCCAGCAGTACCTGTTCCTTCAGAGGTCGAAGACGATCTCCGGCGAAGGTGTGCTCGGGCCTGGTCGCTTGGAGTGGCGATTTCAGGCGCAACCGACGCCGCTTTCCCGGTTGTATCAGGTCACTCTTGTCCTGGAGAGGGACGGGACGCTGGACGTTCGGGTCGTAGAACCTGACTTGAGGTTGCTCGCCGGTGGACGCGACCTGCCGCATATCTACCACAACCCGGATCGGCTCTGTCTCTATCTTCCCGGGACCGGGCAATGGGACGCCGGCAAGCGTCTGGACCTCACCATCATCCCCTGGACCCACCTCTGGCTGATCTATTTCGAGGAATGGATCGTGTCGAACGACTGGAAAGGCGGGGGAAAACACCCCGGGGAGGATCACCCAGACGAGGGCAACCGCGCGTTACGCCGCAGCCTGCGCCGAATGCATTGAATTTCGCTCCTGCGACTTTCTCAGCTTGGCTCTGAGACGTGTCGGTTAGCGGTCGTCAGAGCTGGTAGAGAGTGGAGATCAGGCCGAGGCCAGTTTCTCGATCGATGGGAACACCGAAGACATTCGGGTCAAAGTCTGCCAGCCCGTTCATCCGCTCCACATAGGCCCTGAGGTCAGCTTTCAATGGCTCGGTGACCTTGATGGGCTGATCGGTCGGGAGAAGCTGAAGCAACCGGAACACATCGTTCCGGTGCTTCCTGATATCGCTTCCCTTGGCATTCGCGTCGCCATCATCCTTTCGCTGAGACAGGTCGACGAATGCTCTGGCCTTGAATGGGATGAGCAGGCGTTCATCGAGAACTAGAACACCGTCGATAGCGCGACGGCTCTCGAGGAGTGCCTCGTAGTAGTCCGTGTCCAACAGGATCGCGGAGAGGCTCAGGGTTTCGTCCGAAACCTCTACCACCGTCAACCCCGCATCCTCCGGAATTTCCAGCGCCTCGGGCTTTCGCGCAAAGAGCTCGAGCATTGCCGGATACGATGGGTCGGTCGGCTTGTGGAACCTGTAGAACTCCCGGCGACCATTGCTGCGTTCGCGCGCCTGGTAACCTCCGCTATCCAGAAAGGCCTTCAGGGACTGTGCGAAGGACGGATCCACCACCTCTACGCAGAGAACCATGTCGATGTCGTTGGTCTGGCGGAAATCGATGCCGACCTCATCGAAAATCATCGAACATGCAGTGCCGCCGATAACCGCATAATGGTCGGCATGGTCCGCGAAATGCTCTCGAAACTTGTCCAGACCGACTACCACGCGAACTCCTCCAACAATTGCTCCGCGGCGGCTTCCAGCCGCTCGTCTGGGCTATCGCGGAACTGCAGGTAGAGCGACAGCACATCCACCTCACGCTCACCCGACACGATATCGGGGTCATACCACCAAACGTCGATCGCAAAGTTCGGCTCTTCTTCCTGTTCGACCTCTTTCCCAAACTCGCCACTTTGAATCCGTTTCCAGTCCTTTGGCCCGGCAGCAAAACGTATGATGCGGGGCCTGGACATTGTCGATCGCTCCGAGAGTGCACTTTCGCCACCGGTTGGCAGGTACTCAGGCAATGTGCTGCCGTGGAAGCCCTTCGGCAGGGAGGGTGCCCGAAACCAATGTTCGGCTTTGACCGGTGAGCGCATTCTTGAAGCTGCGGCTTCGAACAATTCTCGAGGAGCTTCGGAGAACTGGATATGCTTGCTGCGCCCTCGCGTTTCCACATGCGCTAGCTCGCTGGCCTCCAGCTCTTCGAAGGCGCGCCCGATCGACATAGCCGAGTATCGCAAGATTTCCGCGAGATCGCTCGGTCGCGCGTTCTCCACGTCCCTGAGGTTCAGGTGTCGCAAGAAGAGCGCTTGTGATGCAGGCGAAAGCTGGTCCTCCGCAAAATCACGTCTTCGCCGAAAATGCTCCCGGAGGTCCATGGCAAGCTGCGGGATGAACAGTTGATTGCCCGGGACAATAAAGGCTGCGGACTCCTCGATGAGCCGGCTGCGTTGATAGGCGGATAGGTGGTCCAGGACCAATACGAGGATTCCCTCAAAGTGGCGTTGGATAGCTCCAAGCTGTTTGGAAAGGCCAGTAGGATTCTTGGCGTCCTCTGACATCGGGACGACGAGCAAGATCGTATGCCCGAAGAGCTCCGTTTGTCGGTACTCGAACCCATTGGCAAGAAAGAGCGGCAACCCTTTCTTGCTCCCCCAGGCCTTCAGGCTGGCGGGCACATGAAGCGTTGTACGCAGGTGAGACTGCGCATCCTTGATGAGGTCCTGGGAGGATTTCTGATCCACTTCTAACATGAGTTTGGAAGCTAACATTGATAGTGTTAGTTTTCAAGAACGATGTTAGTACCGTCGCTGCGAACTGTGATCCCTGTGCCGACCGTGCTTCCGCAGGCGGCGACGCGGTCAGGTGCCAGTTGCATGATTGTGCGATCCGTCCTATCTTGTAGAAGCTCTTGGCAGGAGCATGGCACTCGCCGTTCCGAAGCTGCAGGCAGCACTGCCCGAAAATTTTTCTAGCGATCCCCATCAGCTAACACTCAGGCTTGTAGGGCGGTAGGCGAGTGACGTTCGGTGTCAAGCCGGGAGATAGCTATGTTGATCGATGGTCCACGACCTACCACCCTTGTTGGGGTGAAACGCCTTGCCAAGCAGCTGAAGAAGACAAACGGAATCAAGCATTCTGACGCGCTTGATCTTGCTGCCAAGTCTGCCGATTGTGTCAACTTTCGTCATGCACAGCGCACTTTGCCGACCAATGGTTTCACGAACTCCAAGCCCTATGTGTTGCTGACGATCTACTGGAGCGACAAGGAGCGCGGCCATCGCTGCGGGCGGGAAACACTGCGAATTGAGCTTTCCACGCCGATCCTCGACCTCTGCCCCAAAAGTGCGCTCAGATACGTCCGCGGTTTCGGAAACCTTCGAATGGTTGCCGAAGACCATTTCGTTTGTGATGACATTGCCCACAAGCAAGAGTACGCGCGGGATCGGCTTTGTGCAGCTGAGCGTTCGCTTCGTTTCATGGAGCATACCGGACTGCGACCGAACCGAGACCGCAGGAACTACCCCAGAATTCTGGACACCGACAAACTGCCCAATATCGACCATTCGACAGACTGGGTAGATCCGGCCAGTGGTCAATTCGTCCTGATCGACGAGCCCTATGGCAACGCGCCCGACGCTTCAAATCGCGCAGCATGGGCGACCCGCAACGGCTGGCGGCTTGAAAAGGCCTCTTGGCCCGGGATGTATCGGCCATACGATTGCGATCTCTATGTCGGTATCGACACGCGCTCGGGATACGACGTTGACGCTCTGATGGAAAAGATCAGTGACATGCCAGAGCCAGTCGTCAGCGAGAACTGGACGGGCGAATCCGTACCTTCATGGGAGACGTTTCTCAGCCCAATGGCGAAGACGAAACAGGACGAACGGCGCGCAAAGTGCAAGGGGATGATCTATCCCTCTCCGAGCAAGACCACCGTACCCTACAACTACAACCCCGGGTGTTCTCGCCGCCGTCCAGCTGGTGAACTCGGAATTGATGGCCATGTGCAGGCAGGCCGCGTGATCAAGGCAGTGATGTCGTCGCAGTATGCGCCAGGCGGGGTCTATACTCGGTTGAATTCGCTTCGGTCGGAACTCGAGGATTGGCTCAGCCTTGAGATTGATCAGGGGCAGCTCGACGGCCCTGAGTTCTTCGAAGTCTACTATACCCGAACCGATGAGGATCAGGCGTTTCTGCAGACATTGACCTCTGCTGATGACGTTGTTGGAGCCCTTCGTAGGATAGCACGGATGTTGAAGAATGCTTATCCCGATTGCGCCCCACTTCGCCAACAGCTCCGGCGCATTGAAATGTCCGTATCGATGATAGAAAAGGCGAGGTAACTTGCGTTGCGCGCCAAAGGAGTATTTGGTTCGCAACCGTTCCCTTCTGGGCGCGGTCAATATCAAGGCAAGGGAATCCTCTGATCATGGACTATCCGGAAATTTGTAGGGAAGCTTTTGCTTTGATCGACGATGTCGGCAACGGAGCTTTCAACAACGAGTTCAGTGAACGTGGGACACTTGCCACGACTGTTGAGGTCGCCATGCCCGTCCTTGCGATCTTTCGTCAGTTGAACCCCGATGACCCGAGCTCGATTGCTGATGCACGGTCACGGCTTCTCAAGATCGCCTCGGCAGAGCAGGGCGTGTTCTCGCGCTATCCTGCACTGGCTGCATTTGCGCTTGGTGAAAGCATAGTCATTCAGTAGCTGCCAGCGAGTGCACAAGACAGTTAAGCGAGGCAAAGGTTTGCCTCGCTTGTTCGTTGCAGACGGAGCAACACTGATCGCTAGCCAGCCTGATCGCTACCCATTCTCTCCCGGATACGACGCAACAGCTCTTTGTCCGTTGGGTCGGCACCGTTCATGATCGCCTCCACCTGACGGAGGTGCTGCGAGGCACGCCTCAAGTCCCGCGGAATGAGTGCTTCAGTTCTTGTTCGGGCTCTGTCCTCAACAACCTCGTGCCCTTCGTGAACAGCCCACCCGATGAACCCTCTTTCGAAACGTTCTTTCGTTTGGTCGTCCAGGCAAAGCTCTTGAGCTGGTTCACCTTCTCGTATCCGGAGAACCTGAAAGCCTCGATGAAACCCGCCCCGCCAGTTCTCTTGTCGTTGGCCGGATCTTTGCGACCTCTTTGGCATCGGGGTCAGCGCGACCTTCAGGTAGATATCCGGATCGTCAATATTGATCAGGGCCAAAGCTAGATCAAGCGGCTCGCCAAGTGTGCTGTGCGTCCAAATGTTGTGATCGAGGAGGTAGTCATCGCCTTCGTGCGCCCAGTATTCGCCGTCAGGAATCCAGAACATGGGCCGATCATCGAGCAGGTCCGGCGTCGCAAACCCAATTGGTTTCCAAACCTGCATGAGCGGCTGGGACAACCTGAACCGGACGCTCCCATGTTCCATGAATTGTTTCTGGCCGAGATGGGGGGTCACTGCCGATAGCAGGCGCAACGCCAGATCTAGATCGGTGACCGACGGCGTATCGCCTTCATCAAGAAGGACCCGCACCCCCTGAGATGCATGGCTTTCGTCGGGCGTACGCCCATAAAACTCCGGAATAGACAGCACGCAATCGAAGGGGCCAACAACGATCCGAAGCGCACTGCAAGCATTCTGCGCCAAGGTGGGGTACAATTCGATGGAGTTCAGGTTTTGGATTGCGTTGAAGACGAGTTGCGCAACGACCGGTTCAAGGTCCGATGCATAGGCTTCGGCGATGCCAATGGCTTCCCCACGATTCAAGATCAGTTTTGCATAGATGGACGCCTCGCTGTACCCATTCCCTTCCACGACGCTGAGTTCTAATCCAATGATCGGATCGCCTGCGTGCCGCATCGCAAATAGGGGGCGGATTTCTTCGACCAAATAGGCGAGGTCAATTCCATTCCCGGTGTTTTTCACTTCGGCCAATCGCGCGGGTAGTTCTTTGGCGCTTCGATTGATCGCGGGGACGAAACTGGTGTTCGGCCCCGTCTGTAGGTTGGCTCGCTTGGATTGTTTTGCTTTCAGCGCGCCCCAGTTTGAGCCCGGGGAGATTGCGGCGGCAAGATCGTTCAAGAGTGTCAGCTTAGTGGGGCGATTTTCGCCGGTCCATCTTGCCAGAATTCGGTCGACGCCTTTTGACAGGCATTCGAGCTTGATCGGGAAGGTCTCGGCTGACTGCACATCAGTGTTCAGGTTCATTTTGCTCACTCCTCTGGCGTGCCTCCGAGTCCAAATTCAAGCCGTGGGCCCTATAGCAGGAGTCGGAAAGCGCGCAGCTGATTGAGCAAACCGATGAGTGTCTAGAAGCTCGGCAAACCAGGATCCAATGGGCCCGGATCAGGTTCGCTGGGTTGGCTTCCACCTGCTGCGCCGACCTGTACTTTACAGCGCGCCAGCCCCAAGTGAGCCGGGTCAGAGTACATTGGCATAGGTCGACAAGCAACCACCTGTGCGGTGCCAGTCAGTTCACCATAGGCGCTGACGCGCCTCGAAGTTGGTCCCTCGACCGCTAACGGAAGTGGATCTTCTTGCCGCACATCGGCGACCGCTGGCCTGCGGTTCGTGCAAAGGTGCAGCGTATTATGCACTAGCCGACGATGATTCTTGCTTTGTCGAGGACGCTGCATGCTCGATACAACCAAGCTTGTCGGGTGGCTGAATGAGATTGGCCAAGATATCGTGGAGCGGACAAACGTGGATTTCAGCGAACGAGGGGAGCAGATATGGCGTTCTGGAGCGGAGAGACCTTAAAGGAAAAGCTGCCGCAGTTGGTTCAGCCCTACGACGAGAAGGCGATCGACTGCGCCGCCTACACTTTGCATGTTGGCAGTGAAATTTATGTCAGCCCTGACCACAAGGTTTCAGATCCGACGCGACATGCCAAGAAACGCCTCGCCGCAGGTGAAGCCTTTACCATCCCGGCGGGGCAGTTTGGGTTTCTCACCACCGCGGAGCAGGTCACCGTACCAGATAACGCCCTTGCCTTTATTTCGATCAAGGCTCGCCTGAAGTTCGGAGGGCTGATTAACATTTCGGGATTCCATGTCGATCCCGGCTATCAAGGGGAGCTGCTGTTTTCGGTCATGAATGCAGGGCCAAAACCCTTGCATTTACAGCAGGGACAACCGCTGTTCCTAATTTGGTACGCTGATCTTGATCGGGCTACGACGGAAAAGAAGAATGGTCCGGGCTTTAAGGGTATTGACCCAGTTCTTCTCAATGGCATCAGCGGCGAAATCCTGTCGCTGCAGAGCCTTTCTGATGAGCATCGAGACATGGAACAACGTCTGACCCGACAGATTCAAGAGCAGGATACCAAGGTTGCGAACCTGGAGGTGCAGGTTCGGTGGTTTCTTCGTTTCGGAACCGCGATTCTTATCGGCCTGGTGGGCTGGGCCCTGAGGGAGTGGATAGGTTCGCCGCCACCGTCTCCCTAGTGTCCTTCGAGTAGCCCTTGTCGGATATTCCGACACATGCTATATATGTGTCGGATTTCGAGACATAGGAGGTGCTCGATGACTGTTCCGGCCGCGACGATCGAAGCGATTATCCGCGACGAGATTCAGTGCGCGCAAAACGACCGGCCCACGCCGAAGGCAGGCTGGGAACCGCATGTCGACTCGCTGGTCATGGTGTCGATCGCGCTGCGGATCGAAGAGGAGTTCAGCGTGAAGCTGCCGGAGGCGGTGATGCCGCCTGGTGGGTTCGACGATGAGAACCTTTGTGTCTCGGTGTTTACCCAACATGTCATCAAGCTGCTGGGCGCGCAGCAGAAGCAGCCCGAAGGAGAAAAAGTATCATGACCGCGGAACGGATCGGCTTTGCAGGCAGCGGGAACGAGAATCTGGCGCTCGGCGGCAAATTGCGCGAGGCGAGGGAGTATCTCGGCCTTAAGCAGGAGCAGGTCGCCCGGCACATGGCATTGCCGCGAACAGCGGTTTCGGAGATCGAGAATGGCCGCCGTGGGGTCAGTGCGATCGAGCTGACCAAGCTGGCACGTCTGTATCAGCGTCCGGTGGCCTGGTTCACTGGCGATGAGGCTGAGGCCGCTGTGCCCGCCGATGTTGCCTTCCTCGCGAGAACGGCAAGTGCTCTGTCGGACAATGACCGACAGGAATTGCAGCGGTTCGCCGAGTTCTTGCGCACCAAATCGAAAGTGTCGGGCGATGGTCAGTCGTAGCGAACGCGAAGCGATCCTGCGCGGCATCCGCGGTGCAAAGCGCTTGCAGCGTGATCTGGGTCTGGACCAAGGCGCTGCGCGCGCGCAGCGGGTGGATGTCTTCGCCAGCATCGCCCGGATGGGTGCCATGCTGATGTTCCAGCCGCTGGAGCCGCTGCTTGGGGCGTTTGTCCGGGAGGGCGGGAATGCCGGCATCATCCTGAGCACGAGGCGACCGCTCGGCATGCAACGGTTTACAGCTGCCCACGAGCTCGGTCATCTTGCGCTCGGCCATGATCCGCATGCGGATGATGAAGGTATCCTGCGGCGGGCGCCCTGGGCTGGTGACGGCATGGGCGGCGTGCCCGTGCCGCCGGAGGAGCGGGAAGCGGATGCTTTCGCATCCTATTTTCTGCTGCCGCCCTACCTGATGAAAGAGCAGATGGCGGTGCAGGGCTGGGAGCCACATCATTTCGAGCACCCCGAGACCGTGTATCAGGCGTCCCTTCGGTTCGGGACCAGCTACCGTGCCACCGTGTTCGCCCTCGAACGGGAACACGTCATCGGTCAAAATCTCGGCCAGCAGCTTCGGCGCGCCGAGCCGCGCGATCTGAAACGAGCATTGCTTGGAGATTTCGATCTGCAGAACGCACAACGGATGGATGTCTGGCATCTGACAGAGCGCGATGAAGGGGCGGTCATCGAGGCGAGCCGGGACGATCTGTTCCTGCTGCGCCTCAGAGAAGACAGCGGCGGCGGTTATGTCTGGACCTTCGACGAGCTGAGCGAGGCGGGTTTTGTCATCCTCCGGGACGGCCGCGAACCTGTGCCGGCCGGCCGGATCGGCACGCCGACGGTGCGCCGTGTACTGGCTCGGGCGGAGCGGCCGGTCGCTGGTCAGCTAACCGTCCGGGAGGTGAGGCCCTGGGCACCGGACGACGACCCGCAACTGCTGACCCTTTATTGCAGGACGGCGACCAGCGATGAGGCCGGTCTGTTCGAGCCGCAGCGCGAGGAGCTGCTGGCAGCCCAATGACACTGCATATCGTCAAAGACTTGAGGCCCTTTCTCGGCCCTGTGCGCGATCAGGGCCGTAGGCCGACCTGCCTGTCCTTCGCGGCCTCGGCCGCGCACGAACATGCACGGGGTGCCCTGGAGCCGCTAAGCGTCGAATGGCTTTACTACCACGCGGCGCAACTGGCGGGGACCGGGCCGGATGATGGTACGACTCTGCTGGATACACGCCGGGCATTGCATCAGATCGGACAACCCGAAGAACCGGCATGGCCATATCGCGGTCAGTTGACGGCTCGTGGCACCTGGGTCGCACCGCCAATCGGATCGCCGCTTTTCCGATGCGGCTCGAGCCAATGCGATCCGGTGATGGCGCAGGTTCAGACGCAACTGGACCAAAGCCAGCCAGTAGTTCTGGCGCTCTTTGTTTCATCGACCTTCACAACGTCGGGCAACTGGCTGCATACTGATGACGAGATCATCTTACCTGAGGATGGAGAGGCCATTGATCGCGGTCGCGGTCATGCGGTCGTCGCCGTGGGCTATGGGCGCTTCGGTGGAGAACCGGTGATGCTGCTGCGAAATTCATGGGGCACGGGGTGGGGCAGGAACGGCCATGCTTGGGTGCCGGAAAGCTATCTGGCGCGCCGCCTGTTCGGCGGTTTCAGTATCTGCGAAGGAGATGGAGATGTTCTACAATCCGATGCCGGCGGCCGCCACGCCAGTACGCGCGTGGGCTGAGGCGGCAGACCGCCTTCGCGCTGAACCGACGCTCTCGTTGGGCGGGTTGATGCTCCATGTTGAGCAACCGCTTGCCATGGATGCTGACGAAGAAGCCGTCGTCGGCCTGGTCGACGACTTTCTGCGGCGCCATGACAAGCACCCCATCGTGACGGTGGCCAACACGATCTTTCCCTCGAGTTTGGATCGCGGCGACGGAATAGATCGACTGCGGGAGCGCTATTTGCCGATCTATCAGCGCCGGATGTGCCGTCAGGGTGAGTGGGGGCGCTACTTCGAGCGCATGGTGAATTGGAAGGACCGCGAGGGCGGGCATCGCGACCAGATCGCGGAAAACATCCGTATGCTCAAGGACGCGCGGGAAGGTCGTTTGAACCGCGCCGGGTTTTCCGGAGGCTGATTTGTCTTAGTTACGCGGCCATGTCTGATCTTTCCAGAGCGGCATAGAAGTTTGCCTCGGCCTCTGCTGGCGGGATGTTACCGATGGGTTCCAGCAAGCGTCTGTTGT